>NZ_WOYP01000094.1 GCF_011620715.1 Microbacterium sp. | reverse complement strand
GCGGGCTCGGGGTCGTGCGCCCAGGTCGGCGCCATCGCCGTGATCCGCGCACCACGCCACTGCCAGGTCGCCCACAGCACCGGCCACACGGCGAACGCGGCCGGGCCGCCGATCGTGAGCCGATCGCGCCACAGGGTCCTGGTCGGATCGCCGGGAGCCGGCGAGATCGCCATCTGGTGGTCCCACACGTCCAGGTTCGCCAGCGGACCCGTGAGCGGAATCCCGCTGTCGCGGAAGATGCGCACCGGCCCGTTCGCGTCCTGCACGGTGCGCTCACTGAAGTGGATCAGCTGGCGCCCCATCGGCACGATGCCGGCCAGCGCGAGCTGCACCGGCGCGTCGTCGCCGGGCTCCCAGGTCGTGGGCAGCCCGTCGGGGTCGAGCGGAGACATGTCCATCAGGGGTCCGTAGAGCTCGGCGACTGCGCGAGGGGAGTGCACCGCCCGCCAGGCGGCATCCGCGTCGCAGTCGATGACGAGCTTGAGCAGGATGCGCATCGACCCAGTCTCGCACCCGGTCTGCGCCCGCGGACTCGCGCTGGCCGGGTGCGCGCGTTCTGACCCGCTTCTACCTCGGAGTCATCGCCGCGAGCCGGGCAGCCGGACTGATCTCGCGCCGCGACCAGGTGAACACGAAACGCTCGTCGAACCGCGGGGCGCACTTCGCGCACGAGGTCGGCCGCGTCACGCGTCGGTGCCGGTACGCGAGGTGCCCGGCAGGACACACGCCGATCCAGGGAGCCAGCTCCGTGGCCGTCTCGCCCTGGTGGGTCGTGCCGCCGACATAGCCCAGATCGCGGGCCACGGCCTTCCACTTCGGGCCGTGCCCGGCCTTCGCGCCGGCCAGCGCGTGGGCGACCTCGTGCAGCAGCGTCTGGTGGTTCGTGTCGTCGTCGTAGCGGGCGGCGAGATAGCGGGAGACGCTGATGCGCTTGCGCGTGTAGTCGCACAGACCGGCGCGGCGCTTGGCGTTGTCGAATCCGAACGACCACGAGTCGTCCAGGTGGTGGGCGATCAGCGCGTCGGCCCAGGCGCGCACACGATGAAGATCTGACATGTCGGCGAGAGTAGAACGTACTTACGACACTGCAGGGCGGTGGAGTGAGCCGGCCGGCTCAGCTGGCGACCGACGCGCCGGTGCGGCGTCGGTCGGCGGCGTCGATCGCCAGCAGGGCCGCTTCGAGCTGGTCGTCGGAGGCGCCGGACTCCTGGCGCAGGAACAGCGCGCGTTTGAAGTCGGCCCGCGCCGAGACGAAGTCCCCGGCGTCGTAGAAGACCTTGCCGCGGTGGGTGTACGCGAACGCCGCGATCGAGTTCCAGTCCTTGCCTTCGGCCTCGTAGGCGCACGAGGTGAGCTCCTGCTCGGCGGCGGCGTACGCGCCGCGGAACTGCAGCACCGACGCGTGCAGGATGCGCGCGCGCAGCAGGTCTTTGCGGGTTCCGGCCATGCGCGCGACGCGCACCGACTGCTCCGACAGCACGAGCGAGTCCTCGAGCCGGCCGAGCACCTTCAGCAGCCAGACCCGCTCGAGGAGGGCGGGCAGGCTCCGCTGCTCGCCGATCTCGTCGAGCCGGTCTTTGCAGGCGCGCAGATCGACCTGCTCGCGCAGGGTATCGGGGTCATACCCGTGGATGTAGCTCACCTTCGACTCCTCTCCGCGCGACGTGTGCATAAAGACCAGGGTGCATCAACAACAGGGTGCATCAACAACAGGGTTCGCTCCTCAAGTGTGCCCCGCGCTTCGCGAAGGCCGAGGCGGACGCGCCGCTGACGGAGCGGATGTCAGGGGCGGCGTTCGAAGACGGATGCCGCCGGCCGCGGAGACGGCGTGGAATCGGCATCCGTCGCCACTCGTGCGCCGAGTGCGAACTCCTCGAGCTCGGCGCCCTGGGCGACCTTCGCCGGGTGGGGACCGGCTGCCATGAGCCGGGGCAGCCACTCGGAGGGCAGCGGCGATCGCGATGCCGCGATCACGAGGTTGCCGAACCGGCGGCCCTTGAGCACCTGCACTTCGGCGAGGACGATCACGTGCTCGAACACCGCGCGCACCGTGGCGACCTGTCGCCGCGCGAACCGCAGACCCGCGCCGTCGGCGACATTCACGAGCAGCACCCCGCCCCCACTGGGGCTGCGCCCCAGACCCCCGGATTGCTGGCGCACCCCCCCGGGCGCGAGCAGCTGCCCGGCGGCCGAGTAGAACTCGACGGTGGTGAGGTGCGCGGGCGTCTGCGACCCGGCGTACACGTCCGAGATCAGCAGGTCGACGTTGCCGACGAGCGCGGCGGGCAGACGGGCCAGGCCCTCGCGGGCATCGCCGATGCGGATGCGGATCGACGCGCCCTTGGGCAGCGGCAGCGCGGTGCGCACGAGTTCGACGAGAGCGGGCTCGAGCTCGATGACCTGCTGCCGCGAGCCGGGACGGGTGGCTTCGACGTAACGGGGCAGGGTCAGGGCGCCGGCACCGAGGTGGACGGCGGTCAGCGGCTGGCGCGGCATCCGCAGCAGGTCGATCACCGCGCCCATGCGGGCGACGTACTCGAAGTGCAGGTGGGTGGGGTCGTCGAGGTCGACGTGCGACTGCGGGGTGCCGTCGACCTGGAGCTCCCAGCCGCCCGCGTACTCCGAGCGGACGAGGTGCGCGAGCGTGCCGTCCGAGAGCCGCACGGACGCGGGGGAGTCCTCGAAGCGGGCGCGGGCCATGGCACAACGGTATCCCGCCCGTCGCGCGCGCCGTCCACGGGGATACCGTGGGGGCATGGCCTCGATCGATCTGAACGCCGACCTCGGCGAGACGGTCGCGGGCGTGCCGACGGCCGACGACGAGGCGATGTTCGCGGTGATCTCGAGCGCGAGCGTCGCGTGCGGCGGGCACGCGGGGGATGCCGCATCCCTGCGACACGCCGTCGACCGGGCCGCGAGGTTCGGCGTCGCCATCGGGGCGCATCCGTCCTACCCCGATCCCGCCAACTTCGGCCGGGTGCACCGCGCGATGGAGCCGGAAGAACTCGCCGTGACCGTGACCGCGCAGCTCAACGCGCTCGCCGACGCGGGCGCTCAGATCCGTTACGTCAAGCCGCACGGTGCGCTGTACCACGCCGTCACCGCCGACCCGGCCCAGGCCGGGGCCGTCATCGGCGCGGTCGCGGCGCTCGCCGAACGCCTGGGCCGCCCGCTCGCCGTGCTGGGACTGGGCGGTGAGATCGACCGCGCGGCGCGGGCCGCGGGGCTCCGGTTCGTGCGCGAGGCCTTCCTCGATCGCGGCTACCGCGCCGACGGGTCGCTGGTTGCTCGCGGCGAGGCGGGGGCGCTGCTGCGCGATCCCGCGCAGGTCGCCGATCGCGCCGTTCGGCTCGTCCGGGAGGGCGTGGTCGCGGCGACCGACGGCACGCTGGTGCGCGTGGAAGCGGCATCCCTCTGCGTCCACGGCGACTCGCCCGATGCCGTGGCGATGGCCCGGGCGGTGCGCGCCGCCCTCGATGCAGACGGCGTCGAGGTGCGCGGGCCGTGGTGAGCCTCACGCCCCGCATCCTGCCGATGGGCGAGCGTGCGGTGCTGCTCGAGGTCGACTCGCTCGCGGCCGCGATCACACTGCACCGCCGTCTCGAGGCCTCGCGGCCGCCCGGGATCGTCGACCTCGTGCCGGCGGCCCGAACGGTGCTGGTGCGCGTCGACCCGGCGCGGCTCACCCTCGCGGAGGCGCGGGCGTGGATCGGTGCGCAGACCACGGATGCCGCATCCGCCCCCGCCGCGACCGCCGGGGTCGTCGAGCTCGAGGTCGTCTACGACGGCGCCGACCTCGCCGAGACGGCGGCCCTGCTCGGCCTGAGCGCCGCCGAGCTCGTGCGCCGCCATGCCGCCGCGGAATGGACGGTCGCGTTCACCGGCTTCGCCCCCGGGTTCGGCTACCTGGTGAGCCCGGACTGGCGCTGGGAGGTGCCGCGCCTGTCGAGTCCGCGCACGCGGGTCCCGCGCGGCGCCGTGGGCCTGGCGGGCCAGTACACCGGCGCGTATCCCCGCGAGACACCGGGCGGGTGGCGCCTGATCGGCACGACCTCGGCGCCGCTGTTCGATCCTGGTGCCGCATCCCCCGCCCTGCTCGCGCCCGGCGCGCGCGTCCGGTTTCGCGCGGTCACCTCCGCGAGCCCACCCGCCGCCGGCGAGGTCACCCCGGGCGCTGGCGTGCCGGGGGTGGACGCGCGCACACGGAGGGATCTCGCGCCGACGCGATCGGCGATCAGGATCCTCGAACCCGGGCTGCTCGCGACCGTGCAGGACCTCGGGCGGCCGGGGGTCGCCGCGCTCGGCGTCGCCGCGTCCGGTGCGCTCGACCGCGGCTCGGCGCGCACGGCGAACCGGCTGGTCGGAAACCCCGAGGGTGCGGCGGTGATCGAGGTGACGATGGGCGGATTCCGCGCGGTCGCGATGCGCGACCTCTGGTTCGTGGTCACCGGGGCATGGGGACGGGTCACGCTCGCCGGCCACGAACTCGATCCGTACCAGGCGCACGCCTGGCCGGCGGGCGCGGAGCTGCACCTGGACTGGTTCGGCCACGGCGCGCGCGCCTACCTGGCGGTGCGCGGCGGGCTCGATGCTCCGCAGGTGCTGGCCTCGCGCGCCACCGACGTCCTCGCCGGAATCGGCCCGGAACTGCTCGGCGCCGGTGATGAGCTGAGCGCGCGCGACGACGCCGAGGGCCCGATCCCGATCGCCGTCGTCGCCCCGTGGGGCGCTCCGCGCGACGACGAGCTCGAGGTCGAGCTCGCTCCCGGCCCGCGGGCGGACTGGTTCGCGGCATCCGCCCGGCGCGAGCTGTTCGAAGCGTTCTGGACCGTCACGAACGACGCCGGTCGCGTCGGGATCCGCCTGGAAGGGCCGGCGCTCGAACGCGCACGAGACGGAGAGCTCCCGAGCGAGGGCATGGTTCCCGGAGCCCTGCAGGTGCCGCCGAGCGGGCGACCGACCATTCTGCTCGCCGACGGGCCGGTGACGGGCGGCTACCCGGTGATCGCGGTGGCGACGGATGCCGCGCTCGATCTGCTCGCGCAGGCCCGCCCCGGTACGCGGCTCCGGTTCCGGCACGCCCGCGTGCACTGAGGCGCCCGGATGAACACCCTCATGAGCGGGCGACCGACTCGCGCACCGA
>NZ_WOYP01000051.1 GCF_011620715.1 Microbacterium sp. | reverse complement strand
CCTAGGGACGGATCGCGGTCGTCGCGCGGTCCCGCATCGTGAGGTCGGGGTGGGTCGAGGCGGCCCGCCACCCGTCGGCGGCGAGCAGCTCTCGGACGGCCTCGCCCTGCCACTCGCCATGCTCGATCACGATCATGCCGCCAGGGTGCGCGAGGCGGAGCCCGACCCGGCTGACCACGCGCACCACGTCGAGGCCGTCGGCCCCTCCGTAGAGCGCGGCCGGCGGGTCGAAGAACCGCACCTCGGGGTCGCGCGGGATCGCCGCATCAGGGACGTACGGCGGATTCGACGCCACCACCGAGACCGTGCCGTCGAGCTGCGGAAAGGCGCATTCGAGGTCGATGAAGGCGAGCTCCGCGTTGTCGGCGCCGATGAGGGCGAAGTTCTCCTTGGTCCAGACGTAAGCGTCCACCGAGTTCTCGGCCGCGAAGACGCGCGCGTGCGGCACCTCGGTCGCAAGGGCCAGGGCGATCGCACCGCTGCCGGCGCCGAGGTCGACGGCGATCGGCGCGGGCGATGCCGCAGCACGGAGCGCGTCGATCGCCAGCTGCGCGACCATCTCGGTCTCGGGTCGCGGGACGAACACGCCCGGCCCGACCCGCAGCTCGAGGTGACGGAACGGCGCGGTGCCGGTCAGGTGCTGGAGCGGCTCGCGGCTCATGCGCCGCACGACGAGCGTCTCGAAGCGCTCCGCGTCGGGCGCGCCGAGCAGGTCGCCCCGGATCGCGGCGGCTTCGACGGCTCCACGCGGGAGCCTCAGCACGTGCGCGGCGAGGATCTCGGCATCCACGTGCGCGTCGACGAGACCGGCCCGCGAAAGGCGGTCAGCGGCGCTGCGCAGGGCAGCGGCGAGCGGGAGGGCGGCGGCGGAATGGTCAGACATGAGCGGCACCCAGCCTAGATCCCCCACGACGGTTCTCCGGCGCTTGCGAGATCGTCACAGAAGGACTCACACGCGAGGGCTCGCCTAGGCTTGTCTGCGCACCCGCTGACCCCGCGAAAGGCCCGACATGCCCGGCATCCACCCTGATATCACCTCCGCATTCGGCGACACCCCGCTGGTGCGCCTCAACCGCGTGGCCGAGGGCGTCGACGGCGTCATTCTCGCGAAGCTCGAGTTCTACAACCCCGCTTCGAGCGTCAAGGACCGTCTGGGAATCGCGATCGTCGACGCCGCCGAGGCCTCGGGCCTGCTGCAGCCCGGCGGCACGATCGTCGAGGCCACGAGCGGCAACACCGGGATCGCGCTGGCCATGGTCGGCGCGGCTCGCGGCTACCGGGTCGTGCTCGCGATGCCGTCGTCGATGTCGGTCGAGCGTCGCCTGCTGCTGAAGGCCTACGGTGCCGAGCTCGTGCTCACCGACCCCGCCGGCGGCATGAAGGGCGCGGTCGCCAAGGCCGAGGAGATCGCCGCCGAGATCCCCGGCGCCGTGCTGGCCCGCCAGTTCGAGAATGAGGCGAACCCGGCGATCCACCGCAAGACGACCGCCGAGGAGATCATCCGCGACACCGACGGAAAGGTCGATTACTTCGTCGCCGGCATCGGCACGGGCGGCACGATCACGGGTGTCGGCCAGGTGCTCAAGGAGCGGGTCCCGGGCGCCAAGGTCATCGCCGTCGAGCCTGCCGACTCGCCGCTTCTGACCAAGGGCACGCCCGGCCCCCACAAGATCCAGGGGATCGGACCGAACTTCATCCCCGCGATCCTCGACCAGAGCGTCATCGACGAGGTCATCGACGTCGAATTCCCCGATGCGGTCGAGACCGCCCGCGCGGTCGGAACGCAGGACGGCATCCTGGTCGGCATCTCCTCCGGTGCCGCGATCTGGGCTGCCCTGCAGATCGCCGCGCGCCCCGAGGCCGCGGGCAAGAACATCGTCGTGATCGTTCCGTCATTCGGCGAGCGCTACCTGTCCACCGCGCTCTACGATCACCTGCGCGAGGACTGAGCAGTTCCCTCCGCGAAGAAAGGCGATCCATGCCCGGGATCCACTCCGACATCACGTCCGCCTTCGGCAACACGCCGCTGGTGCGGCTCAACGCGCTCACGCAGGGGATCGCTGCCGAGGTACTGGTGAAGCTCGAGTTCTACAACCCCGGCGCGAGCGTCAAGTGCCGTCTCGGCATCGCGCTCATCGATGCCGCCGAGGCATCCGGTGAGCTCAAGCCGGGAGGCACGATCGTCGAGTCGACCAGCGGCAACACGGGCATCGCGCTCGCCCTGGCGGGCGCTGCGCGGGGATACAAGGTCGTCCTGACGATGCCGGCATCCATGTCGAAAGAGCGGCGCACGCTGCTGAAGGCATACGGGGCCGAGCTTGTGCTGACCAACCCCTACAAGGGCATGACCGAGGCGGTGGAGACTGCCGAGCGCATCGCGGCCGAAACACCCGGGGCGGTGCTGGCGCACCAGTTCGACAGCCCCGCCAATGCCGAGATCCACCGGCGGACCACCGCTGAGGAGATCTGGCGCGACACCGACGGGCAGGTGGACTACTTCGTCGCCGGCTCAGGCACGGGCGGCACGATCACCGGGGTCGGCAGCGTCCTCAAACAGCGCAATCCTGATGTGAAGGTCGCCCTGGTCGAGCCGAAGGACTCCCCTGTCCTCACCGAGGGGCGGGCCGGGGGACACCGCATCCAGGGGATCGGGCCGAACTTCGTCCCCGGCGTGCTGGACCTGTCGGTGGTCGACGAGATCTTCGACGTCGAGTTCGACGATGCCATCCGGGTGGCCCGTGAGCTGGCCACCCGCGAGGGCATCCTCGCCGGAATGTCGGCCGGCGCAGCGGTGTGGGCTGCGCTGCAGATCGCGGCCCGCCCCGAGGCCGCCGACAAGCGCATCGTCGTGATCGTCCCGGATGCCGGGGAGCGTTACCTGTCCACCGCGCTCTACGAGCACCTCAAAGAGCCCGAGGCGACCGCATGACCGAACGAATCGGTGCCATCGCCCGTATCCGCGAAGACCTCGCCACAGCGAAGCTGCGGGATCCCGCAGCGCGCAGCGGCCTTGAGAGCGCGCTGCTCTATCCGGGCCTGCATGCCGTCTGGGCCTATCGGCTCTGGCACGCACTCTGGGTGCGGCGGGCGCGCTTCGTGGCGCGCCTGGGTTCGCAGCTCACACGCTGGCTCACCGGCGTCGAGATCCACCCGGGTGCGACGATCGGCCGCAGGTTCTTCATCGATCACGGCATGGGCGTCGTCATCGGCGAGACGGCCGAGGTCGGTGACGACGTGATGCTGTACCACGGCGTCACTCTGGGCGGTCGTCAGCGCGAGGGCGGCAAGCGGCACCCGACGATCGGGGACGGCGTCGCGGTCGGCGCGGGCGCCAAGGTGCTCGGTCCCATCACGATAGGTGCCGGCTCGGTCATCGGCGCGAACGCCGTGGTCACGCGCGATGCGCCGGCAGACAGCATCCTGGTCGGTGTTCCGGCGAGGGCGCGCATCAAGCGCGAGGGCCTCGACACGCGAGCGCTGCTCACCGCTCCCGAATACAGCATCTGACCGAACGGTCAGTCGGCCCGGTGCGGCGCGACCTCTTTCCTGAGCAAGACGAGTGGCAGCAGCCGCGTCGCCGGGGCGGTGATGATCCCGACGATCACGAGTGCCGGCACCCAGGCGATCCGCTCGGAGAGATGCCGATGCCGGCGTTCGGGATGAGGACGATCGGGATCGCCACGAACGTCGGATGATGCCGATGCCGCCGAAATCAGGCGTCGGCGGCGAGGGAGGCCAGACGCTCTTCCTCGTCGGCGGAGATGCACGACTCGATGATCGGGCCGAGGGCGCCGTCCATCACCTGGTCGAGGTTGTATGCCTTGTAGCCGGTCCGGTGATCGGCGATGCGGTTCTCCGGGAAGTTGTAGGTGCGGATGCGCTCCGACCGGTCCATGCCGCGGATCTGCGACTTGCGGGCGTCCGATGCCGCCGCGTCGATCTCCTCCTGCTGCCTTGCCAGGATGCGGGCGCGGAGGACGCGCATGCCGGCCTCGCGGTTCTGCAGCTGCGATTTCTCGTTCTGCATCGAGACCACGATGCCGGTCGGCAGGTGCGTGATGCGTACCGCGGAGTCGGTCGTGTTGACGGACTGTCCGCCGGGGCCGGAGGAGCGGAACACATCGATCTTCAGATCGTTCGGGTTGATCTCGACTTCGTCGGGCTCGTCGACCTCGGGAAAGACGAGCACCCCGGTCGTGGAGGTGTGGATGCGGCCCTGCGACTCGGTCGCCGGCACCCGCTGCACGCGGTGCACCCCACCCTCGTACTTCAGCGAGGCCCACACGCCCTGTGCGGGATCGGTCGAGGACCCCTTGATCGCGACCTGCACGTCCTTGTAGCCGCCGAGGTCGGACTCGTTGCGTTCCAGCAGCTCGGTCTTCCATCCGCGGGATGCCGCGTACTGCAGGTACATGCGCAGCAGGTCGGCCGCGAACAGCGCGCTCTCTGCGCCGCCCTCACCGCCCTTGATCTCCATGATCACATCGCGGGCGTCGTCGGGGTCGCGCGGGATGAGCAGGCGCCGCAGCTTCTCCTGAGACTCCTGCACGCGCTGTTCGAGAACGGGGACTTCGGCGGCGAACGCCTCGTCCTCTTTGGCGAACTCCTGAGCGGCCTCGAGATCACCGACCGCCAGCATCCATGCGTCATACGCCGCGACGATGCGCGACAGTTCGGCGTAGCGCCGGTTGACGCGTTTCGCGCGGGCCGCATCGGCGTGCACCGCCGGGTCGGAGAGCTCCTCCTGGACGGCCTTGTGCTCCTCGATGAGGGTCTTCACCGATTCGAACATGAAATGCTCCGAACGCCGTGCGTCAGCGAATGCTGTTCTCGTGCCCGTGGCTGTGGCCGCCGCCGGTGGGCGTGGGGATGGACTTCTGCATCTGGATCAGGAACTCGACGTTGGACTGCGTCTCCTTGAGCTTGCCGAGCACGACCTCCAGCGCCTGCTGGGGGTCCAGGCCCGCGAGGGCACGGCGCAGCTTCCAGGTGATCTTGACCTCGTCGGCCGAGAGCAGCATCTCTTCGCGGCGGGTGCTCGACGCGTTCACGTCGACGGCTGGGAAGATGCGCTTGTCGGCGAGCTGACGCGACAGGCGCAGCTCGCTGTTGCCGGTGCCCTTGAACTCCTCGAAGATGACCTCGTCCATCTTGGAACCGGTCTCGA
>NZ_WOYP01000034.1 GCF_011620715.1 Microbacterium sp. | reverse complement strand
AAATCAGCCGGCGTAGCCTTCGGGGGTTCGAATCCCTCACTCGCCACGAAATGATGTCTCGCGACATCTCTCTCACCTGTCGCGAGACATCTGTCATCTAAGGGCCTCTCGTTCGGCAGGTCGTGTCATCACGGGCCCGGAACCATCGACCGAGCTGGTCTGCCGGTGCATGGGATGACCGTGTCAGGATGATCGTGTGCGGGGTGAACCCGCAGAGGAGAGGACTGCCATGACCGAGCCCGCCCCCTACACCGACCCGGACCAAGCCGACCCATCGAGCTCCCTCGTCCGAGCGGCGATCTGGGTCGCGATCGGCGCGCTCATCGCCGCGGCGATCGTCTGCGTCGTGTGGGTGCTCGTCGGCACGCAGAACGGCATCGTCGGCCGGGCGTTCCTCACGATCCTGCTGCTCGCCGCGTTCGCGGGGGTCGCCATCATCGACGCGCGCCTGGCCGCGCGCCGCCCCGCCTGGTTCGCGCTCGCGAGCATGGTCACGTGGGTGGTGACGCTGCTCATCGGCGCCGTGATGATCTGGCTGCCCGAGCGCTACCCGTGGGGCGGCTTGAACCGGTTCGTGCAGTTCCTGCTGATCGTGCTGGTTCTGCAGCTGGCGCTCCTGCACCTCCGCCTCTATACGAAGGCACTTCAGCGACATGTGACGACGTTCACGCAGATCGTCGCGATCGTGACGATCACGCTGGTCATCGGCCTGGCGATCATGCTCGTGCTGCCTCTCATGATGGGTGAGTGGGTCTACTTCGGCGACACGTACTGGCGATTCGTCGTCGCGCTCACGATCCTCGCCGCCGTCGGCACGGCGCTGATCCCGCTCATCAACGCCCTGTTCGCCCCGAAGAAGCCGCGCCCCGTCCACCTGAATGCGCCGCCGCCGGCGTCGGTGCTCCCTCCCTGGCCGACGTACGCCGACGGTGTGACGCCGCTGCCGATGATGCCCGACCGCTCACCGGACTGGAACGCCTACTACACGGGTCACCCATCCAATGTCTCGCAGGCGATCGCGCCGGTGGCGCCGTTTGCCGCTCCGGCCCCGCAGTGGCCGGAGCCGCCGCCGAACGCGCCCCAGCCGCCCGCACGCAGCGGCTACGAGGGCTTTCCGCCCCCTCCGCCGCTCCCGCCCCTTCCGCCACAGCCCTAGCCGGGGCCCCACCGGCGAAAGTGCCGGCTCAGCCGCGCAGCAGTTCGAGTGCGGCCATGGCCGCGTTGTGACCGCCCAGTCCGCTGACCGCACCGCCCCGACGCGCACCCGACCCGCAGAGCAGCACCTGAGGGTGCATTGTCTCGACACCCCAGCGCGCCGCCGGGGAGTCGAGCTGCTCGTCGTCCTCGGCCCACGGCCAGGACAGCGACCCGTGGAAGATGTCGCCGCCGATCATGCCGAGCGACTCCTCGAGATCGGCGGTGGTGCGCGCCTCCACGCACGGGCTGCCGTCCGGTGCCTCGTATACGCAGTCTGCGAGCGGCTCGGCCAGTACCTGATCGAGCGAGCGAGTCGCCGCCTGGAGCAGTGCCGAGCGCGCGGCATCCCGATCCTGCTCCGCCACGAGCCGGTGCGGCAGCTGCAGCCCGAAGAGAGTGAGCGTCTGCGCGCCTTCGGTCTGCAGGCGCCCGCCGAGGATCGAGGGGTCGGTCAGCGAATGGCAGTAGATCTCGGCCGGGAGCGGATCCGGGATGCCGCCGCCCGACGCGACGGCGTGGGCGTCGTCGAGCTGCGACATCGTCTCGTTGATGTGAAACGTGCCGGCGAAAGCGGCCTCCGGGGCGACACGTTCGTCGCGAAGCCTCGGCAGGCGGCGCAGGAGCATGTTGACCTTCACCTGCGCGCCTTCGGGGATCTCGACGGAGGGCGCACCGGTACAAGAGGGCGCGCCGACGGCCGCGGCCGTGCCGGCCGCCAGCAGCCGCTCGAGGACGGCGGGGCCGACGCCGCTCAGCACCAGTCGTCCACGCACGCTGTGCGCGCGGTCACCGCCGATCTGAACCTCGCCGTCCGGGCTGATCCCCACGACTTCGGCGTCCGTGCGCAGCTGCGCACCGGCCTCCCGAGCCGCACGCTCGAGTTCGGCGCTCACCCTGCCCATTCCGCCGACCGGAACGTCCCAGTCACCGGTCCCGCCCCCGATCACGTGATACAGGAAGCACCGGTTCTGGCGCAGGCTCTCGTCGTCGGACGACGAGAACGTGCCGATGAGCCCGTCGGTCAGAGCGATGCCGCGCGTGATGTCCGTCTGCAGCGCGGAGCGCAGGAATCCGCCCAGCGGCTGTTCGATGACGGCATTCCAGAGCCCGTCGTCGGTGAAACCCGCATGCACCGCCGAGCGGGTCTGCAGGGGCTCGGTCATCGTCGGGAACAGATGGCGGGCGAGCGGAGCGAGGCTCTGTGTGAACCGCGCGTACCGTTCGGCCTCGCCCGGGTCGCCGGTGGTCTGCAGGAACGAGGCGGCGGTGGCTGCGGCATCCTCGGTGTCGACCAGGATTCCTCGCGACGGGTCGGACGGATCGGAGGTGTACGACGAGTACCGCCGGCGCCGCAGGTCGATGTGCAGGCCGAGGTCGTCGATGATCCGGCGGGGAAGAAGGCTCACGAGGTACGAGTACCGCGAAACTCGCGCGTCGACGCCGGCCCAGGGACTCTCCGACACTGCGGCGCCCCCGAGATGCGAGAGGCGCTCCAGCACGATGACCTTTCGCCCCGCTCGGGCGAGGTAGGCCGCAGCGACGAGGGCATTGTGTCCGCCTCCGACGATCACGACATCGTGGGTGGGAGCAGTGAGCTGGGGCATTCCTCCACGCTACGCGCGCGGATCGACCGATGCGGGCCGTGGATGCCGCGACGATAGCGTGAAGGCATGGCACTGGCGCAACAGCTCGAAGAGCTCGCGATCGACATCGCACGTGAGGCGGGGGAGCTCGCCCGGCGGCGGCGCACCGAGGGAGTCGCGATCGCGGCCACGAAGTCCTCCATCGCCGATATCGTCACCGAGGCCGACCGAGAGGTCGAGACGCTCATTCGCTCGCGGCTCGTCGATGAGCGGCCCGGGGACGGGTTCCTCGGTGAGGAATCGGCCGCCGAGCGCGGCACGACCGGCATCACCTGGGTCGTCGATCCGATCGACGGGACGGTCAACTACGCGTACGGCATCCCCGTGTATGCCGTGAGCATCGCAGCGGTCAGAGGCGAGCCGGAGCCGTCCCGGTGGAAGGCGCTCGCCGGAGTAGTGTTCAGTCCGCCCACAGGCGAGATGTTCCATGCCGCCCGGGGTGCCGGCGCCTGGCTGGGCGGCGAGCGTCTCGCCGTGAACGCCGAACCGTCGCCGGCGGGAGCGCTGCTGGCCACCGGGTTCGGCTACAACCCGGCGACCCACGCGAGCGACCTCGCCCGCGTCGCCCGCGTGATGCCGATGGCCAGAGATCTGCGGCGCATGGGCGCGGCATCCCTGGACCTCTGCTTCGTCGCGGCGGGACGCTTCGACGGTTACTTCGAGCGCGGCCTCCAGCCGTGGGACCATGCGGCCGGCGCGCTCGTGGTCGCCGAGGCCGGCGGGCGCTTCACGCGGGTCGAGCTCGATGACATCCCCGGCCGGCCGCTGTTCGTCGCTTCCGGCCCGGCACTCTTCGACAGCCTGCTCGCGACCGCCCTTGGTCCGTGAAGGGATTGCCGCCGAACGATTCGGCGTGGCGTGATCTGCGCACATGGCGTTCTCAGGTCGGGCCCGATAGTCTTTACCCGATCGTTACCTTTGACGCCCCGAAGCGTCAAAGGTATTTTGAAGCCCGACGCCCGCCGTCGCCCCCCGAGCGACAAGATCCGAGAGCCCCTCTGCGCCTTGCATTTCGACGCCCCTGAGGCTGAGTCTGAGCCCACGCGGCGTTCCAGCCGGTCATCCGCCACGCCGCCCACGGCGTCTGCGGAAACGGCAGGGGCTTCACGAGCAGAGCTTCGTCGACGGATGCCGGCCGCCGCCGATCGTCCTGCACCTGTGCAGGCTCGCATCGATCCTGTCGCAGCGCCCCCGGTGACCCCGACCCGCCGCAGCCGCCGCAGCGAGCAGATCGCTGCGCAGCCGCTCGTCGCTGACGCCGCCGGTGTCGTCACCGCGAGCCCGGTGGGCGGGCCCGCGCATATCACGCACGCTGAGCAAGCGGCATCCGCTCCCGAGGCCGACGAGATCGACGCGTTCGAAGCGGCCGCACGGCTCTTCTCCTTCACCGGCGAGACGGCGATCCAGCCGCCGGCGACCCGCGAGCACGAGGCTGCAGAGGCTCCGAGCGCCGAGCACGTCGCGCCGCGGCGAAACCGTGGCGCCTCCGTCAAGCGCGTCACCGCGGCGTCGTTCTCCATCGGGGTCATGGGCATCGTCGGCCTGCTGACGGTCGGCATGACCACTCCCGCCGACGCGGTCGCCGCACCCAAGACGGCCGACATCTCGGGGACGGTGGCCGCATCCGCGGGCGGTGACGTCGCTCTGAGCGACGGCGAGATCCAGGCGTACGTCACGCCGTCGCAGATGCGGAGCGCCCCGATCGAGCGAGCCGAGAACTACTCGACGCTCACGGTCGCACAGCTGGCTGCCGACTCGGGCATCTCGAACTTCTCGAACTTCTTCATCAACGACCCGAACTCGCCCATCCAGTGGCCGTTCGCGGTCGGGGTGCCGATCAGCTACGGCTTCGGCCTGCGCGATGGCACCATGCACGAGGGTGTCGACTTCACCCCGGGTGAGGGTGCGCCGATTCAGACGATCGCCGAAGGCGTCGTGCGCGAATCGACCGATTCGGGTGGCGCCTTCGGCGTGCACATCGTGATAGACCACACCATCGACGGCGTTCTGGTCTCGAGCAGCTACTCGCACATGCTCTACGGCTCACGCCAGGTCGAGGTCGGCGACCACGTCACCGTCGGCACGATCATCGGTCGCACCGGCAACACCGGGCGCTCCTACGGCGCGCACACGCACTTCGAGATCCTCGCGAACGGCACAACGCCGATCGACCCGATCCCGTGGCTGCGCGAGCACGCCGGCGGGTGACCGACCATTCAAGCGCACGCCGGTGCTCTGGTATTCTCTTCTCGTTGCCCAGGCATGCCTGGGCAACGCCCCGATAGCTCAGTGGTAGAGCACTTCCATGGTAAGGAAGGGGTCGTCAGTTCAATCCTGACTCGGGGCTCGCAGCATCCGTCTTCGTGTCGGATGCCGTGCGGCGGGGTAGCTCAGTTGGTGAGAGCGCACGACTCATAATCGTGAGGTCGCGG
>NZ_WOYP01000078.1 GCF_011620715.1 Microbacterium sp. | reverse complement strand
CGGGCCCGGCCCCCGAGGCGGGGCGTGCGGGTCGGGTCGACGTGGGGTGGCGGGAGGAACCAGACCTTGCCGCGCACCCCGGCTCCCTCGATGCGGATCTCCCACCCGTTGTCGTGGATGCGGTGATGACAGCTCTCGCAGAGGAGCACACCGTTCGCGAGGTCGGTGGGGCCGGCATCCCTCGCCCACCACCGGATGTGATGGACCTTGACCTGCCCGGGTGGTGCCCCGCACATCGCGCATCCGCCGTCGCGTTCGACGAGGGCGAGGCGCTGAGTCCGGGTGAAGAGCCGCCGCGTGCGGCCCCAGTCGAGGATCTCGCTGTCGCCGCCGAGCACGCACGAGATGATCTCGCCGCCGGCGGCCATCCGCCGGGCGGTGGCGACGGAGACGGGGGCGGTGATGCCGTCGATCGTCGCGTACCCGGTGCCGTTGACGAGGTCTTCGTGGTCGATGCGCACGATGACGGTGGCGCCTTCGAGGGGCAGATCGGTGCGCTCGCAGCCGAGCGCGTGCTCGCACAGCCGCACCAGTGCTTCGGCCTGCATCTGCTTCACCGACCGGCGCGGTGCGTCGGGGTCAGAAGCCCCGGAGCGGTCGGCGTCGCGGGTCGCGCGCATCTCGGCCGACACCCAGCCTTCGATCGCGGTCTTGACGGGTGCGCCGCTGGCGGGGTCGAGCTCGGCGATCATCACGATCCGCCCGCGTTCCTCGCGGATGGTCAGCGAGATGTCGGTGCGGGCCTCGTCTTCACGCGGCGCGACCCCGTCGGGGTCGAGCCAGGCTTCGGCGCGCACCAGCAGGCGCGAGAGCTGATCCATCGAGAGTCCCGGTGCCTGTTCGGCGAGGATCTTCTCGGCCGCATCGATCGCCTCGATCCCGGCGCGCAGCGCGACCCGGTCGAGCATCGTGATGATCGCCGCGGCTGCCTGCGCAGTCAACCCGGCCCGATCCAGCGCGGTGGCGATGTGCGGGTGCCGCGCCGGAGCCTTCTCGCCCGACAGCAGCTGCCGCGGCGCGGTCGCCTCGCCGACCTTGACCAGCCGCGCGGCATCGCCGGTCGAGGTGCCGGCGGTCGCGGCGATCAGCGCGGTCGGATTGCGGAACCCCTGCGTCTTGGCCAGGCTCTCCGGCCCGAGCTCGGGCCGCGACCGCCGTGCGATCTCGGCAGCCAGCTGCGCCTGATCGGCGTCGAGCATTCGCCGCATCCGGCAGTAGCGTTCGTTGACCGCCACCAGCTCGCTGTCGCTGAGCGAAGCGGCATCTTCACCCGACCACACTTCGCGCACGGCCTCGACCTCAGCGGGGAGAAGATCGAGGGTTCGGGACATGCAAATACTGTACCGCGCTGGGCCGACACTCTCGAAGAGATATGCGAATGCTGTGGAAAACTCGCGGATCGCGTGAAGCAGCCCATCAAAAGCACCTCGCGAAAATCGAACATATGGACAAGAGGCGATTCATCCTCGATCCCTGAGAGGTTCACCAGCGATCCCCGCGAAGATACCCGCGTGAAACCTGGCGGTTCTAGGCTTGGGGCGTCATGAAAGTCATCTCCTATAACCTCCGAAAGCACCGGGCCGCGACCGAGCTCACCGCCCTGGTGAATCGCCATGCCGCCGATGTGCTCTGCCTGCAGGAGTGCGACACGACCGACATGCCGGCATCCATCGGCGAACTGCGGCTCGCCGAAGCGACCTCGCGCAATCGTCTCGGCCTGGCCGTCTACTACCGCGAGAACACGTTCCACCTGCTCGAGGTGCGGTCGATGGCGCTGAAGAAGTCGATGCACGACCGCGTTCTCAAGCCCGCCGAAGAGCGGATGCTGGGCGTCAGACTGCACGACATCGACGAGAACCGCGAGCTGATCGTGGGCTCGTTCCATGCGGCTCCGCTGACGGCGCTCAATTCGCTGCGGCGCCACCAGATCCGTACCGCGCTCACCGAACTGCAGTCGCTGGGCGATGGGCTGCCGGTGCTGATGGTGGGGGACTACAACTATCCGGTCTTCAAGGAGAACCTGGGCCAGAAGGTGCGCGAGCACGGCTATGAGCTCAACCTCAGCGACATGCGCACGTACACGCGCTACCGCTTCTTTCGCGGGCACTACGACTTCGCGACCTCGGTGGGCCTGACAATCGAGAAGGTGCGCACGCTGCCGCAGGGCCGCAGCGACCACCTGCCGATCCTGGTCACCGCGTCGATGTCGGCGAGGGCGAAGGTGCGCGCCGCCTGACCGACGCGAGGTCTGAGCGCGTGTCCGGGAACCGGTTCGCGCATGTCCGGGAATCGGCTGCCGCTGGCTTCGCGGACGACGTTCTTCCGGACACGCCTTCACGCTCGCCGATGTCGCGGCGGTTTTGCTAGGCACATCCACTCGGTGTTATGCGTGCATATGCACGCATAAAGTGCGATAATGAGTGCATTAACACTCCTTAGGAGACGACATGCCGCGCCCCACCCCTGCAAAGGTGACCCGCGCAGCTGAGAGCATCGGCTCTCAGCTCGCGGCGTGGCGAAAGCTGCAGTCGCTGACAGCCGCGCAGGTGGCCGAGCGGGCCGGTATCGGCCGCAGCACTCTGACGAAGATCGAGAACGGCGACGCCGGCGTGCGGTTCGATGCGATCCTGAAAGTTGCTCGAGCACTCGGGATTCTCGACAACATCGTCGACGCCGTTGACCCGTACGAGACCGATCTCGGCCGGGCGCGTGCGGACGAGGTCCTGCCTCAGCGAGTTCGAAGATGACCGGCGTGTTCGCATACACCGACATCGGCGGTGGACTCGTCGCCGTCGGCGAGCTTCACTCGAGCGTCCGCAGAGGGCGCGTGAGATCATCATTCAGGTACGACACCGACTTCGTCCAGCGCCGCGGTGCGTACGCGATCGAACCCGCGCTGCCGCTTTCGACGGGATCGTGGCCACTGGGGCGGGCGCTTCCGCGGTCCTTCGATGACGCCGCCCCCGATCGGTGGGGCCGGAATCTCATCGCGAAGCGGGCGCGCGCCGATGCGGCTGCTGCCGGCCACGCCGACCGCCAGCTCGATGAACGCGACTTCCTGCTCGGTGTGAGTGATGTCACTCGACAGGGTGCTCTGAGGTTCTCGATCGAGCCTGACGGCGAGCTGCAGCACCCGGATGCAGAGGTGCCGAGGCTACTCGCACTTCCGCGGCTCCTGCGCGCCGCCGACAGTGTCGGTCGCGATGACGCCGGCGGCCTGGATGCGATCAAAGAACTCCTTGACGCCGGCACAGGCTCGCTGGGCGGCGCTCGCCCGAAGGCGTCTGTCAGCGACGGTGAACGGCTGCTGATCGCCAAGTTCCCTCATCACGCGGATCAGTGGGACGTCATGGGGTGGGAGAAGACCGCTTTGGATCTGGCGGATGCCGCAGGCATCGCGGTGCCGCACCGCCAGCTCATCGACATCGAGGGTCGATCCGTGCTGCTGCTGGAGCGGTTCGATCGATCCGGCTCTGACCGCATTGGATACATCAGTGCGATGACGCTGCTCGAGAGCGAGGACGGCGAAAGCCGGGACTACCTGGAGATCGCCGAGGTCATGACAGAGCACGGATCGCACACGACGTCGGATCTACGGGAGCTGTGGCGTCGAGTCGCGTTCTCGATCGCCATCCACAACACCGACGATCACCTGCGCAATCATGGCTACCTCCGGCGGGATGCCGGCTGGAGGCTTGCGCCCGCCTTTGACCTCAATCCCAACCCTGACTCGGGCGCGATGCGCGTCACCTCCGTGGGAGGTGCCCCGAACCCCGCCCGTGAGCTGGAAGCACTGCGGGCCTCGGCTTCGATTTTCGATCTGACACAGGATGCCGCCCGACGGGTGCTGGGCGAGGTGAGTGCCGCGGTGGCAGGGTGGCCGGACGTGGCCAGAAAGAACGGTGTACCGTCCCGGGATGTCGAGCGCTTTCGCCCCACGCTCGACTCGATGGCGGAGTTGGTGACGGCGGCCGTGCGTCCGTGATTGGCGCGGACTACTGCCCGCCGACCCAGTCCTGCAGCTGCGCGACGAACCGCTCGCGCGAGAACATCTGGGTTCGCTGGCGGAAGGCTGCGGCATCCAGCGAGGTCGCCTGGTGCAGCAGCTCGTCCCAGTCGTTCCAGCGCTCGATCTCGCAGGTGACGCCGCCGCCGACGGCCTCGACCGACTCGCGCACGCCGCCCGCCGAGTTCGCGATGACGGGGGTTCCGCAGGCCATCGCCTCGACCGGCATGATGCCGAAGTCTTCGACGGCGGGGAAGACGTACGCCAGCGCGTGGGCGTAGAGCGCCCGGAGCATGGCGTCGGACGGCGCGATGATGAAGGTGACCTCGGCGCCCGACGCGGCCGCGCTCGAACGCAGGGCGACGTGGCTCGGACCGGTGCCGGCGATGACCACCGGCACCTTCACCTGGGCGCCGATCTGCATCACCCGGTCGAGGCGCTTGTAGTCGACCATGCGCGAGGCGCCCAGCAGGAACGTCTCGGGCAGCGCGTCGAGCTGACGCTGCTCGTGGTCGGTGAGATCGCGCCGCCAGTCGTCGGTGGCCACCAGGGTCTTGGTGTCGACCGGCGGGTAGATCACCCGCGAGGGCTGCTCCCACGCGCGGGCCACGCGCTCGCCGGTGTAGCGGCTGTTGACCGCGATCGAGGTCGCCTCGGCGGCGCGGCGGCGGTCGATCGGCTTCAGCACCCTGCTCGCCATGCGTGCCATCGCGGTGTCGCCGCGGTGGTCGCGTTCGGGCTCCCAGATGTACCGCGCGGGGGTGTGCGCGTAGACGAGCTTGCGGGTGCCCGGTCGGGCTTTGATGTGATGGGCGAACAGGTGCGAGCTGACCAGCATCCATTCGGGGTTTCCCGAGGACGGCATGCGCCAGGTGGGAAGCATTGCCGGCAGCGCGAGCACCTTGTTTCTGCGCAGTGACGTGCGGGCGATCCACGACTCGGTCACTTCGCGTCCGTCGAACACCGGGGTGTCGTTCCACAGCACGCGAACGCCCGCATCGGGAAAGGCGTCCATCATGGCGTCGAGCACGCGTTCGGCGCCGCCCCAGCGCTCCACCCACTCGTGCACGATCATTCCGGGCGCCGTCGCACTGACTGTGCGCTCGGATACCCGCGTCGTCGCGAAATCGGTCATCGGTGACCTCCCCAGGTCGCTGCACGCGTGGGTCCTGAACCCAGAATCAGGACGCGCCCCTCATGAGCTTCGGGTTCACGAGGTTGGTGTGCAGCCCCCACAGCTGCCTACTCACGCAGTGGTTACGTTACCTCCGAAAAGCCGCACGCGCACCGGTCTTCGTGCTAACGGGGCAAAACCTTGAGAGATCCTTGCGCTGAC
>NZ_WOYP01000059.1:4262-5383 GCF_011620715.1 Microbacterium sp. | reverse complement strand
CGTTGTCGCCGTACTCGGCGCGGTTGCGCAGCACCTCGGCGCTCGTGAGGCCCTCACGCCGTGCGCCGAAACGGTCGAGCACTTCGGCCTCGGTCAGGCGGTAGGCATCCGTCGGCACGGGGTGGGGCTGTGCAGCGGTGTCCTGCAGTCCGCTGTGAGACATCGCGCTCCCCCCTCGACTACGCCACAATGCCACACGCCGCTTCGCTCACGCGACAGGTTCGGCGAAGGGATCCCCCGGTTCCGGCATCGCCGACCTGGCCCTGCTCGAGGACCGCACCGCGCCGATGCTCGCGGTGATCACGAGCGCGATGCCGGTCAGCTCCAGCCAGGCGAGGTCCTGCCCCAGCAGCAGCAGCCCGGCCAGTGCCGCAGTGGCCGGGGACAGGCTCATCAGGATCGCGAAGACGGCGGCGGGCAGCCGCCGCAGCGCGACGAGCTCGAGCGCATACGGGATCGTGGACGAGAGCACGGCGACCGCCGCTCCGAGGGCGAGCAGATCGGGCCGCAGCAGAGCCGACCCGGCGGAGAGGATGCCGAACGGGAGCGCGATCAGGGCGCCGAGCGTCATCGCGAAGGCGAGGCCGTCGAGCCCCGGAAATTCGCGACCGACCCGGGCGGAGGCGAGGATGTAGAAGGCCCAACTGGCGGCCGCACCCAGGGCGAACAGCACGCCGAGCGGATCGAGGCGGTCCCACCCGCCTCCCGCGAGCGCGGCCACTCCGGCCAACGCGAGCAGAGCCCACAGCCACGCCGACAGGCGGCGGCTCGCCACGATCGAGAGCACGAGCGGCCCGAGCACCTCGATCGTCACCGTCACGCCCAGCGGAAGGCGTGCCAGTGCGAGGTAGAAGAGCGCGTTCATGAGGGCCAGCACGACCCCGAAGCCCAGGACGGCCAGCCACCCGTCGCGGGAGTGCCCGCGCAGCCCGGGCCGGGCAATGAGCAGCAGCAGCATCGCCGAGAACACCAGTCGAAGCATGACCATGCCGAGCGGTCCGACTTGCGGGAAGAGCAGCACAGCGAGCGCTGCGCCGACCTCTTGGCACGCCAGTCCTACGACGACGAGCAGGATCGCCGGGGTCGTGCCCGCGCGGGATGTCACCACCGTGCGGTCAACA
>NZ_WOYP01000059.1:0-4162 GCF_011620715.1 Microbacterium sp. | reverse complement strand
GTGCGGTCAACACCGTGCGGTCACCACACCGTGACCTCAGACCACG
Organism: Microbacterium sp.; assembly: GCF_011620715.1. GTDB lineage: Bacteria > Actinomycetota > Actinomycetes > Actinomycetales > Microbacteriaceae > Microbacterium. The sequence goes on along the minus strand of NZ_WOYP01000059.1, from coordinate 4,116 downwards.
ACGTCACGCGGGCGGCGCGGCGCAGATCGCGGCGGCAGAGATCTGGTCGTGGTACTGCTGCGCTGTCCACGGAAGGCCGGCCTCGGGAGCTGTGGCGCCGGCGCTGGCGGGTGCCTTCGAAGCGATCGCGGCCAATTCCCACGCGAGATACTCGGCCAAAGCGCCGCCTCCGCCCGAGTTGTTGAGCACCACCGCGACGGTGAGCCCCGAGTTCGGATCCGAGAAGGCCGCCGTCGAATAGCCCGGCACCGATCCGTACTGACCGATCAGGGATCCGGCCTGGATGGCGCCGCCGCTGGTCGTGTTCCACGACGGGGCGCCCGGGATTGCGACGGCATCGTCGAACCGATCGACGCCGTCGGGGAGGATCGCCCCGGCGGCGAGCGCCTGGGCGTAGCGCCCGAGGTCGCGGATGTCGGAGACGACGCCGGAATCCGTGTACCCGGAGCTGGCGGACAGAGCGGTCACATCCAGCGGATCGGTGCAGTTCATGACGCCGGCGGCGTCGCGAAGCGAGTGGTGGCCGTTCAGAACCGGGTCTGACGCCGGCGGTGCGGCCGACGCGCCGGTCGGGAGCTCGGTGGCGGTGAGGTCGAGTGGATCGGCGACGTAATCGTGCAGAAGTTCCGCTGCACTGCGGCCGGTGGCCCGCTCGAGAGCGACTCCGAGCAGTATGTAGCCGGCGTCTGAATCGCGGAAGGCCGTCCCCGGCTCGCCCTGGCGCGGCTGGCCCAGACCGTAGCTGGCCAGCTCCCTCGGGTTCCAGACGCGCGCCGGGTTGGTCAGGAACAGACCCGACAGCTGCGCGCTGTACGAGCCGATTCCGGAGGTGCTGTCGCAGAGATCGCCCAGCGTCACGTCGGAGAGATCGGGAAAGCCCGAGACCCACTTCGTCACGGGGTCGTTGACACGGACGATGCCGGCGTCGGCGACCTCATAAAGCACGTCGCACGTCATCGCGCGCGTCACCTGCGCGATGCGGAATCGCATGTCGTCGGTGACGGGCTCGGCACTGGTCGCCGATTCGACGCCCAGCCCGGTGATCATGGTTCCGCTCCACGGCGCCCACACCCCGACGATTGCTCCGGAGGCACCGGCGGCCGTCATCGCATGGGTCACTGCATCCTGCAGCTGCTGGGCAGTCGCCTCGGGGAACGCGGCATCCACCTGCGCCGGAACGTCGAGCTCGATGTGCTCGTCGGCGGCACAGCCCGAGATGACGACCGAGACCGCGGTGATCGAAGCGAGTGCGAGCGCAACACGCCGTCGTGTGGGTCGAGCCCGCATTGTTTCACCCCCGGTGTCTGCATTGAATTCAAACACACTGGCGGCGTGGTCCGGGAACGGCCGCCCGTAGTGTACAGGTCAGGATGCCGCCGCCCGTACCCCGGCCATGAACCGCTGCACGTCGGGATCGACGCGGATGTCCCCGGGCCGCAGCGGCCGTGACAGGTACAGACCATCGAGCGAGGTGAGCCGGCTCAGCGCCACATAGGTCTGTCCCGGCGCGAAGGCGCCCGAGCCGAGGTCGATGATCGCCCGCTCATAGGTCTTGCCCTGGCTCTTGTGGATCGTGACCGCCCACGCGAGGCGCAGCGGGAACTGCGTGAACTCGGCCACGATCTCGCGAGTGAGCGACTTCGATCCGGGGTCGTAGGCGTAGCGGAACCTCTCCCACACGGCAGGCTCGACATCGAACTGCGCACCGTCGACCTCGACCCGCACCGTGCCGCCGGCGATCCGGACCACCGTGCCGATCGTGCCGTTCACCCAGCGCGGCGGCTCGCCGTACGAGCCGGTGTCATTGCGCAGGAACATCACCTGCGCACCCACCTTGAGCTTCAGATCGACGTCGGCAGGGTACGAGGCTTCGCCGCGCCCGAAGTCGCCGGTGATCTCGGCCGACGCGGTCTGCTCTCGGCCGACCAGTTCGGTCAGGTGGCGGCGGTTGATGCCGTTGACGATGTCGTTGCGGGTGGCGAGCGTGATGATCGGGTGCTCGCCGTCGGCCGGGTCGGGCGGGGTGCGCGCACCCGTGTCGTTGAGGATCTGCGCGATGTCTGCGGTCACCCGCCCGTAGCGGACCGCGTTCAACATCGCCTTGAAGGCGGGGTCGGCCTGCCGGTGGATGTCGATCAGCTCGCGGATGTGCAGGTCGGCGCCGTACGCGCCGATGTCCATGATCCCGTCGCCGCCGACGCTGCCGACCCACACCTTCGCGTCGAAGAACCAGAACGATCGGTAGTGGTCGCGGATGTAGTGGGCCTCATCCCCGCGCGGCGGCACCGGCGCGAGCTGGTACGGATCGCCGAACATCACGACCTGCACGCCGCCGAAGGGTTCTGCCCGCCGGCCCCTCGCCTGGCGCAGCGATCGGTCGATCGCGTCCATCAGGTCGGCGTTGACCATCGAGATCTCGTCGATGACGAGTGTGTCGATCGCATTCAGGATCTTGCGGGTGGCATCGGACTGGTCGATCTGGCTTCCCGCGATCAGCCCGATCGGCAGTCGGAACAGCGAGTGGATCGTCTGGCCCTCGACGTTGAGGGCGGCCACGCCGGTCGGCGCGCACACGGCGATCTGCTTCGAGGTGTTCCACGCGAGGTGCTGCAGGAGCGTCGACTTGCCGGTGCCGGCGCGACCGGTGACGAACACGTGCTCCCGCGTGTCCTCGATGAGGCGGAAAAGCGCCTCCTGCTCGGAAGAGAGCGGAGGTGTGTTCACCGATTCATGTTAACGAGTGGATGCCGGGACGCGGGCCACAGCGCCGCGAGCGGTGCACAGATGGTGAGATGGCGCCCATCCGTCATCTCACAGGGGCGGGTTCCTAGACTGGGGGGGTGGAACCGGGGGTGAAGGATCCAGCGGCGGTGGGTGCCGCCGCGGCGGGCCCGTCCGCGCCCGCCGGACCCCCCGCTCCCCCGGACCGCCGCCGCTCCCGGCTCGGACTCGATCTCACCCTGCTCGCGATCGTCGGCGTGCTGCTCATCGCGGCGGTCGGCGCCGGCGCGGCCGCGATCTACCGCGAGTTCTACAGTCCCGCCGCCTTCGTGGAGCGCTACCTCGGCCTGCTCGCCCAGGGACGCGCCGCCGACGCTCTCACCGTGTCGGGCGTCGCCGTCGATTCGGCCGAGCTGGAGGCCGCGGGGCTCCCCGCGACGGCATCCGACGCCCTGCTTCGGCGTGCCGCGCTCGCCACCCTCACCGACGTGCGGATCGTCTCCGAGGAGACGACCGACTCCGGGACCGTTCTCGTCACGGCCGACTACCGCGCAGGCGCCTTCCCGGGTTCGACCACGTTCGAGGTGAAACGGGACGGCTGGGTGGGCGTCGCCCCGACCTGGACGTTCGTGACGAGCCCGCTGGCGCTGATGGATGTCACGGTCAAGGGATCGATGACCTTCGACGTCAATGGATTCACCCTGGACAAGCGCCAGGTCTCGCCCGAGGGGGTGGATGCCGACCCCGTCGCGCCCGTCTCGCTGCTGGTGTTCTCTCCGGGGATCTACTCCGTCTCGGTCGACACGGCGATTTCGGCCACGCGCGGGGTCGCCGTGCTCTCCGACAGCCCGATGGCGAACGTGCCGGTGGATCTGCAGGCGTTCGCGACGCCGGAGTTCGTCCAGATCGTGCAGCAGCGGGTCGAGGAGTTCCTCACCTCCTGCGCGCAACAGGAGGTGCTGCAGCCGACCGCGTGCCCGTTCGGCTTCGTCGTGCAGGACCGCATCGTCTCGCCGCCCACGTGGTCGATCATCTCGCAGCCGACGGTCTCCGTCGTCCCCGACGGCGCGGGGTGGCGCATTCCTGCCGCCGAAGCGGTCGCGCACATCGAGGTCGGCATCCGGTCGCTGTTCGACGGCTCGGTGCGCGACGTCGCCGAGGACGTGCCGTTCATCGTGACGGGGTCCATCGCCGTCCTGCCCGACGGCTCCGCGTCGATCACCGTGGGCGGCCCCGGCCCGCAGTGATCCGCTGAGCGCGCTTGCGGCGCGCGATCCGCGATGATGTGAAGCGGAGGAGGCGAGATGACCGCGAAGGGAATCGCCCGCCGGCTGCCCGGGGTCGCCGTGCTGCGCACGTACGAACGGGCGTGGCTCTGGCCCGACGTGCGGGCCG
>NZ_WOYP01000069.1 GCF_011620715.1 Microbacterium sp. | reverse complement strand
GCGTCAGCAAGCCGGGGGTCTGGGGCGGAGCCCCAGAAGGCGTCGGCGTCAGCAAGCCGGGGGTCTGGGGCGGAGCCCCAGAAGGCGTTCACGGCCGAGAACGGCCTCGCCGACATCCCGTGCCCGAACTGCGGCGTGAAGGGCCAGTACACCGAGCCCAAGGCGTTCTCGGGTCTCATGAAGACCTACCTCGGCGTCGTCATCGACGACGAGTCGGGCCTGCACTACCTGCGCCCCGAGACCGCACAGGGCATCTTCGTCAACTTCTCCAACGTGCTCACGGCCTCGCGCAAGAAGCCGCCGTTCGGCGTCGGCCAGGTCGGCAAGGCGTTCCGCAACGAGATCACTCCGGGCAACTTCATCTTCCGCACGCGCGAGTTCGAGCAGATGGAGATCGAGTTCTTCGTGCCGCCCGCCGACGCGCAGGAGTGGTTCGAGCACTGGGTCGAAGCGTGCTGGAACTGGTTCGTCGACCTCGGCGTCGACCCGGCGCACATGCGCCGCTACGACGTGCCGCAGGAGGACCGCGCGCACTATTCGGCCGGGACGATCGACGTGGAGTACGAGTTCGGCTTCCCGGGCAAGCAGTGGGGCGAGCTCATGGGTATCGCGAACCGCACCGATTACGACCTGACCAGCCATTCCGAGGCATCCGGTCAGAGTCTGTCGTACTTCGACCAGGCCAGCGGCGAGCGGTACACGCCGTACGTGATCGAGCCCTCGTTCGGCCTCACCCGCGCGATGATGGCGTTCCTCGTCGACGCCTACCGCGAAGAAGAGGTGCCGAACGCGAAGGGCGGCACCGACACCCGCACCGTGCTGAAGCTCGACCCGCGTCTGGCACCGGTCAAGGTCGCGGTGCTGCCGCTGTCGCGCAACGAGCAGCTCTCGCCGATCGCCCGCGAGGTGGCCGAAGGGCTCCGCGGCAAGTGGAACGTCGACTTCGACGATGCCGGAGCCATCGGCCGCCGCTACCGCCGGCAGGACGAGGTCGGCACGCCGTTCTGCGTCACGATCGACTTCGACTCGCTCGAGGATCGCGCCGTCACCGTGCGCGACCGCGACACCATGGCCCAGGAGCGCGTGCCGCTCGAAAGCCTGCACGCCTACCTCGCCGAGCGCCTGCGCGGGGCGTAGCCCTTCACGCAGAGATCGGATGCCGCGGCATCCCGTCACGGTCGGCCGACAGACCGCTCCCCACGAACGACGCGCTCCTGTTCAGAAACCCAGCAGTTCTCCGTGCGGCATCGCAAGCCACCCGTCCTCATCGGATGCCCATTGACGCCATGCTGCACTGATGGCGTTCAACTCGTCTGATGTCGCGAGCCCCCGGTCGGTCGCGGCGATCGCGAAGGACGAGGCGATCACGCGCTCTGCCCAGAGGCCACCCCACCATGCCCGGTCCTCCGGGTTCTCGAACACCCACAGGGACGCGCCGACCGATACGTCGGTGAAGCCGGCTTCGCGGGCCCATTGCTTGAGGCGGCGTCCGGCGTCAGGTTCGCCTACCGACGAGCGGTGCACCCGCTGGTACAGCTCTGCCCATGCGCGAAGCCCGTCCGAGAGAGGGTGGATCACGACTCCGGCGTAGTCCACCTCGCGGACGGCAACCAGACCGGCGACGCGTCTCCACTCGCGAAGCGCCTCGACCGGGCGGGCGAGATGCTGGAGCACTTGATGGGCGTGCACCACATCGAACTCGTCATCGGCGAACGGCAGGGCGTACGCGTCGCCGACGATGAACTCGACGCGCGAACCCAGCGCAGACGCCTGGCTGATCACGTCCGCATCAGCATCCATGCCCACGGCGCGCCCTGGCGCCACGAGCCCTGCCAGATCCACCGTGATGGTGCCCGGACCGCACCCCACGTCCAGGATCGACATTCCCGGAGTCAACCGCGGTAGGAGGTAGCCGGCAGAGTTCTGCGCCGTGCGCCAGCGATGCGCCTGCAGGACGCTCTCGTGATGCCCGTGCGTGTACTGTCCGCTGACCTCTTGCCCGCTTTGGGGAGTGGTCACGTCGATCTCCTCACGTCTTCTTGTCCGGATCTATGCGCCTCTTGCCGCAGCCTTCATCGCGCGCTTGTGCTCGCGCACTTTCGTGAGCGACTCCGGTGAGACGATGTCGGCGACCGAGCGGAAAGAGCCCTCGTCACCGTAGGCGCCGGCAGCCTCGCGCCACCCGCCTCCGGTGAACCCGTACTGCTTGCCGAGCAGCGCGAGGAAGATCTTCGCCTTCTGTTCCCCGAATCCGGGCAGCGCCTTGAGTCGCTTCAGGACGGTCGAGCCGTCGGGGTCTCCCTGCGTCCAGATCGCGGCCGCGTTCCCGCCCCAGTCCTGCTCGATCACCGCGCACAGCGACTGCACTCGCGCGGCCATCGAGCCCGGAAAACGATGCACGGCCGGGCTCTTCTTGAACACCTCGACCAGCGATTCGGGATCGTATGAGGCCAGGGTGGCGGCATCCACAGATCCGACGCGCTCGGCGATCTTGAGCGGACCGGCGAACGCGGTCTCCATCGCCACCTGCTGATCCAGCAGCATCCCGATCAGCAAGGCGAGCGGATCCTCGGTCAAGAGGCGGTCGGCGGCGTCGTCGCCCGTGATGTGCAGCGTCATCCCGTCAGTCTCGCACCGCGAGGGCGCGCGCGGCCAGGCGCCGGTACCGCGCGCGATGTCATCGATGACGAAGCGCGCACGCCGGGGATGGTCCCGCGCGGCTGAGCGGGCTTCGCTGACCGGGTGGCGCGCGGTGCGAGGATGGATGCGTGGATACGACGCCCCTGGACGATCTTGCGGCGCGCGCGCACGACACCCACGTCGTCGTGGTCGGAGGAGGAATCGCAGGGCTGGTCGCAGCGTTCGCGTGCGCGAAGGTCGGCATTCGCGTGACGGTTCTGGAGGCGTCCGGTCGGCTCGGCGGCGCGATCCGCACCGCCGAGGTCGGCGGGATGCGCGCCGATCTCGGTGCGGAGGGGTATGCGACGCGTGGCGGAGCGGTGCGCGCGCTCGTGGAAGAGCTCGGGCTGATCGATGCCGTCGTCCCGACCGTGCCGCGGGCCGAGTGGATCGCGGGCCTGCCGGGCGGCTCGCTGCCCTTTCCGGCGGCGACGCTGCGCGGCATTCCGGAGAACCCCTGGGAGCAGAGCGTCCGCCGGGTGATCGGCTGGCGCGGAACGTGGCGCGCCTACGTGGATCGGGTGCGCCCGCCGCTCACGATCGGCCAGGAACGCAGCCTCGGCAAGCTCGTCCGCACCCGCATGGGCGAACTCGTGCTCGATCGGCTGGTCGCGCCGCTCAGCCTCGGCGGCTTCTTGATCCACCCCGACGAGGTCGACGTCGAGGTCGCCGTCCCCGGACTCGGTGCCGCGCTCACCCGGACGGGATCGCTCGCCGGGGCGGTCTCCTCGCTGCTCGACAGTGCCCGCAAGAACGACAACGACAGTGCCCGCAAGAGCGACAGTGCCCGCAAGAGCGACAACGACAGTGCCCGCAAGAGCGACACTGCCGCCGGCGACCGGCTCGAGGGCATCGACGGGGGCATGTCGCGGATCGTCGACGCACTGCACGAGCGGCTGCGCACGCTCGGCGCCGATGTGCGCGTGAACAGTCCCGTCGCCGCCGTGGAAGCGGGCACCGGCGGCCGCTGGATGCTGCGCCTCGACGCGACGGGTGTGCTGAGCTCCGCACCGAGCACCATCGCGGCCGCCGGCACCGACGACGCCGCCGACACCGCCGCCGCCGGCACCATCGACGCCGCCGACATCGTGATCCTCGCGACCGGCGCCGAGGCGGCGTACAAGCTGCTCCACGAGGTCGTGCCCTCGCTCGAGCCGACGCCCATCACTGACCTCGAGGTCGTCACCCTCGTGGTCAGCTCCGCCGACCTGGCCGCCGCACCCGCTCGGACGGCCGCCTACCCGGTCACGGGCACCGCGGTCGCGGCATCCGTCACCGATTCGACCGCGCGCTGGCCCTGGATGCTTCCCGACGCTGACACCCGCGTGCTCAAGGTCACCTTCGGCGGCCGCGGGGTGGGGCCGGCGACCGCTGCCCTCGAAGACAGGGCGGCGGCCGCGCTCGCGCTGGCCGAGGCGTCGGCACTGCTCGACGTGCCGCTCGCTGCCACTCAGCTGCGCGCATCGCGTCGAGATCGGTGGGCTCAGCCGCCGCCGATCTCGGCGCTCGGCCGGCGGGACGCGGCTGCGGCCGCACGAACTGCGATCCACGCGGTTCCCGGTCTCGCCGTCGTCGGGGCGTGGGTCGCCGGGACCGGCCTCGCGCAGGTCGTCCCCGACGCGCTCGCCGAAGCGGAGCGCGTGCGCAGGCTCACGCTCTGGGCCGGCGCCGACGAGCGGGCATGACACAAGCGTCGCCAGAAAGACCAGCGGATGCCGGAATCGGCATACGGGGCTACCCTGGATGCAGGCATCAAGGACCATCGAGCGTGAGGAGACCCCATGAGGGGCAAAGCAGGGCTCGTCATCGGACTCGCGGCGGGTTACGTGCTCGGCGCCCGCGCGGGCCGCGAACGCTACGAGCAGATCAAGGCCCAGGTCGAGAAGGTCTGGAACCTCGAGCCGGTGCAGGCGCAGGTCACCAAGGCGAATGACTTCGTCAAGTCCACCGCGATGGCGCTGCCGAGCACGCTCTGGGACAGCGCAGTCAAGGTCACGAAGGCCGCGACCTCGAAGGGCACCACGCCGGGTCAGAAGCTCGACTCGGCCATCAAGACCGGAAAGGACCAGGCCGACGACGTGAGCGCAGCCGCGCAGAAGACGGCCAAGGCCGTCAAGGATGCCGCTGACGACGCGGTCGCGGACCTCTCGGAGGCCGCCGACGAGCCTCGCAACGGAGCCTGACCATGACCACTCCTCGCGGCTTCCGCGATAGGTCCGAAGACAGCTTGTTCACGCTGATCGGCGAGATGCCGGAGCTCATCCGCAACCTCGTCATCGCAGAGGTCGACGCGGGCAAGGCATGGGTGCGCCGCACCTCGAAGGACGCCGGAATCGGCGCCGGATGGATCGCGGCCGCGATCTTCTTCCTCTTCTGGGCCGTCGGCATGCTCATCGCGTTCGCGGTCATCCTGCTCGCCCTGTGGTGGCCGGTGTGGCTCGCAGCGCTGGTCGTGCTGATCGGGATCCTGCTCGTCGCCGCGCTGTTCGCATTGCTCGGCGTGCAGCGCTTCCGCAAGGTCGCGCGCGCGCAGAACCCCGTCCAGTCGATCGTTCAGGATGTCAAGGAGGTGCGCGATGAGTTCTGACTCTCCCGTCCCGGTATCTCGCGCCGTTCCGGTGCCGCGCACCGCCGTCCCGCTGGGGATCGCCGACCCGGTGGAGCAGGCGAGGGCCGAGCTGAAGGCGGCTCTGGCCGCGATCGAGCAGAAAGCCAACGTCGCCAAGCGCGTCTATGAGGCGACAGACCGGACAGTGGTCAAGGCCCGCGCTTTCTCGAGAAAGAATCCCGCAGCCGCGACAGCAGCGGTGGTGGCCGGCGCAGTCGCAGTCGGACTCGTCGTCTGGGCGGCCGTGCGGCTCTACACCCGCTGATCCGACCCCCGCAGCTTGTGCGATTCCCGTCGCAGGACCTCTCTGCCCGGGGGTATGCTCGATTTGTCTGGCAGTGCGATGGTGCGAATGCTGCCGACGGCGCGGATCGCATCACCCGAGGTCCGAAATCGCCTGTCGGTTGCTCGATCTTTTGGGGCGGCCGATTGCGCACCACGAGAGCCCAATCCAAATGAACTTCGCCCCCAAGCAGCCACCCAAACCCCTCGTGGGATGGCGTGTGCTCGTGCCGCGCGGTGGCCCCTGGGGCGACGGGGTCGCCGCGAATCTGCGGCATCAGGGTGCGATCCCGGTGGTGGCGCCGCTCATCAATTTCGCGCCGACGAACGATCAGGCCACCCTCGATCAGGCGCTCGCCGACCTGGCGGCCGGCGCGTTCGACTGGCTGACCGTGACCAGCGCGACCACGGTCGACGTGCTCTTCGCGCACCGGGCGACGATTCCCGCCGCCACGAAGGTCGCCGCGGTCGGTGAGACGACTGCCGCCGCACTGCAGGCGGTGGGCTACCGAGTCGATCTCGTGCCCGAGCGCGACAATTCGGCAGCGGGAATGGCCGAGCAGATGATCGCCCTCGAGCCCGAGCCACGCGACATCCTCACCTTGCGCAGCGAGATCGCCAAGCCCGTGCTGACCCGCCTGCTCGTCGAGGCCGGCCACCGCGTGCGCAGCGTCGTGGCATACCGGACGGTGGGGGTGCCGGTGACGGACCGCATCGCCGAAGACGTGCGCAATGGTCGCATCAACGCAATCCTCGTGACCAGCGGGTCGGTCGCTGAGCAGGTGCAGCAGCAGTTCCCCGACATCCCCGACACGACGGTCATCGCCGCGATCGGACCCCGCACCGCGAAAGACGCACGTCGGGCGGGCCTTTCTGTCGACGTCGTCGCCGCGGCGCAGACCGTCGACGCGCTCATCGACGCCGTCGCCCGATTCACACTGCCGCACGCTGCGGACGAATTCGCGCCTTGACCGGGCGCACCGGGCTTCTGCGCGTCGTCGTGCTGGCCGGAGGCGTCGGCGGATCGAAGTTCTCACTCGGAGTGCGCACGGCACTGAACCGGCGGGCGGATGCCGAGGCCGCAGCACCTGATCCCTTCACGATCGTGGCGAACACGGGTGATGACCTGTGGCTGTCGGGCGTGCGCCTGCAGCCCGACGTCGACTCGATCGTGTACGCGCTGGCCGGCGTCAACGACACCGTGCGCGGCTGGGGTCGCGCGGGCGACAGCGAGCGCGTGAACCACGAGCTTCAGCAGTGGGGCGCGGGCTGGCCCTGGTTCACCCTCGGCGACCTCGACCTGGGCACGCACCTCGCGCGCACAGGCTGGCTGCGCGAGGGACTCACGCCTACCCAGGTGCTCGAGCGGATGTCAGCGCGCTGGCCCCTCGGCGCCCGCGTGCTGCCGATGACCGACGCCGAGGTCGACTCGATCGTGACGGTATCGGACAGCAGCGCCTCCGCCGGCGATCTCGACGGCGACATCGAGCGCCCGATGCACTTCCAGGAGTGGTGGACCCGGCACCGCGCGGCACTGCGTCCGCTGCGCTTTGACAACCCCGGCATAGGAGCCGCCGTTGCGGCCCCCGGCGTACTCGACGCGATCGCGCAAGCGGACGTCGTGCTCATCGCCCCGTCGAACCCCGTCGTCTCGATCGGCCCGATCCTCGCGGTGCCGGGCATCCGCGCGGGGCTGCGGGCCACGCCCGCCCGCGTCGTCGGCGTATCGCCGATCATCGGCGGGCGGGTGGTGCGGGGCATGGCGGATGTCTGCCTCACCGCGATCGGCGTGGAGACCACGGCCGCTGCGGTCGCCGCGCACTACGGCGCGCGTTCGTCCGAGGGACTGCTCGACTCGTGGCTGATCGCCGAGGAGGACGCCGCCTCTGCCGCGGAGATCGGGCGACTCGGCATCCGGCCCGTGGTCGCTCCGCTGTGGATGCGGGATGCCGCGACATCGGCAGAGCTCGCCGAAGCTGCGCTGCGGGCGGCCGAATTCTGACGTGCCCGATATTCCTGGTCCGCGTGCGTGCTCCTGCCCGCGCCCTACCTGCTGATCTGAGCCGCGAGCAGCGCTGCGGTGCGGGGTCCGAGGCCGAGCTCGGCCGCGACGTCGAGCTGGTCGGCGGTGTCGACATCGCGCCGAAGGGTCGATGCCCGCATGATCTCCAGCGCGCGGCAGCCCAGGTCGACGTGCCGGGCGAACGAGCCGTCGCCGAACGAGGTGAGCAGCCGGATGCCGCTCCCGGCCGTCACGAGGGTCGTTCCAGTGCCCTCGGCGTCGGGCACGACCGCTCGATCGACCGAGAACGCCGCATTCAGGGCAGCGGCGAGGTCTTCGGGGCGCAGCGCGGGAAGGTCTCCGAGGAGCGCCGCGCGCGGCATCCCCTCTCCTGCGGCGTCGGCACCGACGGCGACGGCCGCGTCGATTCCGCGCGGCTTGCCGGTGCCGTCGTCTTCGGGGACGAACCGCAGGCCGGGGATGTCGAAGGCGAGAGACACCAGCGCCGCGTCGTCGGTCACGACATAGACCTGGGCGACCGCGTCGCAGGCCGCGGCCGCGGTGATCGTGTCGAGGGCGATGGCCCGGGCCAGGGTCACCCTGTCGACGGTGCGCAGCTCGAGCCGCGACTTGCCGACTGCCGTGGGCTTGACCGGGATGATGACTGCCCAGCCCGGCCTGTGTGCGTCCGTCACTGTCCGAACCGTGCGCGCAGGCGGGGCAGGATCTCGGCGCCGTACATCCGCAGGAACTCCTCCTGGTCGTGGCCGGGATCGTGGAACACGAGGTGGCGGAAGCCCATGTCGACGTACCGCGAGATCTGCTCGACGTGCTCGTCGGGGTCGGAGGAGACGATGAAGCGGGAGGCCGCGCGTTCGATGGGCAGCTGCTCGCCGAGCCGCTGCATCTCGATCGGGTCGTCGATGCCCATCTTCTCGTCGGCGCTGAGCGCGAGCGGCGCCCAGAATCGTGTCTTCTCGAGCGCGACGGCGGGGTCGGGGTGGTACGAGACCTTGACCTCCATGAGGGTGTCGATCCCGTCCGCGGGCCTTCCGGCCTTCTGCAGGCCTTCGTGGAGGGCGGGCAGAAGAGTGTCGGTGTACAGGCTCGGCGCCTTGCCCGACGTGGTGATGAATCCGTCGGCGATGCGGCCGGCGAGCCGCGTCGCCGCCGGGCCCGCCGCGCCGATGTAGATCGGCACACGCTGGTCGAGCTTGTCGTAGATCGTGACGTTGCGAGTGGTGTAGAAGGTGCCCTCGTGGTTGACGCGCTCTTCGGTCCAGAGGCGCTGGATGAGCGTGATCGCCTCCTTGAGCCGCTGGAACCGCTCGGGCGGGTCTGGCCACGCGAAGCCGAGGTTCGCCTCGTTCAGCGCCTCGCCGGTGCCGACCCCGAGGATCACCCGACCGGGGTACATGACGCCGAGGGTCGCGAAATCCTGCGCGATGACGGTGGGATTGTGGCGGAACGTCGGCGTCAGCACCGACGTGCCGATGAGCACCCGCGACGTGCGAGCCCCGAGCGCACCGAGCCAGGGGATCGATGCCGGGGCGTGACCGCCCTCGTGCAGCCACGGCTGCAGGTGGTCGGAGACGAAGACCGAGTCGAAGCCCATCTCCTCGGCGAGGACTCCGAAATCGCAGAGCTCGTTGGGGCCGAACTGCTCGGCGGAGGCCTTGTAGCCCAAACGCAGCGCCTGTCGTTGATGCTGCACAGTCGTCATGATGCTCCTCTCGGCACTCCCTCGACCGGCGCGCCTTTCGTGTCGGGGACGTGCCGACCGGCGGAGACGAACTCCGAGCCGTCGGCCCGCGCGAGCCTCGTGCGGAACGCGTCGACCGTCCCCGGCCACAGCAGGGTCAGGCGGCCGGAGCGCTCGTCGACGTACCAGTTGCGGCATCCGCCGACGATCCACGGGGTGGATGCCGCGGCCCGTGCGATCTCGTCCGTGTAGGCCTTTTCGGCCATGGGGTCGACGTGCAGCACCCCGTCATGATGGCCGTCACGGGCATCGAGGGCGCGCACGGCGTACCCCGCCTGCTCCTCGATCATGAGCACCGAGGAGCTGTGGCCGAGCGAGGCGTTGGGGCCGTTCAGCACGAACATGTTCGGGAACCCGCTGACGACCGTGGACGCGAAGGAGGTCATCCCCTCCGACCAGTGCTCAGCCAGCGTGACCCCGCCCTCGCCGCGCACGAGATCGGCGTACGGCTGGCGGGTCGAGGCGAAACCGGTCGCGAGCACGAGTACGTCCGCTTCGCAGGTCCGGCCGTCCGACGAGGTCAGTGTGCGACCGTCGACGCTCGCCAGCGCCGAGGCCACGAGGCTCACCCGCTCGCCCGCGACCGCGGGATAGAACTCGTCCGAGAGAAGCACGCGCTTGCAGCCGAAGGCGTAGTCCGGGGTCAGTGCCGCGCGCAGCGCGGGCTCGGAGACCTGGGTGTGCAGGTGGAGCACAGCGGCCGCGCGCGCCGCGGCTGCGGCCGCGGCATCGCCCGATCGCGACGCGAACCGGCCCTCGCCCTCGGCGTAGAGCTCGGTGCGGAGGCGTTCGAGTTCGGCGGGGTGATCCATGAAGTGCCGTCGCTCCGCGTCGGTGTAGTCGCCGCCGCCGCGCGGGACGATCCACGCCGGGGTGCGCTGGAACAGCGTCACGTGTGCGGCGATGCCGGCGAGCTGGGGGAGCAGCTGCACGGCGCTCGCCCCGGTTCCGACCAGGGCGATGCGCGCGCCGGCGAGGTCGGCGTCGTGGTCCCAGCGGGACGAATGGAACAGCGGTCCGGGGAAGGTCTCGAGGCCGGCGATCCCGGGGATCGAGGGTTCGGTGAGCCGCCCGCACGCGAGCACGAGGGTCTCGGCCTCGATCGAGCCGTGGTGGTCGCCGCCCGTCTCGAGGCGCCAGAGCGATGCCGCCGCATCCCACTGCGCCGACAGCATGGGAGTGCGCAGCCGCAGCCGGTCGCCCAGGCTCTCGCGCTCGGCGACGTGCTCGAGGTAGCGGTGGATCTCGTCGCCCTTGGCGAAGACGCCCGACCAGTCCGGGTTCGGGTAGTCCGCGAACCCGTACAGGTGCGAAGGCACGTCGCACGCGACCCCGGGGTAGGTGTTCTCGCGCCAGGCTCCCCCGACCGAGGCCGCGCGTTCGAGCACGACGAAGTCGGGGCGGCCGGCCTTGCGCAGCGCGATGGCCATGCCCAGACCGGCGAACCCGGCCCCGACGATCGCGACCTCCACCCTCGTCCGCGCCGTCATCGCCTGCTCGGCTCGCGGTAGTCGGTGGTGCGCTGGCGGAAGGGGCGGAACAGGCGCGCGGCGATGCGGGCGGCATCCGTCACCGGCAGTTCGAGCCCGTGCTCGATGCCGGCCTCGGGAAGGACGCGGCCGTCGAGCAGGGTGCCGCCCAGGTCGTCGCCGCCGCACTGCAGCAGGGTGGCGGCGGCATCGCGGCCCACGCGGGTCCACGGGATCTGGATGTGCGGGATGCTGCCGCTGAGCATGAGGCGCGAAACGGCCACCATCGCACGGTGCTCGTCGATCGCGGCCCGGCCTGTGACGAGCGGAACGCCGTATTCAATCCCGGTGAGCGGTATCGGCACGAACTCGGTGAATCCGCGGGTCTGGTCCTGGATCCCTCGCAGACGGCGCAGGTGTGCGATGCGCTCCTCGGCGGTCTCGACGTGTCCGTAGAAGAGCACGGACGTCGAGCGGAATCCGGCGCGGTGTGCTGCGGTGATGCCGTCGACCCAGCGGTCGATCTCGAGGTCGCCCGGCGCGACGAGCGCGCGCACGCGCTCGCTCAGCACCTTGACGCCGGTGCCCGGCACGGTGTCGACGCCGGCGCCGCGCAAGGCCGCGAGTGCGCCGTCGAGTCCGAGACCGCCGCGGTCGGCGAGGTCCCAGACGTCCTGCGGGCGGTACGCGTGCAGGTGCATGGCGGGGGTCGCGGCCCGGATCGCGCGGCCGATGTCGAGGTACGCCCGCGGGTCTTCGGTCGAATCGAGCAGACCCTGCACGCAGAGCTCCGTGGCGCCGAGGTCCCAGGCATCGGCCGCGACGGCCGCCACGTCATCGAGCGTGAACGTGCCCGGCTCGTCGGTCGGGGCGGACCGGAAGCCGCTCGAGGTGAGGTTGCGGTTCACGACGAGGCTCACGGCCTCGCCGACCGTGTACCGGCGCACGTCGTCCGCGATCGCGGTGAGCGCCTCGAGGTCGGCTCCGGTGGCGCGCAGCAGCTGAGCCCATTCGGCGTCGTCGAGCGCAAGGGGGTTGCTCGCTGCGCCCTCTGCGAGTTGTCGTGCACCTGTCTTCGCGGCTGTGCGCGCGGCCGTCTTCGCGGCTGTGCCGCCGCGGCCGGTCGCATAACTCCTGCGATTTGCGCGCGCGTTGCGTGCCGTGCCGCTCGCGGGCTGGGCAGCAATGCTGGCGCCCGAAGGAGTGCAGGAGTTATGCGCCACATCGACGGGAGTCCGCGTGGCTGAACGCCGCGTGCCGCCGGTGGGTTGGTCGACCGCGAGGCCCGTGACCGTGTCGGCGAGAACCGAAACCGCGGTATGGAGCGCCGGATCGATCCATGTCTCGGCATCCTGGACGTACTCGGGGTGCGCGGTCAGTCGCTCGCGCAGTTCGAAACCGAGCGCGGCGGTGAGGTCGGTGAGGTCGGCGAGGTGCGGCCACGGGCGCTCGGGGTTCACGTGGTCGGCGGTGAGAGGCGAGACACCGCCCCAATCGTCGGCGCCGGCCCGCAGCAGCAGCGCGAACTCGACCGGGTCCGACAGGTTGGGCGGCACCTGCACGCGCATGCGCGGACCCATCACGAGCCGTGCGACAGCGACCGCGGCGACGTATTCGAGCACCGAGGCGTCCGGGGCGTCGTGCATCGCGGTCCGCGGCTTGGCGCGAAAGTTCTGCACGATCACCTCCTGCACGTGACCGTACTGCTCGTGCGCTGCTCGGATCGCGACGAGGGACTCGGCCCGATCGCGCAGGGTCTCGCCGATGCCGACCAGGATGCCGGTGGTGAAGGGCACCCGCTCCCGCCCGGCATCCGCGATCACGGCCAGACGCAGGTCGGGGTTCTTGTCGGGAGAGCCGTAGTGCACCTGCCCCGGCTCCTCGAACAGTCGCCTCGACGTGGTTTCGAGCATCATCCCCATCGACGGCGCGCTGGGGCGCAGCATCCGGAGTTCGTCCGCGGTCATGACTCCGGGATTGAGATGGGCCAGCAGGCCGGTTTCGGCGGTGATGAGCCGGGCCATCGCGCCGACGTAGTCGAGCGTAGAGGAGTAGCCGTGCTCGTCGAGCCAGGAGCGGGCTTCGGGCCAGCGGGCTTCGGGACGGTCGCCGAGGGTCAGCAGAGCCTCTTTGCAGCCGAGGGCCGCGCCCTGCCGTGCGACGGTCAGCACTTGCTCCGCGGACATGTACGTCGGCTTGTGCAGCTTCAGCAGCTGGGCCGGGGTGTCGACGAAGATGCAGTAGTGGCAGCGGTCGCGGCACAGTGTCGTCAGCGGGATGAACACCTTGCGTGAGTAGGTGATGACACCGGGACGACCGGATGCCGCCAGCCCCGCTTCGCGCATATCACCCGCGATCTGCAGCATCCGCTCGAAGTCCGCACCCTCGGCGCCCAGCAGCGAGTCTGCGTCGTCGAGTCCCAGGCGCTCTCCGGCGGCGGCGCGATCGAGAACGTCGGCGATCGATGATCCGTCGACGGCTCGCGCGGGTTCGAGCAGAGTCACCGCTCCAGTCTCGCACCGCGAGGCCCACGGCGGCTCCGCGATCGTTGTCCGTCCGTAAGCAAAACACCAGGTAGGCGCCCGGCGCCGCTGGCAGACTAAGGCCATGGTCACGCTCCTCCTCGACTCGACACGGCTTGAGGTCGTGCTGTCGGGCGCCGAGCGTGCGCTCGCATTCCACAGGGGGAATGTGGCGATCGAGCGGTCGACGATCGCCAAGGTGCAGCTGACCGATGACGCGTGGACGTGGCTGCGCGGAGTCCCGAGTCCCGGCACCCACCTGCGCGGTGTGATCGCGATGGGAACCTGGCGCTCGGGTGGTGGCGACGATTTCGCGATCATCCGCCGCCATCGACCGAGCGTCGTGATCAACCTCGAGGGGCACCCTGATTACCAGCGCGTGATCCTCACCACGCGCCATGGACTCGCGCTGGTGCAGTCGCTGAACCTCGAGGTCGAACCGGGCGACAAGCCCGCCGACGTCGTCGACATCGCGACCGGGACGATACCGGTCGCGGACCTGCCGCCGGTGAAGAAGGCGCGCGTCCGCAAGCCGAAGCCCGCCACCGCGGTCTGACCTGCACGTGGTCAGGTGACGTCGCGGCGCCAGCTGAACAGGTGTCCGAACGCGAGCAGGACCACCGCGTAGCCGAGCAGCACCAGACCGCCGGCCCACCACTCCAGCGACGCGCCGCCCGTGCCGCCGGGCGTGGCGGCGTTGAAGACGCTCGCGCCCGCGAGTGCATCGCTGGCCGCACCGGGAAGGAACCGGGTCACATCGGAGAGCCCGTCCACGAAAGCGGCCGCAGCACGTCCCACCGGCTCGAGGAACTGGGTGAACACCAGGACACCGACGATCGCACCCACCTGATTGCGAACGAGCGCGCCGACACCGATGCCGATGAGCACCCACAGCACGTAGGCGAGGATCATCCGGCCGAACAGAGCCCAGGTGTCGGGCGAGGTGAGATCGGTGTGGAGGCCGTAGCCGGCCAGCAGTCCCGCGGCGGGGACCGCCGAGGACAGCACCCCGAGGACGCCGAACAGCACTCCGACCCCGACGCCGACCAGGATCTTCGCCCACAGCACGATGCCGCGCTTGGGCGTCGCCAGAAAGGTCGGAGTGAGTGTCTTGTGGCGGAACTCGGTCGTCACCATCAGAGTGCCGATCAGCAGCGGGAAGACGTATCCGATCGCCGTTGCGGTGCTGTACAGGATCGCCGGGAGGCCCTCGGCGGGGATCTGCGGCGCATTGCCGGGCAGCGAGCCCGAGGATGCCGCCGCGAAGACGAATCCCAGGACCGCGGCGGTGAAACCGACATACGCGACCAGGACGATCGCGAGGATCCACCACATCGAGGTCGAGAACTGCTTGCTCGCCTCGGAGCGCGTGGCGTTTGCGAGGCTCATCGCCGCTCACCTCCCTCGTCGTCGGTGCGCTCATGGACATCGTCCTCGGCCCAGTCCGGTGAGGCCGCGTCCTCGTCGCGCGCCAGCGCGTCTTCGTAGGCATCGGTCGCGGGGTCGCCGGCACCGAACGGGATGATGTCGATGACTCCCGTGCTCGCGACGGCGAACGTCAGGTTCGGGGACGGATCCACAGGGGGTCCCGCCGGCGGTTCGGCATCCGTCTCCTCGTCGGCCGGCGCGGCGGCATCCGCCTCATCCGCCTCACCCGCGTCACCGGCGACGGTCGGATGCACCCGCGCACCGCTGACCAGGTCGAGGAACACCTCTTCGAGCGCGGGACCGCGCCGCTGCAGCGACGACAGTGCGACGCCGGCGGATGCCGCGATCGCGCCGACCGCCGCGGGATCGAGCCCTCGAACGGTGAGTCCGGAGCGGAGCAGGTCGAACGAGACGTCCGCGTCCTTCAGCGCCGCGCTCAGCGCCGCGCGATCGGGGGAGTCGACGACCGTCGCGAACCCAGACGGGTCGGCCAGGTCCTCGAGTGCGCCCTGATAGACGAGCCGGCCCTGCGAGATGATCAGCACCGAGTCGACGGTCTGCTGCACTTCGGCGAGCAGATGAGACGAGATGAACACCGTCCGGCCCTCCCGAGCGAGCTGACGAAGAAGGCCGCGCATCCACTTGATGCCCTCGGGATCCAGGCCGTTCGCGGGTTCGTCCAGCACGAGCACGCCCGGGTCGCCCAGCAGGGCGTAAGCCAGTCCGAGGCGCTGGCGCATGCCGAGCGAGAATCCGCCGACCTTGCGGCCTCCCACGTCGGCGAGCCCGACGAGACCGAGCGTCTCGTCGACGCGCGAGGCGGCAAGCCCGGTCGCTTGCGCGTACACCTTGAGGTGGTTGGCCGCCGTGCGTCCGGGGTGGAAGCTCGATGCTTCGAGCACCGCCCCGACGGAGCGGAGCGGCTGCTTCAGCGACGCGTACGGTGCCCCGTCGATCGTGGCGGTGCCGCTGGTCGCGCCCACCAGCCCGAGCAATATCCGAAGGCTCGTGGTCTTGCCCGCGCCGTTGGGTCCGAGGAATCCGGTGACCACGCCCGGCTCGACGCGTGCCGAGAAGTCGGTGACCGCCGTCACGGCACCGAACCTCTTGGTGACCCCGGAGAATTCGAGCACCTGTCCTTCGGGCATTCCGAACCTCTCGTCGTCGTCATTGAGCAGTCCTTCCTATCCTGGCGGAAAGTGCGCTCGGAGTGCAGGAGGGCCGCCGCCCGGCGCGCAGAGGAGCGGACGCCGGCCTCAGCTCCGGCCTCGCCCGAGCGGTATCGTTGCGGTCGTGAGCGATACCGCGCAGCCGACCGAGCCGAATGTCCTGGTGCGCCGAGCCGGAGGTCTCGGTCGCCTGACACTCAACCGACCCCGCGCCCTGAACGCCCTCGATCTCGGGATGATCGAGACCCTCGGCGCCGCACTGGACGCATGGGAGCACGACATCGACGTCCAGCTCGTGGTGCTCGACGGCACGGGCGAGCGGGGGCTGTGCGCGGGCGGAGACATCCGCGGACTCTACGAGCAGATCGTGGGCGGCGACCCCGACGGGATGGGCCGCTTCCTCCGTGCGGAGTATGCCCTGGACGCGCGCATCGCCGAGTACCCAAAGCCGATCGTCGTGCTCGCCGACGGGATCACCATGGGCGGCGGCATCGGACTTGCCGGCCACGCGCCCGTACGGATCGTCACCGAGCGGTCGAAGCTCGCGATGCCCGAGACGCGCATCGGCTTCACCCCCGACGCGGGCGGCTCCTGGCTGCTCGGTCGGGCGCCGGGACGCATCGGCGAGTACCTCGCGCTCACGGGCGCCTCGATGGATGGCTCGGACGCGATCTACGCGGGCTTCGCCGATCACTTCGTGCCCTCCGCGCACCTCGGCGACCTCCGCGATGCGCTCCAGACCCGTGCACACCAGTCCACTCCGACCGAGCTCGTCCAGCTGTTCGACGAGACGCCGCAGCCCTCCGCGCTCGCCGCGCAGCGGGACTGGATCGACGACACGTTCGCCGCCGACAGCGTGGCGGAGATCGCGGAGCGGCTGCGCGCCCGGCCCGAGGCCGCAGCCTCCGCCACCGCGGACGTGCTCGCCGAGCTCTCGCCCACCGCACTCGCGGTGGCCCTCGACGCGGTGCGCCGCGCCCGCACACTGCCCGATCTGCGCGCGGCGCTGGCTCAGGAGTACGGTCTGGCGCTGTGGTTCGCCGCCACTCAGCCCGACCTCGTGGAGGGCATCCGCGCCCAGGTCGTCGACAAGGACCGCACCCCGCGCTGGCGGCCGGCGACGATCGCCGAACTGACGACGGATGCGGCGGCATCCGCCCTCGCGTACGAACCGGCCATTCCGCTCTGGAGCTGAGAGACGAGGATCATGACCGACGAGCCGCGGCGTCGTCGCTATTCGATCGGCGTCGCGATCGACTGGTTCTTCTTCGTCTTCGCCGGGCTCGCCTCGATCTGGCTCGCCTACCTGGGCTTCACGGAGACCTTCAGGGTCGGCTGGTGGGGGTTCGTCTTCGGACTGGCATTCTGGGTGCTGCTGGCCTACCTGGTGCTGCCGCGCCTGCACCGGATCCTCACGACGATCTACGTCCCCGATTACTTCATCGGCCGCGCCCGCACGAGTGACGGACTGCTCGGCGACCCGGTCAACCTGGCGTTCCTCGGCGAGGCCGAGCAGATCCACGCGGCGATGACGACAGCGGGCTGGACGCTGGCCCACCCGGTCACGCTCGGCTCGTCGTGGCGGATCGTCACCTCGACGCTCACTCGTCACAGCTACGACGAAGCGCCGGTCAGTCCGCTGTTCCTCTTCAGCCGCCCGCAGGACTTCGCCTACCAGCAGGAAGTGGACGGGAACCCGGCCCAGCGTCACCACGTGCGGTTCTGGAAGTGTCCGGACGGCTGGCTGCTGCCCGGCGGGTCCCGCGTCGACTGGCTCGCGGCCGGCACGTTCGACACGGCGGTCGGACTCTCGCTGTTCACGCTGCAGATCACGCACCGCATCGATGCCGACACCGACGTCGAACGCGACCACATCGTCAAGACCCTGACTGCAGCAGACGGCAGGGTGGCCGTCACAGTCCTCGCCGATTTCTCGACGGGCTATCACGCTCGCAACGGCGGAGGGGACAGCATCCGCACAGACGGGGATCTGCCGATCGTCGACGTGCGATCAGTGGCGGTGGGAACGCCATGATGAACGCCCCCGACAAGCGGCCGGCGTTCGAGCCCGCCTCGCAGCTGCTCAGACGGCCCGAAGCCGACCCCGAGATGAGGCGTCCGGCGACGACGGTCGCGGGCGTGGTGCTGGTGTTCCTGCGCGTTCTGTCGGGACTGATCGTGCTGGGCACGATCGTGCTGAACTGGCGCAGCACGCTGACCCAGATCGACGTCACGATCGAGGGGGCGCAGACCACGCCGGAGCTCGCGCAGAGAGTGCTCATCGCGGTCACGATCTTCCTCGGTGTCGCCCTGCTGGTGGACGCGGCCTTGGCGTTCTTCATCCTGATCGGGCACAACTGGGCTCGTGTGATGATCATGACGTTCTCGTCGATTTCGATCACCGGCTCGTTCATCCAGTGGTGGGCCGGCGGGCTCGAGCTCAAGATCACCGGCTCTCTTCTGACACTCGGACTCGACATCCTGATCCTGCTGGCGCTCTCGAGCCGCAGCGCGGCCGCGTACGCGCGGCGCAACGAACGCCGCTGACAGCTCGCACCGATTAGCCTGGATCGCGCCGCGCTCGCGGCGGGGGAGGTGTCCGAGGTGTTCGACAGTCCGCTCTCCGCGTCCGCCTACGACGTGCTCGGCGTCGACCCGGTGACCGACGAGGAATCGCTGCGCAAGGCGTACCGGCTGCGACTGCGCCAGACGCATCCCGACACCGGCGGTGACGCGGCGGTGTTCATCCAGGTGCAGCGGGCGTGGGAACTGGTCGGAACGGCCGACGCCCGGGCTGCGTATGATCGCGGCCACGGCTTCGGCGAGGCGCCGGCATCGGAGTGGTCGGGATGGCGCACTCCGCCCCGCCCGGCCGACACCCGGCCCAAGGCGAAGTCGTTCGGCCAGCCCGGCGGGTGGAGGCGCGAGCGCTATCTCACCCTCATCCGCGAGTGGGTGGGGCGCGGAGTCCTGATCGAGGACCCCTACGATCCGGCCCTCGTGCGCTCGGCGCCCCGCGAACTGCGACGGATGCTGGCGGACGCGCTTGCAGAGGAGGCCACGGCGCGCCTGGTCTCGGACCTGGGCATCGGATACACGGTGTGGCACGACGTGGCGGCTCCGGTGCGCGGCGGCACCGGTGACGACAAGCTCGACCACATCGTGCTGAGCCCCTCCGGGCTGTACGCCGTCCTGTCCGAGGACTTCGGCGGACCCGTCGGAGTGCGCCGCGGCGAACTCACCGGGGATGCGGTGCCCGGCACTCCGGTCGCCGATCTGCTCGGCCGGGTCCGCCTCATCGCCCGCGCGGCGGGCGTCCGCTTCGGCGGGGTCATCGTCGTCCTGCCGGACGAGGATCTCGTGCAGGCCGTGACCGACCTGGGCAGGGCGCGCGGCATCCCGGTCGTCCTGGTCGCACGCGGCGCCCTCGCGAACGTCCTCCGCCAGGGGGTGCCGGGCGCTCGTTCCATCGGCGGCAATGAGATCTTCGACATCCGTACCCGGCTGCAGCAGGCCGTCCGCTTCGTCTGAGCCCCGCGAGATCAGACGGGGGTCAGACGGGGAGGGCACGCAGCCGCCGCACGGTTGCGCCCTGAGCGTACGGAGCCGACGAAGACGGAGCATGTCGGAGGATCGTGGCAGGCTTGAGCGGTGGCGCCGCCGCGCCCGAACTCTCGACCTTCTTCGGAGACCCCGTGCTCGGCAAGCTCCTCATCCGATATCTGAAGCAGTACCGCTGGCTCCTGCTCGGCGTGCTGATCTTCCAGTTCATCTCGGCGATGGCATCGCTGTACCTGCCGCGCCTGAACGCCGACATCATCGACCAGGGCGTGGCCAAGGGCGACACCGCCTACATCTGGTCGACCGGCATGGTGATGCTCGCGATCTCGCTCCTGCAGATCGTCGCGGCGATCATCGCCACGTATTTCGCGGCCCGCTCGTCGATGGCCGCCGGGCGTGACATGCGTCGTGACATCTACGAGAAGGTCAGCGGCTTCTCCGAGCGCGAGGTCTCGAAGTTCGGTCCCGCCTCGCTCATCACCCGCAACACGAATGACGTCCAGCAGGTGCAGATGCTCGCGATGATGGGCGCCACGATGCTCGTCACGGCGCCGCTGCTCGCGATCGGCGGGATCTACATGGCGCTCCGGCAGGACGTCGGCCTGAGCTGGCTGATCGCGGTCGCGGTGCCGCTGCTGCTGCTGTTCGTTCTGCTGATCATCAGCCGGATGGTTCCGCTGTTCCGCAGTTTCCAGATGAAGCTGGATGCCGCCAACCGGGTCCTGCGCGAGCAGCTCACCGGCGTGCGCGTCGTGCGGGCATTCGTGCGCGAAGACATCGAGGAAGAGCGTTTCGCGGTGGCGAACACCGACATCATGGTGGTGGGGCGCAAGGTCGGCTCGCTCTTCGTGCTGCTGTTCCCGGTCGCGATGCTCGTGCTCAACGTCACCGTGGTAGGCGTGATCTGGTTCGGCGCGATCCAGGTCGATGCCGGCGCCGTCGAGATCGGAACCCTCTTCGCCTTCATGCAGTACGTCGGCCAGATTTTGATGGGCGTGCTGATGGCGAGCTTCATGACGATCATGATCCCGCGCGCCGCGGTCTCCGCCGAGCGCATCGGCGAGGTGCTCGCGAGCGAGTCGACGCTGATTCGCGCGCAGAACGGCGTGACCGACTTCGCCACCCCCGGCACCGTCGCCTTCGACGACGCGGAGTTCACGTACCCGGGCGCCGAGTCTCCCGTCCTGCAGGGGATCACCTTCGAAGCCAAGCGCGGTGAGACCGTTGCGATCGTCGGATCGACCGGGTCGGGCAAGACCACGCTGATCTCGCTCATCCCGCGGCTGTTCGACGTGACCGGCGGCGCCGTGCGCGTCGGCGGGGTCGACGTGCGCGCGGCCGACCTCGACTATCTCTGGAAGGGCATCGGCCTCGTGCCGCAGCGTCCGTTCCTGTTCTCGGGCACGGTCGAGTCGAACCTCCGGTTCGGTCGCGAGGAGGCGACGGACGAAGAACTCTGGAAGGCCCTCGAGATCGCCCAGGGCAAGGACTTCGTCGAGGAGATGGAGGGTCAGCTGAAAGCGCGCATCGCGCAGGGTGGCACCAACGTGTCGGGCGGCCAGCGTCAGCGGCTCGCGATCGCCCGTGCCATCGTGCACCAGCCCGACATCCTCGTCTTCGACGACTCGTTCTCGGCCCTCGATCTGGCCACCGATGCCCGGCTCCGCCAGGCGCTCTGGCGGGAGCTGCCCGGCGTGACCAAGATCGTCGTCGCCCAGCGGGTGTCGACGATCACGGATGCCGACCGCATCGTCGTGCTGGAGGACGGCCGGATGGTGGGGGTGGGCGCTCACGAGGAGCTCCTGCAGACCAGCGACACCTACAGAGAGATCGTCGAGTCGCAGCTGGGGGTGGAAGCGTGAGCACTCCCGATACCCTCGCCGAGGAAGAGCGCCTCGAACTCGAGCTCGCGGAGCAGGCACGTCAGGCCTCGGGCGGCAGGGACAGCGTCAAGCCGGGCAAGGCAGACAACTTCGGCAAGAGCTTCCGCCGACTCGTCGGGCTGCTGCGGCCCCACGCGGTCACGTTCGCCTTCGTCTCGGTCCTCGGCGCGATCGGCGTCTTTCTCGCCGTCATCGCCCCGAAGATCCTCGGTGAGGCCACGAACATCATCTTCGAGGGCGTCGCCTCGAACACGCTCGCGGCGCAGTTCCCGGACGGCACGTCGCAGGCGGTCGTGGTCGAGGCGCTCAACGGCGCCGGCCAGACCGATCTGGCGAACATGATCGGCGCGATGAACGATTTCACAGTCGGCACCGGCGTCGACTTCGAGGCGCTCCGCATGGTCATCGTCGCCGTGCTCGCGATCTACGTCGCCTCGTCGTTCCTCAGCTGGATCCAGGGCTACGCGCTCAACATCATCATGGTGCGCACGATGTGGCGCCTGCGCGAATCGGTCGAGATCAAGATCAACCGCCTGCCGCTGTCCTATTTCGACAAGGTCCAGCGCGGCGAGCTCATCTCCCGCGTGACGAACGACATCGACAACATCACGCAGACGATGCAGCAGTCCCTCTCCAGCATCGTGACATCGGTGCTGACGGTGATCGGCGTGCTGATCATGATGTTCTCGATCTCGTGGCAGCTCGCCCTGGTCGCCCTGATCTCGCTCCCGCTCATGGCGATCATCTTCGGCGTCATCGGTCCCCGGTCGCAGAAGGCGTTCGGCACCCAGTGGCGCAAGGTCGGGCGGCTGAACGCCCGGGTAGAGGAGTCGTTCTCCGGTCACGCGCTCGTCAAGGTGTACGGCCGCGAGAAGGACTCGCGTGAGAAGTTCCAGATCGAGAACGAAGAGCTCTACGAGGCCAGCTTCAAGGCGCAGTACCTGTCCGGCATCATCATGCCCGGCATGATGTTCATCGGAAACCTCACCTACGTCGGCATCGCCGTCCTCGGCGGGCTCATGGTCGCCAGCGGTCAGCTGCGCCTCGGCGATGTGCAGGCGTTCATCCAGTACTCGCAGCAATTCACCCAGCCGCTCTCCCAGCTCGGGGGCATGGCCGCGTTGATCCAATCGGGAACCGCGTCGGCCGAGCGCGTGTTCAACCTGCTGGATGCCGAAGAGCAGGAGCCCGACTCGCCCGACGCGCCGACCCTTCGACAGTCTCAGGGACCGGGAGCGGGCGGAGTCATCGAATTCGAGAACGTCCGATTCGCATACACGCCCGACCGCCCGCTCATCAGCGACCTGTCGTTCCGCGTCGAGCCCGGCCAGACGGTCGCGATCGTGGGTCCGACCGGCGCAGGCAAGACGACGCTGGTCAACCTGATCATGCGCTTCTATGAGCTCGACGGCGGCCGCATCCTGATCGACGGGCAGGACATCGCCGAGCTCACGCGCGACGAGGTCCGCTCTCGCACCGGCATGGTGCTGCAGGATCCGTGGCTGTTCGCCGGCACGATCCGCGAGAACATCCGCTACGGACGTGACTCTGCAACCGATCAGGAGGTCGTGGATGCCGCCACGGCGACTCGTGTTGATCGCTTCGTGCACTCGCTGCCCGAGGGCTACGACACGGTGCTCGATGAAGAGGCATCGAACGTCTCGGCGGGTGAGAAGCAGCTGATCACGATCGCCCGCGCGTTCGTCGCGCAGCCGTCGGTGCTGATCCTCGACGAAGCGACCTCCTCGGTCGACACCCGCACCGAGCTGCTGCTGCAGCATGCGATGGCGGCGCTGCGCGAAGGACGCACATCGTTCGTGATCGCCCATCGCCTTTCCACGATCCGGGATGCCGACCTCATCCTCGTGATGGAGCACGGCGACATCGTCGAGAAGGGCACGCACGCCGAGCTCATCGCGGCTCGGGGCGCGTATTGGCGGCTCTACCAGTCGCAGTTCGAGCAGGCGGCGAGCGATCTCGATCTCGAGGCGCAAGCGCAGACTGCAGAAGTCACGGCGTAGTGGGCGAATCGGTGTAGTGACTTCACCGGTGAATGGGCCGGAGCTGTCTGCATGGCACGCGGATCATCGCGCACAGCGGAAGCCGAGGTGCGTCATCGCCGTGTCTTCGGACTGCGGTGACCGCGCGGCGGGACGGTAGCGCAGACAGTAGTCGGGCGAGCACAGGTGCGACCCGCCTTTGAGCACGCGACGCGCGTCGGGTGCCGCGGTGGGACCGAGCAGATTGGCGCGCGCGCCGGCGTCGACCCGCGGTACACCCGGCACCACATGGCGTGGCGTATAGAAGTCGGTGGTCCATTCCCAGGTGTTGCCGGTCATGTCGAACAGTCCGTAGCCGTTCGGCGCGAACGTACCGACGGGCGACGTGCCGACCCATCCGTCGGAGCCGGTATTGCGGTACGGGAACGACCCGTGCCAGCGGTTCACCATCACGGCATCACGCGGGTTCTCCTCGTTGCCCCACGCGAACCGCGCGCCGATCAGGCCGCCTCGCGCCGCCCATTCCCATTCGGTCTCGGTCGGCAGGCGCTTGCCCGCCCACGCCGCATACGTCGCGGCATCCTCGAACGACACATGAACGACCGGATGCCGCATCCGCTCGTCGATCGAAGATCCCGGTCCCTCGGGCTCGCTCCAGCGCGCGCCGGGCTGCCACCGCCACCATCGGCGCCAGTCATCGAGATCGACCGGTCCGTCTGTGGGCGTGAAGACCATCGAGCCGGGAACGAGGTCATCCGGGTCGGCGCCGACGAAGTCGGCGGGATCCAGCTCCCGCTCCGCCACGGTCACATAGCCGGTCGCCGCCACGAACGCGGCGTAGTCCCCGTTCGTGACCGGATGCTCGTCCAGTTCGAACTCGGCGACGTCACGTTCGTGTACGGGGCCTTCGTCCGCGTAGAACTCGGCGGAGCCGATGAGAAGTGTTCCGGCGGGGATCGCGATCATCTCGGGCACCTTTCCACGCTAGCCGTTGCACGTCCACCGTGTTCCCAGAGGTCCGAACGTGAATCCGGCCCTCATCCAGCCGTCCTCAGAAGCTTGCGATTCCTTTGCCGATCAGTACGAATCCGATCACCAGAAGGAGCACCGCCATCACCGTCGCGTTGTTGTGGACGAGCCACACGCGCAGCGACTCCAGGGGTGCCGACATCTGCTTCGGGAACACCAGGTACGCGATCACCGGGATCGCGACGGAGGCCGCAGCGATCACCGTGAAGACGCCGATCACGACCGCGATCGAACCGACCGGCAGTCCCGCACTGCCGATCGTGACACCTGCACTCGCCCCCAGCAAGAGATTCTTCGGATTCACCGCCGCGAGCAGGAATCCGAGGCCGAACCCCTTGCCCGCATTCATCGTGTCGATCGCCGACATCCACTTCGGAAGCGCGGGGTCCGTGCCGGGTTCTGGGCGCGAGCGCCACTGTCTCAGAGCGAGGAACAGCAGACCGGCGCCGAGCACGATCTGGATGATGCCGTGAATCGGCTTCGACTCGTCGGACCCTCCGTCGGGGAGCACAGAGGAGACGAGCGTGAAGATCGTGACGGCGACCAGGATGCCGACGATCCAGCCCAGCAGGAAACCGACGCTTGTGCCCCTGGCCTTCGGCGAGAGCAGCATGAGGATGGCCGCGATGATCGGGATCGGGCTGATCGCGATGCCGATTGCGAGCGGAAGGATCGCTCCGATGACACTGCCCATGGTGGTCCTTTCGAGTCAGTTGGTGCTTCGGGTGATCTGGTTCGGCTCGGTGGGCGGGCCGTTCCCCTCGGAGCGGGAATGGGTCGCACCGCGCTGCTCGACGCGCTCAGCCTGCGGAAAGACCCGATCGCGTAGTCTCTCGACCCAGCCGACCGGCGGCGTCAGCGCCTCGACCGCCGCGCGGTTGGTCGGGAAGACCGGTTCGCCCTCGAGCAGACGGAAAGCCACCAGCCGCTCGCGTGCGTCGGGGCGGACTCGGCTGAACGACAGGGCGATGTCGTGCTCGACGAGCCACTTCTTCAGCGACGCAAAGGCGTCGGCGCCGGTCACGTCGACGTCGGTGACTGCCTCCATGTCGACCACGAGGCTGCGCACCTCGCCCGTGGGCGCGGCCGTGACCGCACGCTGCACGGCCTGCGTGAACACCACCCCGTTCGCGAAGAACAGCGGCGCGGCCATTCGGATGACGATGACTCCGGGTGCGGTGACCGACCCGGCGGGCGCCATGCCGAGCAGCGAGTCGGTGGGTGAGTCGTTCGTCGCGAGCACGTCGATCGCAGGGTTGGCCGCGCGCCTGGTGAGATTGATCAGCGCGAGCGCGAAGGCAACCAGGATGCCCGGGATCGCGCCGATGAACAATGTCACGAGAAAGCAGGTCGCGCCGATCGCGAACTCGAATCGATCAAGCCTGCCCAGCGCGATGAATTCGCGGATGCCGAGCAGCGGCAGGATCGCGACCGCGACGATCGCGCCGATCGCCGGCGAGGGGATGTCGGCCAGGAGCGCGGTGCCGAAGAGCAGGAGCAGGAGCGTGCCGACCGCGAGGACCAGCGAGGGAAGCTGGGTCCGCGACCCCGCCTGATCCATCGCGGCCGTGCGCGACGTCGACGACCCCATTGCGAAGCTGCCGTTCGCGCCGGCGGCGATGTTGCCCAGGCCGAGTGCGAACAGGTCGCGGTTGGGGCTGACCACGTAGCCGCGCTTCTCGCTGTAGGACCGCGACACCAGCAGTCCCTCCGCGGTCGTCACGAGCGTGAGGGCGATCGCCGACGGGATCAGCGCGAGCCACGTCGTCCATTCGATGACCGGCCAGGTCAGGGTCGGCGGGCCGGCAGGAACGGCACCCAGCACGTCGACCCCCGCGTCATCCAGATCGGCGATCATGACCACGACCGTGCCGAGCACGAGCACCACCAGCGCCCAGGGCACGGCGCCGAGGTAGCGCCTGCCGAGGAGCAGGATCGCGACCGAGACGATCGAGATGAGCACCGAGATCATGTTCACCGTGCCGAGCCCGGTGACCAGCTCGACCACCTTGTCGACGAACTCGCCGCCCGAGTCGATCTTCACTCCGAGCATCTTCGCGACCTGACTGACGAGAATGTCCAGCGCCAGTCCGCCGACGAAGCCGACGAGGATCGGCCTGGACAGGAAGTTCGCCAGGAACCCGAGCTTGAAGTACGCGAGGAGCAGGAACATCACCCCCGAAAGGATCGCCTGCGCGAGGGCCAACGTCGCATAGTCGGCCGAACCCGCGACAGCCAGGCCGCCGATCGACGAGGCGACCAGCGCGGCGGCCGCGGCATCCGGCGAAGCGACGAGCTGACGCGACGAGACCACAAGGGCGTAAATCACGGTCGGGACGACCAACGCATAGAGCCCCGCAGTCGGAGGGAGCCCCGCGATCTGTGCGTACCCGATGTTGAGGGGAATGGCGATCGCGAGCAGAGTGACACCCGCGATCGCCTCACGTACGAGGTTCTTCCGAGTCAGCCCCGCCAGTGGCCTCTGCACGATGACACCCCCTGCGCATTACCCTAACCACCATGGAGCAATCCACCCGACCGGCGCGCACGCATAGCGAGGCCCACGAACTCGTCGCCGTCATCCTGCTTTCGCTCGTCGCGGTGCTGACCGCCTGGTGCGGCTTCCAGTCGACCAAATGGGGCGGCGACTCGTCTGTCGCCTTCAGCGAGGCGTCGGCGGCGCGGATCGGGGCCTCGGACTACGAGAGCGAGGCGCGGGACGCGCGCATGACCGACATCGCGGTGTACACCCAGTGGGTCATCGCGGGCGCAGACGAAGACCCGACGCTGGCCGACTACATCCGAGAGCGGTTCTCGCCCGAGCTCACGGTCGCATTCGATGCCTGGCAGGCCGACGGGATGCAGGAGCGCGGGCCGTTCGCGATGAAGGAGTACGTGCCGCCGGGCACGGAGGAACGGGAAGAAGCAACGAAGCACGCGGACGAACTGCATGCTCTGGCGCTCGACTTCAATGACAAGGGGGACGCCTACTCCCTGATGACCGTGCTGTTCGCGCTCGTGCTCTTCCTCGCCGCGATCGCACAACGCGGGATCTCCCTACTGGGCTCACGGATCGTCCTCGGGCTGGGTGGCGCGATCGCCGTCGTCGGACTGATCGTGCTGTTCACCTTCCCGGTGCGCTTCTAGG
>NZ_WOYP01000055.1 GCF_011620715.1 Microbacterium sp. | reverse complement strand
TTGCCGGTGCGCTCGCCGTTGCCGAACAGGCAGCCCTCGATGCGGTCGGCGCCGGCCAGGTAGCCGAGCTCGGCAGCGGCGATCGCGGTGCCGCGATCGTTGTGGGGGTGCAGGGACAGGATGACGTTCTCGCGGTGCGCGAGGTGGCGGCTCATCCACTCGATCGAGTCGGCGTACACATTGGGGGTCGCCATCTCGACGGTCGCCGGCAGGTTGATGATGACTTTGCGATCGGGCGTCGGCTCGAAGATCTCGATGACCTGGTTGCACACCTCGACGGCGAACTCGAGCTCGGTGCCCGTGTAGCTCTCGGGCGAGTACTCGTAGTAGACCTTCGTCTCGGGGATGCGCGTCTCGAACTCGCGACACAAGCGAGCGCCCTCGAGCGCGATGTCGATGATGCCCTGCTTGTCGGTGCGGAAAACCACCTCGCGCTGGAGCACGCTCGTCGAGTTGTACAGGTGCACGATCGCCTGCTTGGCGCCGGCGATCGACTCGTACGTCCGCTCGATCAGGTGTTCGCGCGCCTGGGTCAGCACCTGGATGGTGACATCGTCGGGGATGGCATCCTCCTCGATCAGGTGACGTACGAAGTCGAAGTCCGTCTGACTGGCAGAGGGGAACCCGACCTCGATCTCTTTGTAGCCCATGCTCACGAGGAGGTCGAACATGATGCGCTTGCGCTCGGGGCTCATCGGGTCGATGAGCGCCTGGTTGCCGTCGCGCAGGTCCACCGCGCACCACCGCGGCGCCGCGGTGATGCGGGCATCGGGCCACGCACGGTCAGGCAGGTGGACCGCGAGCTGGTCGTGATAGGGCCGGTACTTGTGGATCGGCATGCCCGAAGGCTTCTGTGAATTGTCCATGATGTCGCTTGCTCTCTCGTCAGATGAGGCGGGCCAACAGCAAGCTCCGCGACGAGGAGGGCCCTAGAACGAGGACTCGTCGCGGCGACTAAGAAGAAGTCGACCGAAGCGCATGTCTCCAGGCTACACCCGTGCTCGGGTGGTGCGCGAATCTCCGCCGGCATGAGGGCAGACAGCACGCACTCTTCCTGCCAGAATGAGCACCATGTCGGGACGACGCCCCGGCATGGTGTGATTCGGGGATCGCGCCGACCTTGGGGGCCGCGCGGCGAGATCCTTCTCATCGATTGGGCGCCCACGGGAGGCAGCCGTGTTCACGCAGGATCACTCCGCGGGGCGTCGACTGGCCGGTGCGGCCGCGATTCTCGCCGTCGGCGGATTCGCCTTGTCTGGCTGCTTCGGCGGTGCGCCGGTGGTCGAGCCGAGCTCGGACGCCGCCGGATTCGACGACCTGGAGTCCGCGACCGTCTACATCAAAGGTCAGGGCACCTTCATCGATCCGGGCACCCTCGACGACGCCGAAGGCGCGTGGATCGGGTCGGGCTTCCTCGTCAGCGAGGACGGCCTCGTGATGACGAACAATCACGTCGTCACGGGCGCTGGGACGCTCAATGTGTACATCGGGGGCGACCAGGGCCAGGAGACTCGTGCGACCGTCCTCGGTGCGTCCGAATGCCTGGACCTCGCCGTCATCCAGCTCGAAGGGAACGGCTTCCCATTCCTCGACTGGCACGACGGTGACATCAAGACCGGTCTGGACGTGTATTCGGCGGGGTACCCCCTGGGCGCGGCTGAGGAATTCACCCTCACGCGCGGCATCGTGTCCAAGGATGACTTCCCGCTCGATACCCAATGGGCATCGCTTGACCACGTGATCGAGCACGACGCCCGCATCCGCGGAGGCAACTCAGGAGGACCGCTCGTCGATCAGGATGGCGCACTCGTGGGTGTCAACTACGCCGGCGACGACAGCCTGGACTATAACTTCGCGATCCACCGGGATACCGCCGAAGAAGCGCTGCCCAAGCTCGCAGCTGGTGAGAGCGTCGACTCGATCGGCATCAACGCCAAGGCCTGGGTCAGCGAGGACGGGACGATGGCCGGGGTCTGGGTCTCGTCGGTGGATGCCGGTGGCGCCGCGGATGCTGTCGGCATAGAGCCCGGCGACCTCGTGTTCAAGCTTGCGGGGGTGAGCGTCGGCACCGACGGGACGCTGGCGGACTACTGCCAGGTGCTGCGCACCCAGGGCAGCGACGGCACGATCGACCTCCAGGTGTATCGTCCTTCGACCGATGAGCTGCTGGACGGGCAGATCAACGGCGACGAGCTGGTCGTGACCGCGAGTGATGTGTTCGGCGGCGGCCCCACCGACACCGGGGGGTTCACCACGGTGACCGACGACTCCGGGGTGCTGAGCGTGTCCGCCCCCGCCGAGTGGGCGCAGGTGGACGGCACCGGCTTCCCGGACGACGCCGGGAACCAGTGGCTGGGCGTCTCGGCGGCGCCGAACCTGCAGGCGTTCTGGGAAACCTACGAGGCCGCGGGCCTGCAGCTGATGGGCGTCGAAGGCGCGGGTACGAGCGCGGAGGACATGCTGGCGACAGTTTCACAGGGCTTCGACGGCGCCTGCTCGCCCGTCGAGACGGGTGCACCGTATGACGACGGCCTGTACGCCGGCGTCTACTCGGAATGGGAGTGCGGCACCAGCACCAGTGCGATCGTCGTTTCGACCCTGGACAGCGGCGGCAACAACGTCGTGCTGATTCTTCAGCTGCTCTCCGACTACGACAAGCAGGAGGCGCTGCCCGAGATCCTGGCGACCTTCCAGGCGAACTTCTGAAGCCTGAGCGAGCGCTATTCAGAACCCGAGGCGGCCGAGCTGCTTGGGGTCGCGCTGCCATTCCTTGGCGACGCGCACATGCAACGAGAGGTAGACACGCGAGCCGATGAGCGGTTCGATCTGTGCGCGGGCCCGCCGGCCGACGTCGGCGAGTCGCGAGCCCTTGTGGCCGATGATGATCGACTTCTGACTGTCTCGCTCCACGACGATGTCGGCGAAGATGTCGGTCAGATCGGAATCCTCGCGCTTGGCGATGTCCTGCACGACCACGGCGATCGAGTGCGGCAGCTCGTCACGCACGCCCCCCAGCGCTGCTTCGCGGATGATCTCTGCGATGCGATCGTCGATGGACTCATCCGTCACGACCCCCTCGGGGTAGAGGGCGGGTCCCTTCGGCATGAGTGAGAGCACCTCGCCGGTGAGCACGTCGAGCTGCTCGTTCGTGAGTGCCGACAGCGGGATCACCGCCGCCCAGTCGTCGCGCAGGGCGTCCACCTCGAGCAGGCGCGCGGTGATCTGCTCGCGGGAGGCGGCATCGGTCTTCGTGACGATCGCGACCTTCCTGGCCCGACGGTACCCGTCGAGCGATTCGGCGATGCGCCGGTCGCCGGGCCCGACCTTCTCGGTCGCGGGCACGCAGAAACCGATGACGTCGACATCGCCGAGAACCTGCTCGACCAGATGGTTGAGGCGCTCCCCGAGCAGCGTGCGAGGGCGATGAATGCCGGGCGTATCGACGATCACGAGCTGGCCGTCGGTGCGGTTGAGGATGCCGCGGATCGCGCGTCGGGTCGTCTGCGGCTTGTCGCTGGTGATCGCGACCTTCTCTCCGACGAGCGCATTCGTGAGCGTCGACTTGCCTACATTCGGGCGGCCGACGAACGTGACGAAACCGGAGCGGAAGACGGGGTCCGATCGGGAGGCAGTCGGAGGGTCTGCAGGCGTTGCGGGCATCATTCGCCTCTCTTGGCGCCGCTCTTGGCGGTGCCGATCTCGCCGGTGCCGATCTCGCCGGTGCGTGGTGTGCGGCCGCCGCTGGAATCGTCGGCCCGCGCGTTCGCACTGCTGCGTTCCACGAACACCGTCGCGAGCCCTCGTCCGCGGCCGCGCGAGGCGCCGCCGGTCATGACGAGTCCCTCGTAGTCGGCGGTGGCGCCGGGCTGCGGCACGCGTCCAAGGGCCTTTCCGAGCAGGCCGCCCACCGAGTCAACGTCATCGTCGTCGAGTTCGATGCCGAACAGGTCGCCGACCTCATCGAGCCCGAGCCTCGCGCTGACGCGGTATCTGCCGGGTCCCAGTTCGACGACCTCGTCCGCGCGCGGGTCGTACTCGTCCGCGATCTCACCGACGAGCTCCTCGATCAGGTCCTCGAGTGTCACGAGCCCTGAGACTCCGCCGTACTCGTCGATGACGAGACACACATGCACGGCTTCCCGCTTCATCTGCTGCAGCAGGGTCTCGGCTTTCATCGATTCCGGCACGAAGACGGCCGGGCGCGCTATGCGGTCGATGGGCGCGTCGCGCCAGCCGGCTTCGTCGCCGAAGCCGAACTGCACGAGGTCCTTCAGGTAGAGCACCCCGACCACGTCGTCCGCGTCGTCGTCGACGATCGGAATGCGTGACACGCCCTTCTCCAGAAAGATCGCCATCGCGTCGCGCGTAGAGGACGACGCGTCGACGGTCACCATGTCGGTGCGAGGCACCATGACGGCGCGCACGAACGTGTCAGTGAAATCGAACACGGAGTGGATCAGCTCACGGTCGTCCTCTTCGATGAGCTCGTTCTCGGCCGCCTCGTCGATGATGCTGAGCAGCTGCTCCTCGGAGGCGAAGGATGAGCCTCGCGCAGCGCCGGGAGTCACCCTGTTGCCGAGGGCGACCAGCCCGTGCGCGAGCGGGCCCAGGAAGATGCGTACGCCGCGGATGACCGGCGCCGCGCCGCGCAGCAGCCCCTTGGCGTGCTGCCGGCCGACCGTGCGGGGGCTCGCGCCGACGACGACGAACGAGATGCCGGTCATCAGCACCGCGGCAGCGAGCATCGCCCACCAGATGCTGTCGAACAGGATCGTGAACGCGACCGTGACCAGCACGGCGGCCGCGGTCTCGGCGAGAATGCGGATGAACAAGACGGCGTTGGAGTGCGCCTCGGGGTCGATCGAGATCTTGCGCAGCGCGGCAGCGTTGCGCCCGCTCGCGCCCAGGTCGGCGAGGTCGGCGCGAGAGGTGACGGTCAGCGCCGCGTCGATCGCAGCCATGAGCCCGCCGAAGGCGACCAGCAGAACGGCGGCGACCAGGAGCAGCGCCGCGGTCATGCGCGCGATCGTCGACGTTCGGCGACGTGGAAGGTGAGGATCAGGTCGTTCTGCAGACCGAACATCTCGCGCTTGTCCTCCGGCTCCGCGTGGTCGAATCCGAGCAGGTGCAGCAGTCCATGCGTGGTGAGGAGGATGAGCTCGTCCATCGTGGAGTGCTTGGCCGCGGCCGCCTGGGTCTCGGCAACCTGCGGGCACAGGACGATGTCGCCGAGGAGACCCGCCGGGGTGGGCATGTCCTCGGTGCCGGGGCGCAGCTCGTCCATGGGGAAGCTCAGGACGTCGGTCGGGCCCGGCTCGTCCATCCACTGGACGTGCAGCGCCTCCATCGCCCCTTCGTCCACCAGCAGGATCGCGACGTCGGCGTCGGCGCTCACGTGCAGCTCGGCGAGGTTGTGCTCCATCAGGCGCAGGAGGACAGTCTCGTCGACGGCGAAGCCGGACTCGTTGCTGATCTCGATCGTCATGATGAGCGGCCTCGCCGGGGAAGGTGGTCGCGCGGACCCGACGAACGCGGCGCTCCGGCGCGCCGATCGGCGCGGTTGGCGAACTCGGCGGCCTCGTCGCGCTCACGACGGCTGGCCAGGCGATGCTCGTCGTACTCCGTGTATGCATCAACGATCCGGCCGACCAGTGAGTGTCGGACGACGTCCTCGCTGGTCAAGTAGGCGAAGTGGATGTCTTCAATGCTGTTCAGCACCCGGGTCACCAGTCTCAGACCCGAGGCGCCCATCGGGAGGTCGACCTGCGTGATGTCGCCGGTCACGACCATGCGCGTGCCGAATCCGAGCCGGGTCAGGAACATCTTCATCTGCTCGGGCGTCGTGTTCTGCGCTTCGTCGAGCACCACGAACGAGTCGTTCAACGTCCTGCCGCGCATGTACGCGAGCGGCGCGACCTCGATCGTCCCGCTCGCCATCAGCTTCGGCACGATCTCGGGATCCATCATCTCGTTGAGTGCGTCGTAGAGCGGGCGAAGGTACGGGTCGATCTTGTCGTTCAGCGTGCCGGGGAGGAATCCGAGCCGCTCCCCCGCCTCGACGGCCGGACGGGTCAGGATGATGCGGCTGACCTCCTTGCGTTGCAGGGCCTGCACGGCTTTGGCCATCGCCA
Source organism: Microbacterium sp. (assembly GCF_011620715.1). GTDB lineage: Bacteria > Actinomycetota > Actinomycetes > Actinomycetales > Microbacteriaceae > Microbacterium. Next base: position 22,171 of record NZ_WOYP01000055.1, on the reverse strand, counting down.
GGTAGGTCTTTCCGGTTCCGGCGGGACCGATTCCGAACACGATCGTGCTCTCTTCGATCGCATCGACATACGCCTTCTGGCCCAGTGTCTTCGGGCGGATCACTCGCCCGCGGGTCGACAGGATGGCCTCGCCGAGCACTTCGGACGGTCGCGGACCGCCCTCGGACTGCAGGATGCGATTGGACGAAGACACGTCAGAGGGGCCGAGGGCATGGCCGGCCCTCGTCATCGCGAGCAGTTCGTCGACGAGTCCGCGCGCAGCAGCAACCGCTGCGGCATCTCCCGTCAGCGTGATCTCGTTGCCGCGCACGTGCACGTCGACATCGGGGTGCTCGCTCTCCACGACGCGCAGCAGCCGATCCTGGGGACCGAGCAGCTGCACCATCGCGACGCCGTCCGCGTAGACGCGATCCACGGTGCTGCCCGGCGCGGTGTCGCCCCACTCGGAGTTCTGCTCAGGCGCGTCAGCCACCGAGACTCGATTCGTCGAGGACACCCGCGAGGACATGGGCGTGCACGTGGAAGACTGTCTGCCCGGCTCCGGGTCCGGTGTTGAAGATCAGGCGGAAGTCGCCGTCTGAGTGCGCGGCGGCCACCGAGTTGGCGAGTGCGACGAGTTCGGCCAGCAGTTCGGGGTCGCCCGCGGCAAGTTCGACGACATTGCGGTACTGCTCCGACTTGGGGATCACCAGCAGGTGAACCGGCGCCTTGGGGGCGATGTCGCGGATCGCGAACGCATTCTCTGTCTCCGCGATGATCTCAGAGGGGATCTCACCCTTCAGGATGCGGGTGAACACCGACGGCTCGCTCATGAGGCCAGTCTATCGGCGGCCTCTCCCAGGCGGCGGGCGCTCACCAGCGGTGCAGTGCCGCGCTGAGGACCGAGAGGGCGGCAGGCCCGGCGGTCGAGGTGCGCAGCACCGTGTCGCCGAGCCGCGCCACCTTCGCACCGCTCCGCTCGAAGGCGGCGAGCTCCTCGGGTGCGATGCCGCCCTCGGGGCCGACCACGAGGACCAGATCGCGCAGGTCGGAGGGGTCAACACCGAGGTCGGTCACGCGCTGCGACGAGGTCGGTTCGAGGACGACGACGAGGGATGCCGCGCTGCGGCCGGCCAGCGCGGCCGTGGTCTCGAGCGGCATCACCTCGGGGATCCACGCGCGGTGGGCCTGTTTGGCCGCTTCGCGCACGATCGACGCCCATCGGGCACGGCCCTTCTCCGCCTTCGCGGCGTCCCAGCGGGAGACGCTGCGCGCCGCCTGCCAGGGGATGATCTCGTCGACGCCGAGCTCGGTGGCGGCCTGCACAGCGAGCTCGTCGCGATCGCCCTTGGCGAGTGCCTGTGCGAGCACGATGCGCCGCGTCGGCACGGGCGTCTCGGTCCGATCGGTGATCCTGACGATCACTTCACGGGGCGACGCGGCCTCGCACTCACCGGTCAGCCAGAGACCGCGCCCGTCGCCGACCGTGACTTCCTCGCCGACCCGCACCCGTCGCACCGCCGCCGCGTGATGCGCTTCGTCACCGGTCAGCGCTACGGCATCGCCGATGGCGGCATCGATCGGAGCGTCCAGAACGAAGTGCAGCGCCATGCCTCAGCCGTTGCGGAAGCGGTCGCGCAGCTTGGCGAACAGGCCCTGGTGGAACTCTGCGAGACGGGGCTCGGGCGCCTTCGTGCGCTTGGCGAACTCCTCGATCAGTGCGCGTTCCTTCGCGTCGAGCCGCGTCGGGGTGACCACATGCACCCCGACCCGCAGATCACCTCGCTGTGTGCCGCGCAGCGAGGTGATGCCGCGTCCCTTGATCGTGAGTACATCGCCGCCCTGCACGCCCGGCCGCAGTTCGAGTTCGACGGGACCGTCGAGGGACTCGATCGTGGTAGTCGTCCCGAGGATCGCGTCGGGCATCGAGATCTCCAGGGTCGCGAGAAGGTCGTCGCCGTCGCGACTGAACTCCTCATGCGGCGACACCGTCACCTCGAGGTAGAGATCGCCGTTCGGCCCGCCGGCCGGGCCCACCTCGCCCGATCCAGGCAGCTGCAGGCGCAGGCCCGTCTCCACACCCGCCGGGATGTCGATCGACACGGTGCGACGCGCCCGCACGCGCCCCTGGCCCTGGCAGGTCGCGCACGGATACGGGATCATCGTGCCGTAGCCCTGGCAGGAGCCGCACGGCTGGCTGGTGACGACGTTGCCGAGGAGGCTCCGAACAGTCCGCTGCACATTTCCCGATCCGTGGCAGATGTCGCACGTGACCGGCGATGTGCCCGGTTGGCAGCACGAACCCTGGCACGTGTCGCAGAGCACGGCCGTGTCGACCTCGATGTCGCGGTGCACACCGAAGACGACGTCCTTCAGGTCGAGGGTCACGCGCACCAGAGCGTCCTGCCCGCGTTCGCGTCGCGAGCGCGGTCGTCCTGCGCGTTGGCCGCCGGCCGATCCGAAGAAGGTCTCGAAGATGTCGCCGAAGCCGCTGAAGCCGCCTTGGCCGCCGCCGAAAGGGGAGTCGCTGCCCCCGAGGTCATAGCGGGCTCGCTGGTCGGGGTCGCTCAGAACGTCGTAAGCATGCGTCACGAGCTTGAAACGCTCAGATGCGTCCGCCCCAGGATTCACGTCGGGATGCAGTTCCCGCGCCAGACGCCGGTACGCCTTCTTGATCTCGTCAGATGTCGCGTCGCGCGCGACACCGAGCACCTCGTAGTGGTCAGCCACAATCGCCTTCCCGTCCGCGCATCGCGCGGGATCGTCTTGTCACAGGATGCCGCGTCAGCGGGCACTCTCGTCGTCGTCGAGCATCCGGGTGAGATAGCGCGCGACAGCACGGACCGCCGCGAAGTTCGTCGGGTAGTCCATGCGGGTCGGACCCATAACGCCGACTCGGGCGCGGGCGCCGGTCGTGTCGTACTCGCTGGCGACGACGGATGCCTCACCCAGCCCGAACTGCTCGTTCTCGCGCCCGATGCTGGCGGCCAGACCATGATCGTCGGCCACCATCTCGCTCATCAGCTTCATGAGCGTCACCTGCTCCTCGATGGCCTCGAGCAGCGGGTAGATGCTCCCCCGGAAGTCGGACTCGCTGCGGGCCAGGTTCGCCGCGCCGGCCATGACCAGCCGGTCGTTGCGGAACTCCTCGAGCTCTTCGGCGACGACGCGCACGATAGCCGTTGCGGCAATGCTCAGCGGTGTCGGCGACGCGTCCGGCTCGGCGAGACGCTCTTCGACCCGCTGCGCTCCCTCGCGGACCGGCTTGCCGACCAGCAGAGAGGCGACGGTCGAGCGCACGCGCGCCAGATCGTCGTCGTCGAACTCGTTGCGCACCAAGGCGAGGCGCTGCGAGACGCGGCCGGTGTCGGTGACCAGGATCACCAGCATCCGGCCCCCGCCGAGCTGCACGAGCTCGACGTGGGAGACCGTCGCGCGGGCGAAGGAGGGATACTGCACGATCGCGACCTGGCCGGTCAGCTGCGTCAGCGCGCGCACGGTGCGAACGAGAACGTCGTCGAGGTCGCCCGGTCCGTCCAGGAAAGTGGAAATGGCGGTGCGCTGGGCGGGCGAGAGGGGCCTGAGCTCGGCCAGGTGATCGACGAAGACCCGATACCCCTTGTCGGTCGGCACGCGACCCGACGATGTGTGCGGCGCGGCGATGAGCTCCTCGTCCTCGAGGAGCGCCATGTCATTGCGGATCGTGGCCGCCGACACCCCGAAGGCGTGGCGCTCGACGATCGCCTTGCTGCCGACGGGCTCGCGCGTGTCGACGAAGTCCTGCACGATGGCCCGCAGCACCTGCAGTCCTCGATCGGTGACCATCTCGCCTCCTCACGCACTCCAGCCGTCTTGGCACTCACTCGTTCTGAGTGCCAATTCTATCGGATCGGCCGACACCGCAGCGGAACGCTCATCAGCCGGTGAGGGCCCGCACGACCGCGTCGGCCAGGAGGCGTCCACGCAGGGTCAGGACGACGCGCCCGCGCACTGCGGCGGCGCCGTCGATGAGGCCGTCCGCGATGAGAGCGGCCACCGCGTGCCGTCCCTCGCCGAACAGCTCCGAGATCGGCAGTCCCTCGCGGATGCGGGTGCGCAGCAGAACGCTCTCCAGATGCCGGGCGGCGGCATCCGGACTTTCGCGGCCTGCCGCGGGCGAGAACCCGGCAGCCAGCCGCTGCGCGTAGGCGGCCGGGTGCTTCACGTTCCAGAACCGGACCCCCGCGATGTGGCTGTGCGCGCCCGGCCCGAAACCCCACCAGTCCGCACCAGTCCAGTAGGCGAGGTTGTGGCGTGAACGCTGCTGCTCGTCGCGCGCCCAGTTGGACACCTCGTACCATTCAAATCCCGCAACGTCGAGCAGCTCGTCGGCGAGCTCGTACATGTCGGCCTGACGGTCGTCGTCGGGCGCCGGGACCTCGCCGCGGCGGATCTGGCGCGCGAGTTTGGTTCCCTCCTCGATGATGAGCGCGTAGGCCGACACGTGATCGGGCTCGAGCGCCGCGACGGACTCGAGCGATTCGCGCCAGTCGGCCAGCGACTCCCCCGGGGCGCCGTATATCAGGTCGAGACTGACCGCCAAGCCCGCCCGGCGCGCCGCGGCGACCGCGGCGCCTACGTTGGCCGGCTCATGCGTTCGGTCGAGGGATGCGAGCACGTGCGGCACCGCCGACTGCATGCCGATCGACAGGCGCGTGACGCCGGCCGCCGCCAGCTCGGCCGCGACCGCATCGGAGACCGTGTCGGGGTTCGCCTCGACGGTCACCTCCGCGCCGGGCGCGATGCCGAACGTCGTGCGCACACCGTCGAGCATCCGCGAAAGATCGCCCGCCGGCAGCAGGGTCGGCGTACCACCGCCGAAGAACACCGTGGATGCCGGGCGGATCGCGCCCGCATCGACGAGCACTCCGCACGCGAGATCCACTTCCCGCAGCAGCGTGTCGGCGTACTCGTCCTGGCGCGCGCCCCGTAACTCCCCGGCCGTGTAGGTGTTGAAGTCGCAGTACCCGCATCGGACACGGCAGAACGGAACATGCAGATAGACCCCGAACGGCGTGGATCGGTCGATCGAGACCGGAAGCGACCCGTCGCGGGGAGCGGGCTCTCCGATCGGGAGTGCGGAGCCCATCAGTTCGTCGCGTACAGGGGCGAGATCGCACGGAGGTACCGCGTGAACAGCTCGCGCCGGCGTCGGCGCACCAGGGCGGGCAGCACCCGGTAGACGAACGCGGTGGGCGCGTCGAAGGCGCGCACCGTGAACCATACCTCGTCGTTGTCCAGCCACTGCAGCACGAACGACTCTTCGCCGCTCACGACGGACCCGCCGACCGTACCCAGTGCGAATCCGACGCGACGCGGCTCCTCGATCGAGAAGATGACGCGCAGCTCGGCGCCCGCGCTCATGCCGCGGACGCGACCGTCGACGCGCACGGTCGTGCCTGCTCCGACGTAGGGCGTGCCGTCGCTGTCGAACCGCTGGTCGGCCTCCAGGCGACTGGGGGCCACGGGATTGCCTTCCGCATCGAAGCCGACGCCCGAGTACATGGGTCCGGCCGCAGGACGAACGTCGCTCAGTTCCAGCCCGGCACCGCGCTGCGCCGCCCATGACAGGAGCGCATCACTCGCGCTCTCGAACCGGGCCTCGCCGCTGCCGATACGCCATGACTCTTCAGCCGGGATGCTGCGCTCGGGCGGATAGTGCATCAGGTCAGGCGCCTGTGTCGCCCCGACGGCGGCGTAGTCGACCGTCTCGTCCCTGAAAGTCCCGCGCCGCATGGATTCCAGCCTACTTCGCGTTGCCCGGGGCGCCACCTGGCGCCCCGCGGTCGGCTACTTCTTCTCTTTGCCCTCGGTGTCGCCCGAGAGTGCGGCGATGAACGCTTCCTGAGGGACTTCGACACGCCCCACCATCTTCATGCGCTTCTTGCCCTCCTTCTGCTTCTCGAGGAGCTTGCGCTTTCGGGTGATGTCGCCGCCGTAGCACTTTGCCAGCACGTCCTTGCGCATCGCCCGGATCGACTCGCGCGCGATGATCCGCGCCCCGATCGCGGCCTGGATCGGCACCTCGAACTGCTGGCGCGGAATGAGCTTCTTGAGGCGCTCGGTCATCAGCACGCCGTAGGCGTAGGCCTTGTCGCGGTGCACGATCGCGCTGAACGCGTCGACCGGCTCGCCCTGAAGCAGGATGTCGACCTTGACCAGGTCGGCCTCCTGATCGCCGCTGGGCTCGTAGTCCAGCGACGCGTATCCGGCGGTCTTGGACTTGAGGTTGTCGAAGAAGTCGAACACGATCTCGCCGAGCGGCATGGTGTAGCGGATCTCGACGCGGTCCTCGCCGAGGTATTCCATGCCCAGCAGCGTCCCGCGGCGGGATTGGCAGAGCTCCATGATCGTGCCGACGTAGTCCTTCGGTGCGAGGATCGCCGCCTTGACCATGGGCTCGGTGACGCTCGCGATCTTGGTGCCCGACGGGAACTCGCTGGGATTGGTGACCGTGAAGGTCTTCTTGTCGTCAGTCGTCACCTCGTACGTGACCGACGGCGCGGTCGATATGAGGTCGAGGCCGAACTCCCGCTCCAGGCGCTCGCTGATGATCTCCAGGTGCAGCAGCCCGAGGAACCCGCAGCGGAAGCCGAAGCCGAGCGCGACGGAAGTCTCGGGCTCGTAGTTGAGCGAGGCATCGGAGAGCTTCAGCTTGTCGAGCGCTTCGCGCAGCAGCGGGTAGTCGCTGCCGTCGATCGGGTAGAGGCCGGAGAAGACCATCGGCTTCGGGTCGGTGTACCCGGGCAGCGCCTGTGTCGACGGCTTGGCCGCGCTGGTGACGGTGTCGCCGACCTTCGACTGGCGCACATCCTTCACACCGGTGATGAGATAGCCGACCTCGCCGACCCCGAGCCCCTTGGTCGGAATCGGCTCGGGCGAGGAGACGCCGATCTCGAGCAGCTCGTGGACCGCGCGCGTCGACATCATCTGGATGCGCTCGCGAGGGCTCAGCGTGCCGTCGATCATACGGACGTAAGTGATCACGCCGCGGTACGAATCGTAGACCGAGTCGAAGATCATCGCGCGAGTCGGTGCGGTCGGGTCGCCCGTCGGGGCCGGGATCTGCCGGACGACCTGCTCGAGCAGCTCCTCGACGCCGATCCCCGTCTTGCCGCTCACCCTCAGTACATCCTCGGGCTTGCCGCCGATCAGACTCGCGAGCTCCTTTGCATACTTTTCCGGATCCGCGGCGGGCAGATCGATCTTGTTCAGAACCGGAATGATGTGCAGGTCGTTCTCGAGGGCCAGGTACAGGTTCGCCAGAGTCTGCGCCTCGATGCCCTGTGCGGCATCCACCAGCAGGATGGCGCCTTCGCACGCCGCGAGCGACCTGCTGACCTCGTAGGTGAAGTCGACGTGGCCTGGGGTGTCGATCATGTTCAGGGCGTAGGTCGTGCCGTCGACCTGCCACGGCATGCGCACCGCCTGGCTCTTGATCGTGATGCCGCGCTCTCGCTCGATGTCCATGCGGTCGAGGTATTGCGCGCGCATGTCACGGTCGGAGACCACGCCGGTGATCTGAAGCATGCGATCGGCAAGCGTGGATTTGCCGTGATCGATGTGGGCGATGATGCAGAAGTTGCGGATCAGCTCGGGCGGGGTCGCGGACGGCTCGAGGGGCTTCAGTGCGCGCGGAGACATGACTGCCCAATTCTACGGGCCGGACCGCGCCGCCACGCGCGCGCCTCCTGCCGGCGGCGAACCCGGCCCCGAGCTTCCCGTGTGCAGATGAATATCCTAGGTGGATGGTCGTCCAAGTGGTGCTTGTGCACGGCATCCGGACGTCGGCGACGATGTGGCGCGCGCAGGTGGAGTACCTCGCCGATCGTGGCAATCCGACGGTGGCGGTCGATCTGCCCGGTCACGGCGCGCGTATGGCCGAGGAGTTCACGCTCGAGGGCGCCTTCTCGACTATCGATGCCGCGGTAAAGGATGCTGCGACACGAGGTCCCGTGCTGCTGGCCGGGCACTCGATGGGCGGCCTCCTGTGCATCGAGTACGTCGGACGCGAGGATCCCCCTCCGGTGGCCGGTTTCGTCGCCGCCTCGTGCACGGCGATCCCCCGCGGACCGGGCCTGGCCGGGTACCGACTGCTCGCGCGCGGCTTCGACTCACTGCCGGATCGCGGGATGTGGCTCACGAACCGCATGCTCGATCGCATCCTCCCCGACCAGACCCGCGCCGACTTCGGCGCCGGCGGCTACGCCCTGGACGCGCAGGACATCGCGCTGAGGAGCCTCTCGGTGCTCGATCTGCTTACGGCGCTGCACCGCATCGAGGTGCCGCTGTGGTTCGTCAACGGGCAGTTCGACCAACTGCGCATCAATGAGCGGCTGTTCCTGCGGGTGGCGCAGCACGCTGAACTGATCGTGGTGCCGCGCACGACGCACCATGTGACAGTGATGCGCCCCGGCGCCTTCAACGCGCTCCTGAACCTGGCGATCACGACGATCGAACAGACCTGATAGACTTGGTGATCGGCTTGCGTGTGGGTCTCACTCCCCGCACGACCGCCGTGCGGCACCCCTCTCCTGCCACTCGGCACTTCTCATCGAACACCTCCGAACGAAAGACCGTCGACAAACGTGGCAAACATCAAGTCGCAGATCAAGCGCAACAAGACCAACGACAAGGCACACGAGCGCAACAAGGCCGTGAAGAGCGAGCTTCGCACCGAGGTGCGTCGCACCCGCGAGGCCGTCGCAGCCGGCGACAAGGCCGCCGCCGAGAAGTCGCTCGCACGGGCGACCAAGAAGCTCGACAAGGCCGCCAGCAAGGGCGTCATCCACGCGAACCAGGCCGCGAACCGCAAGTCGGCGATCGCCAAGCAGGTCGCAGCCCTCTAAGCACTGACTTTGAAGAACGCCCGTCCCTCCGGGGTCGGGCTTTCGTCATTCCCGCTCAGGCTCACTCAGGAGCCGAACGGGGCCTTCGTCGCGATGACGGTGATGAGCCGTTCCAGGGCGAACACGCTGTCGCGCGAGCCGCCCTTCACCTCGGCATCGGCTCGGGCCGCCGCCTGGATCGCCATGCCGAGGGTCGCGTCAGACCAGCCCGACAGATCGCGCCGCGCCCGGTCGACCTGCCAGTCCTTGAGCCCGAGGCGGCCGGCCAGAGCAGCGGAGGACTCACGGCTGCCGGAGACCCGGGCCATCGTGCGCAGCTTCGAAGCGATCGCGGCGACGAGCGGCACCGGGTCGGCGCCGGAGTCCAGCGCGTGACGCAGGGAGAGGAGCGCTTCGCCGTAGCGGCCCGCGATCGCCGTGTCGGCGACTGCGAAGGCGGAGGTCTCGACGCGTCCGCCGTAATAGCGCTCGACGATCTGTTCGGTGATGTCCCCCGGCACGTCGGAGATGAGCTGCTGGCAGGCGGCCGCCAACTCGGTCAGATCGTCGGCGAACGCCGAGACCAGTGTGCGCAGCGCGACGGGGGCGATCCGCTTGCGAGCCGTGGAGAACTCCCCTGCGGCGAAGTCGAACCGGTCGGAGTCGCGTTTGACCGCGGGGCAGGCGATCTCGATCCCGGCCCCTTCTCCGGCGCGGATGGCGTCGAGCAGCTTCTTGCCGCGCACGGTCGCGCCGGTGTGGCGCAGGATGATCGTCGCCCCCTCCTGCGGCATCGCGAGGTACGACACCGCCTCCGCGAGGAAGGCGTCGGAGCACTTCTCCACACCGGTGACGCGCACCAGCCGTGGTTCGCCGAAAAGCGAGGGGGAACTGACTCCGAGCAGCGTGCCGGGGGCGTAGTCGTCGGCACGCACATCGGTGACCTCGAGGCTCGGATCCTCCGCGCGCAGATAGTCGCGGACGCCCGCGATCGCCCGCTCCGCACAGATCTCTTCGGGTCCCGAGACGAGCACGATCGGAGCCGGCTGCGGCGCACGCCACGAGACCTGTGGGATCGTGCTGCGCGTCTTCGCCGCCGGGGTGCGTCGCGCGCTGATCGCCATGGAATGAGCCTAACGGCCGGGTGCGACCACGCCTGCGCGCTCGCGCCACACCGACAGGTGCGTGCCCGCCCGCCACACCGCGATCACACCCTGCAGGTCGGTGCGCGCGATTCGGGCGCCGACCGCTTCCAGCGCGGTCAGGGTCTCCGCACGCGGATGGCCGTAGGTGTTGTCGGCGCCGACCGACACGAGCGCGATCGCCGGACGAGCCTGCACATACAGTCCCGGGTCCTGATCGGCGCTGCCGTGGTGGGCGACCTTCAGGAGTTCGTAGGGCGGATCGAGCACACCGGATGCCGCCAGAGCAGCTTGGGGGGCGGCAGAGAGGTCTCCGAGGAACAGGGATGCCGGCATCCCGCCACCGCGCACGTCCAGCACGACGCTCACATCGTTTCCGGGCGGGAACGCTCGGGTCTTGGCCGGCGGCCACAGCACGCGCCAATCCGCCGCGCCCAGCGTCCCGGCCATCGATGTGTGCGCGGGAACCAGCCGCGCGCCGCCGTCCCTCAGTCGCTCCAGCACCCGCGCCCCCGCCGGGGTCCCGACCGGACCGTGCAGGGCGCTGTCCACTCGCCCGATCACCGCGTCGACCCCGCCCGCGTGATCGAGATCGAAGTGCGTGAGAACGAGCAGATCAAGGCGATCGATCCCCGCGCGGGCCAGGCACTGATCGAGCAGCTCCGGGTCCGGCCCGGTGTCGATCAGAGCGATCGCCCCCGCCGATCGGAGGAGGACGGCATCCCCCTGTCCGACGTCGCACGCGAGCACGCTCCACGCCGTCGGCAGCGTGAACCGGCCGGCCGCAGTGTGCAGCGCGGCACCCCCGGCGACGATTCCCGCCACCACGGCGAGCAGGAGGACGGCGATGAACCGCACCGACTGCGATCGCGCGATCGGTGCCCGCACTCGCCGTACCGGGGACTCGCGGGTGCGTCGCGGACTCCGGGCGGGTACGGCGGCGCGCGGCACCACGATCACCGTGCCGATCGCCGCACCCACGACCGCAAGAGCCGCCACGCCCGGCCAGCCTTCGAGCCAGGGCACCTGATCGCCCGGCAGGGCGCTGAAGGTCTGCGCTGTTCCGGCGATCCAGGCGGCCGGGAGCCACGCGATCGCCGTCAGCCCGGACTGCACCCACGGGAACGGTGCCGCCAGGCAGGCAGCGAGCCCGACGATCGTGGCGAGCGGTGCGGCCGGCGAAGCCAGCAGGTTCGCGACCACGCCGTAAAGCGGAACTGTCGGGGCGATGATCACCAGGAGCGGGCCGCACGCGAGCTGCGCGGCGAGAGGCACCGACAGGGCCAGGGCGAGTGCACGCGGCATCCGCCGTGCGAGCCCGATCGCGAGCGGCCGGGCGAACAGCAGCAGCGAGGCCGTCGCGACCGCCGACAGCGCGAACCCGAGCGAGCCGGACAGCCACGGGTCGACCACCAGCAGCACCGTCACCGCCAGTGCGAGAACCGCGATGCCGGCTCCGGTGCGTCCGAGCAGCACCCCCAGCATCGCGATGGCCGCCATGGCTGCGGCGCGTACCACGCTGGGTTCAGGCGTCACCAGGAGCACGAAGCCCACTAGTGCTGCGATGCCGCCGATGACCCGCGCACGTCGCGAACCGCCGCAGGCAGCCACCGCGCCGAAGGCGAGGCCGACCACGATCGCGCAGTTCGCTCCCGAGACCGCGGTCAGGTGCGAGAGCGAAGACTCCTTCATCGCGGCATCGAGCTCCATCGTCACTGCCGAGGTGTCGCCCACCGCCAGCCCGGGTATCAGCCCTGCGCCCGGATCGGGCAGACCCACGGACGAGCCGACCAGTCCACGACGAAGCTCGCCGGCGATGGCCGGAATGCCCGCGGGCTCATGGAGCACGTGGAGGCCTTGCGAGGCGATGACGGTGAGCACCGCGCGGTCGCCGGCGGGGGCCGGACGCGCGGTGCCCCGCACCTCCACCTCAGAGCCCACGTCGAGCAGTTCGGGCCGATCGACGTCGGAAGGCTGTACCCGTACGGCGATGTCGAAGCGCACGGCATCGCCGGCCGCACCGGTCTCCAGACGCGTGGCCACCGCGTCGAACACCCACTCGCCCGTCGCGCGCAACTCGACCTTGCCCACGACGCTTGCCTGGACGACCAGCGATCTTCCTCCGCTGAGCGCGAAGTGACCGGCCTCCGCGCGGGCCGGCTGCACGACGGCGACGTGGGATGCCGCAGCTGCGGCAGCGCAGAGCACGAGCAGCAAGACGACGGCGACGTGCCCCCGCCCAGATCGCCGGGCCGCGGCGGCCGGTGAGCGCCGGGACGCCGCGGCGATCCAGGCCAGCACGCCGAGGGAGAGCGCCCACAGCGGCGCCGCCACGACCGCCGCCGCCTCCGGTGCGCTCGTGGCCAGCAGCGCGACCGCCCAGGCCGCTGCCGCGACGGGGACCAGGCGCAGGTTCGACAGGCGTGAACGGGACACGCTCAGACCGTGACGAGATCGCGAAGCGTCTCGAGCATCTTCGCGCCGATCCCCGGGACGGCCAGCAGGTCCTCGACGCTCGTGAACCGGCCGTTGGCGTCGCGCCACTGGATGATCCGGTCGGCCATCGCGGGTCCGATGCGGGGCAGGGTGTCGAGCTGGCCGGCATCGGCGGTGTTGAGATTCACCCTGCCGTCACCGGCCGGCGCTGGCGCACCTGCCTCCGCCGACGCGCCGATCGCCGGTACGAGGAGCTGTTCGCCGTCGCCCAGCGGACGCGCGAGGTTCACCGCGGCCTCATCGGCGTCCGGAGTGAAGCCGCCGGCCGCGGCCACGGCGTCGACGACCCGCGCCCCCTCGTTCAAGACGTAGAGACCTGGGGTCGTGACCGAGCCCGACACGTGGACGAAGACGGATGCCGATCCGGCCGCATCCGTCGGTCCCCCCTGATCGATCGTGACGGACTCCACCGGCGCTGAAGCCCCCCGGAGGATTCCGATCGCCACGGTCACCGTGAGCGCGAGCAGCACCACGACGACCGCCGCTCCGAGTCCGAGGCGCGCCCGAGGGCTTGCGGCGGCGCGGGGAGGTGCTTCGGCCGATGACACACGGCCGAACGTAGGTCACGCGACCGGAGTCACCCCTGCGCGCAGGGCGTGCGGTGGATGGACCGCGCGACGCAGGTCCTGGGGAGGAGGCTCAGCTCGTGCTGAAGCTCACGACCTTCGGTGGCCGCACGATGGCACGGGTGATCTCGCGACCGGCGAGCGCGCGCTGGACTCGCGCATCGGCACGCGCCAGCGCCTCGAGGTCCTTGGCCTCGATCCGTGCCGACACTTCGAGGGTCGCGCGCACCTTGCCGTCGATCTGGACGACCGTGGTCACCGTGTCCTCCGTCAGGAGGGTCGGGTCCGGCTGCCGCCAGGTTACGAGCCCGACGAACGGCTCGTAGCCGAGCATCTCCCACATCTCCTCCGCTGTGTGCGGGGCGAACAGGTCGAGGATCATCGCGGTCGCTTCGGCGGCTTCGCGGACGGCGGGGTCGGCCGGGCCGGCCCCGGTGTCGATCGCCTTGCGGGTCGCGTTGACGAGCTCCATGAGACGCGCGACCACCACGTTGAACTTGGTCTGCTCGACCAGTCCCGGCGCATCGGCGAGCAGGCGGTGCGTGACGCGCCGCAGCGACGGGTCACCCTCGGCCCACACGACGTCGGGGCTGCTGGTGACATCCTGCGCGACGCGCCAGGCGCGCGCGAGGAACTTCTGCGCGCCTGTGGTCGAGACGTCCTCCCAGTTGATGTCGTCCTCGACAGGTCCCGCGAACGCGATCGCGGTGCGCACCGCGTCGGCGCCCGGGTTGATCATGCTCGACGCGAACTCGACCAGATTGCCCTTGCTCTTGGACATCTTCGACCCGGACAGCAGCACCATGCCCTGGTTGACCAGGGTCGAGAACGGCTCGGTGAAATCGATCAGTCCCACATCGAACAGCACCTTGGTGATGAATCTCGCGTACAGCAGGTGCAGGATCGCGTGCTCTACGCCGCCGATGTACGAGTCGACGGGGGCCCACTTCGCGGCTTCCGCCGTCGAGAAAGCCTCTGTGGCGTCCCGCGGAGCGAGGAAGCGCAGGAAATACCAGGAGCTGTCGACGAACGTGTCCATCGTGTCGGCGTCGCGCAGTGCGGGGGCGCCGGTCTCGGGGTCAGTCGTCGTCATCCAGTCGGCGGCGCCGCCGAGCGGCGAGGTGCCCTTCGGCGTGAGGTCGAGCCCCTCGGCGTCGGGCAGGGTCAGGGGCAGCTGATCGGCCGGCACCGGCACGATGCGGCCGTCTTCGGTGTGGATCATGGGGATGGGCGTGCCCCAGAAGCGCTGACGTGAGATGAGCCAGTCGCGCAGGCGGTACGACTTGGACGCGCGACCCGCGCCGACGGCAGCCAGCTGGTCGGTGATGCGCGCGATCGCATTGCGCTTGGAGAGTCCGTCGAGGGATCCGGAGTTGATCATCCGTCCCTCTCCGGTCAGGGCGATGCCGGTGACGGCGGGGTCGAGGTCGCTGAGGGAGCCGAGATCCGCGCCCGGGTCGTTCGGGACGCCGTGTTCATCGAGCTCGATCACCGGGATCGCACCGGTCATAGGCGCCGTGGTGTCGACGACGACCTTCACCGGCAGGTCGAATGCGCGCGCGAAGTCGAGGTCGCGCTGGTCGTGGGCGGGCACGGCCATGACGGCGCCGTGCCCGTAGTCGGCCAGCACGTAGTCCGCCGCCCAGATCGGGAGACGCTCGCCGTTGATCGGGTTGATCGCGTAGCGCTCCAGGAAGACGCCCGTCTTCGGGCGGTCGGTGTTCTGACGCTCGATCTCGCTCGAGCGTCCCACGCTGGTGAGATAGTCCTGGAACCGCGCGCGCGCCTCGGCCGAGGCGCCCGAAACCAGCTGAGAAGCCAGGTCGGACTCAGGAGCGACGACGAAGAACGTGGCGCCGTGCAGCGTGTCGGGGCGGGTTGAGAAGACGGTGACCTTCTCGGGGTGCCCTTCGATTTCGAAGTCGATGTCGGCACCGACAGATCGCCCGATCCAGTTGCGCTGCATCCGGATGACCTTCTGCGGCCAGAAGCCCTCGAGCTGGTTCAGGTCATCGAGCAGGCGGTCGGCGTAGTCGGTGATCTTGAAGTACCACTGGGTCAGCTTCTTCTTGACGACCTCGGCACCGCAGCGCTCGCATCGCCCGTCGACGACCTGCTCATTGGCCAGCACCGTCTGGTCGTTCGGGCACCAGTTGACCGGGCTCTCCTTGCGGTAGGCAAGTCCGCGCTCGAAGAGCAGCTGGAACAGCCACTGGTTCCACCGGTAGTACTCCGGGTCGCTCGTGTGCAGGATGCGGGACCAGTCGTAGGAGGACCCGTACTGGCGGAAGCTCTTCTTGTGCTGCTCGATGTTGGCATACGTCCACTCGCGCGGATCGGCGCCCCGCTGGATGGCCGCGTTCTCTGCGGGCAGGCCGAACGAGTCCCACCCGATCGGATTCAGCACGTTGTAGCCGCGGTGGCGCCAGAAACGCGCGACGACGTCCACGTAGGCGTAGCTCTCGGCGTGTCCCATGTGCAGATCACCCGACGGGTACGGGAACATGCCCAGGACGTACTTGCGGGGGCGAGTGTCGCCGTCGCCGCCGGCACGGAACGGGTCGGCTTCCGCCCACCGCGCCTGCCACTTCTGCTGAACGGCGAACGCGTCGTAGCCACCACGGTCTTCAGGCACGGCGGTGTCGGGCGGGAGGGTCTGGGACACGTGATGGAACCAATCGTGGAGTGGAAGTCTGCGGCGCGAAGCGCACCCTCCAGGCTACCGGACCGCCGCCGTCACCAGCCGAGCGGCAAGTCCGCCCCGATCGCCCACAGAGGTCCACGTGCCTTGATCCCCACCTCGGCGACTTCGGCGGCAGCATCCGATCGCCATGTGATGCCTCCCCCGGCACCGACGTAGGCGCCGCCCGGGTGCATGACGATCGAGCGGATCACCATCGCCAGACCGAGGGCTCCGTCCTGGCCGATCCACCCGAAGCACCCGGCGAAGACTCCGCGCGGACCGCGCTCGAGATCGTGCAGGATCGTCATCGCGGACAGCTTCGGGGCTCCGGTCATGCTCCCGGCAGGGAAGGTCGCATCCAGCAGCCTGCCGACTGTGATGCCGGGTGTCAGCGTGCCCGATACCGTGCTGACCAGCTGATGCACGGCCGGATAGGACTCGACCTCGAGCAGCCCGTCCACACCGACCGAGCCCGGGTCGCAGACTCGCGACAGGTCATTGCGCATCAGATCGACGATCATGACGTTCTCGGCGCGCTCCTTCTCGCTCTCGCGCAGTTCCGCAGCAAGCGCGGCGTCACTTCTCGGATCCGCGCCCCGCGGGCGCGTGCCCTTGATCGGCCGAGTGCGGACGACGCCGTCATCGACCTCGAGGAAGCGCTCCGGGCTGGCGCTGGCAAGTGCGACATCCCCCGATCTCACGAAGCCGCCATGGTGGGCCGGTGTCCGCTTCCGCAGCCGCGTGAAGGCTGCCACGGGATCGATGGGTGCGCTGACGGTGAACCGGGTCGTCAGGCACAGCTGGTACGCGTCGCCCTCGCGAATCGCGTCGCGGCAGCGCTCGACCAACGCGGCATAGGCGTCGGGGGTGTGGCGGGCGACCGCCTGGACGGCCGTGATCGGGGGCGCGCGCAGTTCGCCGTCCGCCTGTTCGACCCGAGCCGCGAATGCGTCGGCTTCGGCCGGTGAGGCGACCGCCCAGGCTCGCTGAAGGGCGTGGTCGAATGCGACGAAACGCTCCACTCGCAGCCACCGCTCCGGGGGTACCTCCGGGTCGGCCGCGTCCGTCGGCGCGCCGGCTCGTGCGGCGGCATCTTCGTAGCCCAGCCAGCCGACCCACCCGCCGTGGAAGCGCCCGGCCTCCCAGTCGCCGCCGTCCCGTGCCGAGGTGAGCGACACCGCCCGAACGCGCTCCGGCCGCTCCTCGACGACCCCGATGCCGACCCAGCTCCACCCGGACTCCGCATCGGGTCCGGCATCCAGCCAGAAGCACTCGCTGGCCCCGGCTGCGATCGCGGCGAACACGACTGCCGGGTCCCGCCACGCCTGCAGGGGCACGGCGATCGCAGAGTCGGGCATGCTCCCAGGGTAGAGGGGCGGATAGTCGATCTAGAGTCGGGGTGTGAACGAGTTCCTCACGTGGCTGCTCGACGCGGTGCAGAGCGTCGACCCCGTGCTGCGAACCGTGCTGGCAGGTGTCGCGATCATGCTCGAGACCAGCGTGCTGATCGGGTTGTTCGTGCCGGGCGACACTGTGGTGATCATCGCGGGCACCGCAGTCGCCTCGCCGCTGGAGGGCATCGTCCTGATCGTCGCGGTCGTGATCGGTGCACTGGCCGGAGAGAGCATCGGCTTCTGGCTGGGCCGGCTGCTCGGCCCGGGTATCCGGCACTCCCGCCTCGGGCGTCGCATCGGCGATGCGAGTTGGGAGCGCTCCGAGCGCTACCTGCGCCGGCGCGGCGGTCCTGCGATCTTCGTCTCGAGGTTCCTGCCGGTGCTGCACTCGCTCGTGCCGCTGACCGTGGGGATGAGCGGGTACTCGTATCGGCGCTTCCTCGCCTGGACAGTTCCCGCGTGCATCATCTGGGCGAGTCTGTACGTCTCGGTGGCGGCTCTCGCGGCGGGCACCTACCGCGAACTGGCCGATCGGCTGCACTTCGCCGGGTACATCTTCGTGGGCATCATCGTCGTCTTCGTGCTGCTGGTCTTCGCCGGCAAGAAGATCATCGAGCACGCCGAGCGCAAGCACCTCCGGGCTGATGAAGAGCTACCCGGCGTGCCCCCGGGATCGCTGCTCCCCACGAAGGACGTGGAAGACTGAGAGGGTGCCCGCGACCGTGACGACGCCCGCGCGCCGCAACGTGCTGTGGCTCGCGCGTCTCGAGTACCGCTTCCACGCGTCGCGCGAGCGTCGCGCGAGGGCTCGCGGCCTGACCCCCACGGTGACACCGTTCCCCGGCTACGGCAGCCCCGAGTGGGTGCGCGTCCTGGGTCGGGTGCTGATCGTCCCCCCCTTGCCGTTGACCGGCGACGGCGAATACGCGAGCGTGCGCGGCTGGCGCAGCTTCGCCGCGGTGCCGGTCGGATTCGCGCAGGTGCGCATCACCATAGGCGAGGTGACGCACGAGGTCGTCGCCGACCGCGGCGGCGTCATCGACACCGAGATCCCGGCCCGCCTCGCCGCCGGCTGGCAGACGCTCACCATGTCGGTCGAGGGAGGCGAACCCGTCGAGAGCCGGGTGTTCATCGTGGGGTCCGACGTCGGCTTCGGAATCGTCTCCGACGTGGACGACACCGTGATGGTCACGGCTCTGCCGCGACCGCTGCTCGCGGCGTGGAACTCCTTCGTCGTCAACGAGCACGCTCGCCAACCCGTTCCGGGCATGGCGGTGCTGATGGAGCGTCTCGTGCGCGATGCGCCGGGCGCCCCCGTCATCTACCTTTCGACCGGCGCGTGGAACGTCGCCCCCACGCTCATCCGCTTCCTGCGCCGGCATCTCTTCCCGCCGGGGTCGGTTCTCCTGACGGACTGGGGTCCGACCCACGACCGGTGGTTCCGCAGTGGCAAGGCCCACAAACTGTCGAACCTCCGCCGACTGGCGGCGGAGTTCCCGCAAGTGAAGTGGCTTCTCATCGGCGACGACGGGCAGCACGACGACGAGATCTACACGACGTTCGCGCGCGAGAATCCGGTGAATGTCGCCGCCGTCGCGATCCGCCGCCTCTCCCCCGCGGAGGCCGTCCTGGCAGGTGGTCGCACGGCCGTGGACGATCACACCGCCGCGACCGTTCCCTGGGTCACCGAGTCGGACGGCGCGGGCCTGGCCGAGCGCCTCGACGAGATCGGCATCTTCGACAGCTGAGCGCCATTCTGCCGGGAGACGGCGCTCCCGCGTAGGCTCGGATGCCATGTGCGGACGATTCGTCGTTGCCCGTGTCGGCTCAGAGCTGGTGGGTGCGTTGAGGGTCGATCTCGAGAGCGACGATCTTCCGGCGCCCTCATACAACGTGGCTCCCACCAGCCTCGTTGCGATCGTGCTCGACTCGACGAAGACCGAGCCGCCCACCCGGCGACTCGAAACCGCGCGATGGGGTCTGGTTCCCGCGTGGGCGAAGGATCCGTCGATCGGCTCGCGGGCCTTCAACGCCCGTTCCGAAGAGCTCGAGGACAAGCCGATGTTCCGCACATCGCTCGAGAAGCGCCGCGCGGTGGTCCCGGCTTCGGGCTATTACGAGTGGAAGCAGGTCGACGGCGCGAAGATCCCTCACTACATCCACCCGGCGGACGGATCGCCGCTGTTCATGGCGGGGCTGTATGAGTGGTGGAAGAACCCGGCCCTGGCAGACGATGACCCGGTTCGATGGATGCTGAGCTTCACGATCCTCACGCGTGACTCGATCGGGCCCCTCGGTTCCAACCACGACCGCATGCCGCTTTTCCTCGACCCCGATCACGCCGATGCCTGGCTCGACCCGACCACCGACAACGTGCGCGACGTGCTGGATGCCGCCATCGATGCGGCGCCCGCGGTCGCCGAGACCCTCGATGTCTACGCGGTCTCCAGAGCCGTCGGCAACGTGCGCAACAACTCGCCTGAGCTCATCGAGCCCGTTCCCCGATAGTCGCGGCTCCCCTCACCGTGCCCGTCGATGGGCTCCGGAAAGCGGTCGCGCACGCCTATGCCGGTCCGATCAGCCACGGCACCGGCCGTCAGCACAGCCCCCACGGAATGGCAGGATGCCGGCATCCGTTGAACACCTTGTGGATTATGGACATGCGCTCGAATTCGGCTCCTTCATCACCCCGTCTGCGGCGAACCCGAACGCGCCCGTGGCGCTCGCCCAGATCTCGGAGGCATCCGGACTCGATATGGTCACCTACCAGGATCATCCCTACCAGCCGGCGTTCCTCGACACGTGGACGCTCATGACTTTCGTCGCGGCGCGCACTGACCGCATCCGCATCGCACCCAACGTCCTCAATGTGCCGCTGCGCCCACCCGCCGTCATCGCCCGCTCGGCGGCGAGCCTCGACCTGCTCTCCGGTGGCCGCTTCGACCTCGGGCTCGGCGCCGGTGGGTTCTGGGACGCCATCGAGGCGATGGGCGGCGGCCGGCTGACCCCCGGGCAGGCGGTCACGGCGCTCGAGGAGGCGATCGACGTCATCCGCGAGCTCTGGGACACGAGCGAGAAGCGCGGCGTCTTCACCGACGGGACATACCACCGGGTGCATGGAGCGAAGCGCGGACCGCGCCCCGCGCACGACATCCCGATCCTTATCGGCGCCTACAAGCCGCGCATGCTCGCCCTCACGGGTCGCAAGGGCGACGGTTGGCTGCCATCGTACGGATACATGAAGCCGGGCGACCTCGGCAGGGGCAACGCCGCGATCGACGAGGCGGCGCAGTCCGTCGGCCGAGATCCGCGGGAGATCAGGCGACTGCTCAACATCGGCGTGCTTTCGAGGGATCCGGCCGAGTTCGCCGAGCGCCTTGCTCGGCTCGCGCTCGACGACGGCATCGGCACGTTCATCCTCGCGGGCGACGACCCCAGCCTGCTGCAGGCGTTCGGCGAAGACATCACGCCCGCGGTGCGCGAGATCGTCGCGCGCGAGCGCGGCGAGCGGGGGACGGATGCCTCGCCCGTCCGCTCCGCGGCATTCCTCGCCGCCCGTCGCGAGGGCATCGCGTACGACGATCTTCCGTCCCGGCTCACCGCGATCGAGCCGGGGGACTTCGGCTACGCAGACGTGCGCGCGACGTACATGCGCGGTGGTACGCCGGGGATCGTGCTCCAGCCCGATTCGCCCCAGCAGGTGGCGGACGCGATCGCATATGCGCGGAGGCACCCCGCCCTTCCGCTCGCGATCCGCAGCGGCGGGCACGGCGTCTCGGGACGCTCGACGAATGACGGCGGCATCGTGATCGACCTCTGTCGGCTGAACGAGATCGAAGTGCTCGACGCCGAGCGCCGGCGCGTGCGCATCGGGGCCGGTGCCCGCTGGACGGAGGTCGCGGCCGTGCTCGGCGAGCAGGGCTGGGCGCTGTCATCGGGCGACTACGGCGGCGTCGGCGTCGGCGGACTCGCGACGGCAGGAGGCATCGGCTTCTTCGCGCGCGAGCACGGCCTCACGATCGACCGCCTGCGTGCGGCAGAGGTCGTGCTCGCCGACGGTTCGATCGTGCGGACGGATGCCTCGAACCGCCCCGATCTGTTCTGGGCGATCCGCGGGGCGGGCGCGAACATCGGCGTCGTGACATCCTTCGAATTCGAGGTGGACGAGGTCGGCGAGGTCGGCTGGGCGCAGCTCGCGATCCAGGTCGACGACGTCGCGACGTTCCTTGAGGGCTACGGCCGGGTCATGGAGGCCTCGCCACGCGATACGACCGTGTTCCTGGTGATGGGCGGACGACGTCCGGGTCAGCCGCAGGTCGCCCAGTTCTACGGGCTGGTCGATTCCGCCGATCCCGACACGATCATCGCGCGGCTGCAGCCGTTCGCCGAGCTCGGCCCACTGGTGCAGCAGTCAGTGCAGCTGACGACCTATGCGCAGGTCATGGCGAACGCCGACCTCGGTCCGCACCACGGCTCGGGCGAGCCGCACTCGCGCTCGGCCCTGCTCGAGCACGTGACGCCCGAGGTCGCCCGGGCGGCGGAGCGGATGCTGGACTCCGGCGCCGTGCCGTTCTTCCAGCTTCGCGCGGTCGGCGGAGCCGTCGCCGATGTGGCCGAGGACGCCACCGCATACGCCCATCGCGCCGCGAATTTCTCGCTCGTGGCAATCGGCGGCGACCCGGGACGGCTCGACCGGGCCTGGGAATCCATCGCCGACCATGCGGACGGGATGTACCTGAGCTTCGACAGCTCCTTGAGACCTGAGCGCATCGCCGAGGCGTTCCCGCCGGCCACGCTCGAGCGCCTGCGCGCGATCAAGGCCGAGGTCGATCCCGATGGAGTGTTCCGCGACAACTTCGCGATCGACCCGGTCGGCTCCGACGCGGCCTGACGACCAGAGCTCGGCCGCCCTCGGCCGGGACGGGGCGGTTTGCAAGGCAGGCGATCACAGCGTGCCGAGTGCCATCTTCTTCACGGTGCGTGTCCCTACCCGCGGCGCGCGCCTATGCGTGCTGGTCGGGGTCATCCTCGGCCGGCTGCACGG
>NZ_WOYP01000057.1 GCF_011620715.1 Microbacterium sp. | reverse complement strand
ACAACCATTTGGTTGTACATTACGCCGGCTGCCCGATCATGTCAACCCTCACCATCCCGCAGTCGACGCCTGCGGAGCGGATGCGGAGCTCAACTAGACTGAACGCGTCCGGCGTCCCCGATTCCTGGAGCTGAGCCGCGTGACCACCCCCTCCCAGACCACCTCCGGTTCTGCCCAGATCTCCCCGGTGCGTCCCGCGGCCGATACCGTCCTGAACGCCGCCGAGACCCCCGAGCGCGAGCAGCCGTACGGCGCTCTCGGCCTCAAGGACGACGAGTATGCGCGGATCCGCGAGATCCTCGGCCGCCGCCCCACGAGCGGCGAGCTGGCGATGTACTCGGTCATGTGGTCGGAGCACTGCTCCTACAAGTCCAGCAAGATCTACCTGCGCCAGTTCGGCGAGAAGGTCTCCGACGAGATGAAGACCCGCCTCATGGTGGGCATGGGCCAGAACGCCGGCGTCGTCGACATCGGCGAGGGCTGGGCCGTCACCTTCAAGGTCGAATCGCACAACCACCCCAGCTACATCGAGCCGTTCCAGGGCGCGGCCACCGGCGTGGGCGGCATCGTCCGCGACATCATCTCGATGGGAGCCCGCCCGGTCGCCGTGATGGACCAGCTGCGCTTCGGCGCGATCGATCACCCCGACACCGCCCGCGTCGTTCACGGGGTCGTCAGCGGCATCTCGTTCTACGGCAACTGCCTGGGCCTGCCCAACATCGGCGGCGAGACCGTGTTCGACGCGGTCTATCAGGGCAACCCGCTGGTCAATGCCCTCGCGGTCGGCGTGCTCCGTCACGAAGACCTCAAGCTCGCCAACGCGTCGGGCGCCGGCAACCTGGTCGTGCTCTTCGGTGCACGCACCGGCGGCGACGGAATCGGGGGCGCCAGCATCCTCGCTTCCGACTCCTTCGGTGCGACCGGCCCGACCAAGCGTCCGGCGGTCCAGGTCGGCGACCCGTTCGCCGAGAAGCTGCTCATCGAGTGCTGCCTCGAGCTGTACCGCGATGACCTGGTCGAGGCGATCCAGGATCTCGGCGCGGCGGGCATCTCTTGCGCCACCAGCGAGCTGGCCGCCAACGGCGGCAGCGGCATGCGGGTCGACCTCGAGAAGGTGCTGCTTCGCGACCCGACCCTCACGCCCGAGGAGATCCTCATGAGTGAGAGCCAGGAGCGCATGATGGCGATCGTCGCGCCGGAGAAGCTCGATGCTTTCCTCGCGGTCGTGCAGAAGTGGGATGTGGAGACCAGCGTGCTCGGCGAGGTCACCGGCGACGGCCGCCTGGTCATCCAGTGGCACGGCGAGGTCATCGTCGACGTGGACCCCTCCACCGTCGCGGTCGATGGGCCGGTCTACGAGCGCCCCGTCGCCTACCCGGCGTGGATCGACGCGCTCCGCGACGACTCGGCGGATGCGCTGACCCGGTCGGATGACCCCGACACGCTGCGCCGGCAGTTCGAGCAGCTGGTCTCCAGCCCCAATCTCGCCGACACCTCGTGGGTCACCAACCAGTACGACTACTACGTCATGGGCAACACGGCCCTGAGCTTCCCTGACGACGCCGGCATGATCCGCGTCGACGAGCAGTCCGGCCTCGGTTTCGCGATCGCGACCGACTGCAACGGACGCTTCTGCCAGCTCGACCCGTACGAGGGCGCCAAGCTCGCCCTCGCCGAGGCGTACCGCAACGTCGCGGTGAGCGGTGCGGTCCCCACAGCGGTCACGGACTGCCTGAACTTCGGCAGCCCCGAGAACCCCGAGGTGATGTGGCAGTTCTCGCAGGCGGTCGCGGGCCTGGCCGACGGATGCCTCGAGCTCGGCATCCCGGTCACCGGCGGCAACGTCAGCTTCTACAATCAGACCGGCGACCGGCCGATCTTCCCGACGCCGGTCGTCGGCGTGCTCGGCATCATCGACGACGTCGCCCACCGCGTGCCCAGCGGCTGGCAGGACGCGGGCGAGAACATCTACCTCCTCGGGGTCACCGCCACCGAGCTCAGCGGCTCCGCGTGGGCTGGAACCGTGCACGGCCACCTCGGCGGACGTCCGCCGGCGGTCGACCTCGGCAACGAGAAGAGACTCGCGGGGCTGCTGCGCGCGGCATCGCAGCAGTCGCTCGTCTCGAGCGCGCACGACCTGTCCGCCGGCGGACTGGCGCAGGCCCTCGCCGAGGGCGTGCTGCGCTTCGGCGTCGGCGCGCGTGTCTGGTTGCGCGAGATCATGGAGCGCGACGGGGTGGATGCCGCATCCGCGCTGTTCTCGGAATCGACAGGTCGCGTCATCGTCACCGTGCCCCGCGAGGACGACGTCAAGTTCCGCGGGCTCTGCGAGGGCCGAGGCTACCCCGTGCTGCGCATCGGCGTGACCGATGCGCCCGGCGCGGTGTCCAACGGGGCGCTGCACGAAACCCCAGGCTTGCCGGCGCACACCGACGAGCCCACCCTCGAGGTGCAGGACCTGTTCACCCTGTCGCTCACCGAGCTGCGCGACCTCTCGACCTCGACGCTGCCCGCCGCCTTCGGTCCGACGGTCACCGAATTGTCATAGTCGGCTGAGATCTCGATGCGGCTCTAAGCTGGGCGCATGGCGAACGACGACGAGTACAGCGACTACACCGAGACGCGGCAGCGCCGCGTCAAAATCGTCGCGTGGGTCGTCATCGTCTCGCTGATCCTGGTCGGAGGCGGCGCCACCGTGCTCGCCCTGATCTTCGGCTGACCGCTGAAGGCGGACGCCCGAAGCTGTCGTCGAGCAGCGCGCCAGCGCGTATCGAGACAGGGCCGACCTGCCAGTGCGCTGAACAGCAGGGCAGGCGCCTCGCACGCGGATTAGCATGGTCTCGTGGAGATGTTCCTCCTGTTCGTCGAGAGTTGGTGGTGGGTCGCGCCCGTCGCTGCGGGGGCCGGGGCGGCGACATACGCCGGAGTGACCGCCAGGGGTCGCCGCGCGCGGAGAATCGAGCTGGATGCCGCCCGTCGTGAGGTCTCCGTCGCATCTCGGGCCCTCATCGCCGCGCGTGCTCGCGTGCGCGAGGCGCAGGCCCAGGTGCTGTCGGCTCGAGCGGCGTCCGGCTCACCCGCGTTCGGCAGGCAGCTCGCGAACCCCGAGACGGTCCAGGCGAAGCGCCGGCTGCAGGAGGCCAAGCGCGAGGCGGGTTCCGCGTCGCTCGTGCTGCGGGCACGGCGGGCAAGCGTCAAGTCCACGACTGCGCTGTACCACGCCGCCTCGAGCGCCGACCCGCTGCCGGTCGAGCGGCTCTTCGCCGCCCACGATGCCGTGGTCGCGCGCTGGATGTCCTATGAGACCGACGTCGCGAAGGCGATCGCCTACCCGCAGCTCAGCGACACGCGCTACCCGGCGACCCTTGCGTTCTTCCGCGCCTATCGCGCCGCGCAGGTCCTGCGGCCGGCATCCGCTCGCGAGCGCATCCCGGTCGAGAGGTTCCTCGAGTACCGTGACGCGGTCCGTTCCCTCGAGGCCGCGTTCGACGAGGCCGAACGTCAGGCGGGCGCCGCCGATCCTCGACCTGCGCCGCCGCGAACGCCGATCTGGCCCGTTCCCGCCTGGCTTCCGATGCGTCTGCCCACGTCCGAGTAGGCGTGCTGCCTGAGTCCCCTGAGCCGACCGCGCAGGCAAGGCCGACGGCTACCATGACTGTGTGGAACCCGTCTTCACGTTCCTCAGCGGCTACTGGTGGCTCATCTTCCCTCTGATGGGTGTGGTGGGCGCCATCGGAAGCGCCTGGGAGCGCGGCGCCCGCCGACGCCACCGGCGTCGGCTCGAGGTTCTGCATGCCAAGGCGGAGCTCAAGGCAGCGCCGGCCCGGACGGTCATGAGTCGCGAGGGTGGCGCGACGACGCAGGGCACCCGGCTCGAGCGGCTGTTCGACGCCCAGGACGCGGTGACCGCGCGATGGCTGGACTACGAGCTGGACGTCGCGAAGATCATCGCGTTCCCGGCGATGAGCGACGGCCGGCAGCCGCTGACAGCGGCGTTCCTCCGCGCCAAACGCGTCGCCGATGGCCTGCGGCCGGCATCCGCCAAGGCACGTCTCACGAAAGACCAGCTCACCGAGTACCACAACGCAGTCACCGACTACGAGGTCGCGTTCGACGTGGCTGAGCGTGACGCACGAAGGCTCAAGGACTCCACGTTCAGCACCGTCGAGCGCAAGCGCCTCGACACCGCCAAGCAGCTGCTCACGATCGCGGTCGACGAGGCTGCGACGCCCGCCGAGCGCCAGGTCGCCTACCGCCGAGTGCGCGAAGAGCTGGACGGTTTGATCTCACTGTCGGACGAGGCGATCGAGGTGCTCGAGGCCAAGGTCTCGCTCGAACTGACGACGGGGAGGGCGCCACGGACGCCTCCGCAGGCGAACACCCCGCAGTCGACGACAGCGGATGCCGCGCCGTCGCGTGACCGCCCGGATGCTGCTCGATCGGATCAATCCGCTCCGTGGCCTGTTCCCGCGCGCAGCTCGGACACGGCACCGGGGCGTGTCGTGCGGCGCAAGTCACGCCCCTGACGCCGCGCCGGGTCAGTCGCAGTCCGCCTGCTGGCCACGCATGGATGTCACGCGCCGTCGTTCTCGACGTTTCCTAGAGGTGTCGGCGGCTTCGCGAGCTCGATCTGCCATCACTTCCCCGAAGGCGCGAGCAGATCGGACACCAGGGCCGTCGTCGCGCTTGCCGTCCTCTCGGTTCTATGGTTACCTAGTTAGGTAAGTAACCACATAAGCAAGCAGAGGACCGCGTGATCGAAGAAGGCAGGGCTCTCTTCCTCCAGATCGCCGAGAGCGTCGAGGACTCGATCATCGACGGCAGTCTGCCGGAAGAAGGCCAGGCTCCATCGACGAACGAACTCGCCGCGTTCTTCCGCATCAATCCGGCCACCGCCGCGAAGGGAGTGAACATGCTCGCCGACAAGGGCGTGCTGCACAAGCGGCGCGGCATCGGCATGTTCGTCGCGCCGGGCGCGCGCGATCTTCTGCTCGCCGAGCGTCGTACCGCATTCGCCGACCGCTTCGTCGACCCACTGCTCGTCGAGGCCCGCAAGCTCGGCCTCGGAGCCGATGACCTCAGCCGCCTCATCCTCGACCGCGCGGCCGCTGCGGATGCGGTTCTTGCATCGAGCGATCGTCGGCGGGCCGAAGCGTCCGTCACCACGGAAGGAACCTCACGATGACCGATGTGATCGAGGTGCAAGGCCTCACGAAGCGTTACCGCGATGTCGTCGCGGTCGACGATGTGTCATTCACGATCGAGAAGGACACGATCTACGGTCTGCTGGGCCGCAACGGCGCCGGCAAGACCACGGTCATGTCGATACTCACGGCGCAGAACTTCGCGACCAGCGGCGAGATCCGCATCTTCGGGGAGAAGCCGTACGAGAACGCACGCGTGCTCTCGCGCATGTGCTTCGTGCGGGAGGGTCAGAAATACCCCGACGACGCCAAGCCGATCCACGCATTCCGGTCGGCTCGTCTCTTCTTCCCGCACTGGGACGAGGCCTTCGCGCAGCGGCTGATCGCCGACTTCCAGCTGCCGGTGAACCGACGCATCAAGAAGCTCTCGCGGGGCCAGCTCTCGGCAGTCGGCGTGATCATCGGACTCGCTTCGCGAGCCGAGATCACCTTCTTCGACGAGCCGTATCTGGGCCTGGACGCGGTCGCGCGGCAGATCTTCTACGACCAGCTGCTCGAGGACTACAGCGAGCACCCTCGAACGGTCATCCTCTCCTCACATCTGATCGACGAGGTCGCCAACCTGATCGAGCGGGTTCTTGTGATCGACCGTGGGCGCATGCTCCTGGACGAGACCACGGATGCGATGCGCGATCGCGCATCCACGATCGTCGGTGACTCCGACGCCGTGGACAGCTTCATCGAACACCGCGAGGTGATCCATCGGGAGCGCCTCGGCAGGGTGACCTCTGTCACCGTGCTCGGCCCGCTCGACGCTGCGGACCGCGCACAACTGGGCCGCCTCGGGCTCGAGGCGGCCCCGGTCTCTCTGCAGCAGCTCATCGTACGGCTCACGCAGCACTCCACCGGCGGCGCCGTCGATGCGTCCGCCCCGATCGAGGAGGTGTCCCGATGAATCGCCCTCTGAACGTCGTGCGGCTGCAGCTGGTCAACAAGATGACCTACATCTGGATCCCGCTGCTCATCCTGGTCGGCGCGTGGGTGCTTTCCATGGGCATCTACGCGATGCTCGCCGGCAACGGGGTCCCCGGGCCGTTCTACGGCGGCGGCTCGCAAGCGCCTCTATGGTACTTCCTGGTGGTCGGCATCCAGGCGCTGACCTTCTCGTTCCCCTTCTCACAGGCGATGAGCATCACGCGACGGGAGTTCTTCCTAGGCACGCTCCTGACCGCGTTCCTGACCGCCGCGATCCTCTCGACGGTGTTCCTGCTGGGCGGGTTCATCGAGATCGCCACCGGCGGCTACGGCATCAATGGCTACTTCTTCCTGCTCGACTGGATGTGGGCACCCGGATGGTGGGCGGCCTGGCTCATCTACTTCGCGATCGCGATGTTCATGTTCGTGGTCGGGTTCTGGGCTGCCACGATATACAAGCGGTGGGGCACGATCGCCATCACGCTCCTGCTCGTCGGTCTGGGCGCCCTGCTGGTCGGGGCGATGTGGCTCATCGGCAGACTGGATGCCTGGAACGAGGTGTCCGCCTGGTTCGCGGCACAGGGCTCGCTCGGGCTCACACTGTGGGGCGTGCTGCTGATCGCCGCGCTCGCCACGACGTCGTACCTCACCCTACGGCGCGCGACCCCTTGACGCAGGGACTGCTGCCTCGCCCCGAGCGGATCGCCGGGGCGGGGCAGCCGCGCGTCAGCGCAGCGGAACCTTCACGTCGCTGCCGCCCTCGTGGGTCAGCCGCGCACCCATCTGCACGAGGCTGGGCTGGTCGACGAATCCGCCGGCGAAGAGAGCCTGCCCCTGCGTGAACGCGGGCGACCGCTCGAGAAGCCATTCGGGCGCATAGCCGAACACCTGAGAGAGGTCTGCCAGGTCGCGGGGCGAGCTCATGCGCATGAGCGCGAGGTTGTCGCACTGCGACAGCGCGTTCGGGTGCACTTTGGAAGGGCGCTGCGTCGACAGCAGCAGCCACAGGCCGTACTTGCGACCCTCAGCCGCGATCTGCACGATGCGCTCGGTGAGCAGCTTCTCGACCGGGGTCACGGGTTCGGGCGTGCACAGGTTGTGCGCCTCGTCGATCACGATGAGCCGGCCGACGCGCTGCTCGCGGTTCTCCCACAGGTGGTCCAGTACGGCGAGCGCCGCGGCACGTGACTCCGACGGCGTGGCGAATCCACCCAGGTCGACGACGGTCGCGTCGGCGCCATCGTCGATGTCGTCAGTCACGGTGCGTTCGCCCCACGCCCACAGCTTCCAGTCGGCGACACCGAGATTCTCGAGGCGCATCGCGAGTTGATGACGCACACGATCGGGATGCGAGCGCATGAAGCCGACCAGATCGTGATCGGGCAGCAACTGGAGGTCGGTCTCCATATGCATCATGGTGTTGTAGTCGTCCGCGTCCAGGAGCGGATCGACCTGAAGGATCGCCGCCCGCGAGCGCAGCGGCATCGACATGTACCGCACGAGCAGCGGGTGCTCGGCATCCACGGTCGAACGGCGCACCCGGATGTCCCTGGTGGCGAGTTCGGCGGCCTCGGCCGCGGGCGCATCGTCGCGGATGTCGCCGAGCCTCACGAAGTCGGAGTTCGGATCCAGGATCACCAGCGGCAGCTTCGTGTGGAGCAGGATCTGCTCGAGGGCGACGCCGAGCGCGTAAGTCTTGCCCGAACCGCTCTGCCCGCACCAGAATGTGTGCCGGTTCATCTTCGACGCGATCAGGCGCGCCGGAGCCGCATTCTCGGACTCCAGCAGTGTGCCGATCGTCAGATCGCCAGTCATATCGGTGCTCCTCGCCGGTGGGCGCTCAGCGGTCCTCGGCCGCTTCGACGTGGTGGCGGATGACCTCGGCGACCACGAACGTGA
Organism: Microbacterium sp.; assembly: GCF_011620715.1. Taxonomy (GTDB): domain Bacteria; phylum Actinomycetota; class Actinomycetes; order Actinomycetales; family Microbacteriaceae; genus Microbacterium. The sequence goes on along the minus strand of NZ_WOYP01000057.1, from coordinate 20,413 downwards.
ACCACTTCTGCGCGAACTCGGGGTCCAGATCAGCATCGATCGCGAGCGTGCGAAGGCGTGCGAGCTGCTGCTCCTCGCGGGCAGGATCGGATGCCGGCATTCCGTGCTCGGCCTTGAGCCTGCCGACCTGCTTCGTCGCACGGAACCGCTCGGCGAGGATGTACATCAGCGCGGCGTCGATGTTGTCGATGCTGCCGCGAAGGCGGTGAAGGGTCTCGAGCGCCTCGGCGTCGTCGGTGTTCGGCACAGACGTGGAATCGGTCATGGAGTTCCTCCTCGCTCCCCGACGATACCGGGCCGGACGTGGAGGCGCCGAGCGGCGCAGCGCTTTCATCCCCGAGGAGTGAGGGCGGTGAGACGGGCTGGGCTCTAGAGTGTGAGCCATGACCGATGGCACACCCTCACCCGAGCCGTTCGCGGCGAGTCCCGCAACGGGGACCGACGTCGCAACGCCGGATGCCGGTGCCGTCATCGCCGACGCGACGGTGTCGAGTGACCGCGGTGGTCGGCCATTCTGGGCTCATCTCGACAGCCCGTTCACCGCCGGGCTGCTGCTCACCCTGGGTGGCCTGGTCGCGATCCTGCTCGGCATCGCGCTGACCAACATCGCCACGGTCATCGTGTACATCGCCCTCGCGATGTTCGCCTCGCTGGGCCTGGACCCGGTGCTGAAGTGGTTCGAAAGCCACAACGTCAAGCGCGGGTGGGCGATAGCCATCGTGTTCCTGATCCTCGGGGTCATCGGCGTCGGGCTCCTCTGGCTCGTGGTTCCGACTCTCATCGAGCAGATCGGTGCGTTCATCACCGGCATCCCCGCCACGATCGCCAATTTCGAGACGACCGACACGTACAAGTGGCTCGAGGGCATATTCGGCCCGGGCCTGAACACCCTGGTCAACGATCTGCAGTCGTTCGTCACGAACCCCGCGAACATCGCCGCGATCTCGGGGGGGCTCCTGAAGATCGGCGCCGACATCGCCACCGCGATCTCGGGCGGGCTCATCGTCGTCGTGCTGACGCTCTACTTCGTCGCATCGCTTCCAGCGATCAAGGAGTCGATGATGCAGTTCGCACCGGCCCGCAACCGGCCGAAGGTGCGCGACATGACCAACCAGATCACCGAGTCGGTCGGCGGCTACCTGATGGGCATGGTCATCCTGGCGTTCTTCAACTCCGTCGTGGCGTTCCTGCTTCACCTGATCCTCGGACTGCCCTACCCGCTGCTGATGGGCGTGCTCGCCTTCTCGATCACGATCATCCCGCTCGTCGGCCCGGTGCTGTACTGGATCTTCGCGACGGTCCTGGCCTTGTTCACGAGCCCGTTGGCGGCGCTGATCTTCGGCATCTCCTACCTGATCTACATCCAGATCGAGGCGTATGTGATCACCCCGAGGGTCATGTCGAAGGCCATCTCCATCCCCGGCTCGCTCGTGGTCATCGGAGCCCTGATCGGCGGGACGCTGCTCGGACTGATCGGGGCGCTCGTCGCCGTTCCCGTGACGGCGTCGATCCTGCTGATCATCAAGCAGGTCTTCATACCCAGGCAGGACGCCAAGATCTAGGCCTGCTTCGCCACCAGCAGGCAGGTGGGCGTCGGCGTCTCGACCCGATGGCGCACGCGGCCCGGTACACCGGTGCGCAGATCGAGCGTGAGCGAGGCGACCTGGTCGGAGCGCTGTCCCGCAACCAGCAGCGTGTCGCGCACCACGACGTGGTGTCGCGGCCAGTCGACGGCGGCATCCACGAGTGCGATCGGGGCGAGCGCATCGCCCGCACCGCGCACGCGCACGGTGGCGATCGTGTTGCTCCCGCGCACGCCCGCGTAGAGGAATTCACCATCGCGGGATGCCGCGATCTCGGCGGCGGCGTCGTCATCGAGCATGCCCGCCCCGAGCGATGTGCCGGTCACGATGCGCCAGCGCCCGGTCACGTCGGGCGCGAGCGCGAAGATCTCGCGGCTGAGCTCGGTCACGACGTAGAGGTGTCCACTCGGATGCCACACCATGTGCCGGGGTCCGCTGCCCCGAGGCAGCACCACCTGCTGCACGGCGCGAAGGCCCGATTCGGCGGGACGCCAGAAGCGCACGAGATCCCAGCCCATGTCGGTTGTCGCGACCAGTCCGGCGGGCAGGAAGACGGCCTGATGCGCACGCGAGGCACGAGGCACCGCGTCCTCGACGACATCGGCCGGCTCGGGTGCAGCCGATTCGACGTCGTAGTCCGGCACGAGATCCCGGTACTCGTCGCCGGTGGCGGCCCGCAGCGCCCGGGCCGCGTCGGCGAGATCGACACCGCGGCTCAGGTCGACGCCGCTGGTCAGATCGCCACCCCGGTGCGGGTCGACACCGCCGGACAGATCGAGGGCACCGCTGAACTCGGCGGGTGCGGCATCAGGACCGTAGGGGTCCGCGGCCGCGACACCGAGGACCGGCGCCGACGGCCGGCCCGCAGCATCCAGGGACATCCGCACGACATGTCCGTCGCCCCAGCAGCTGGCCACCAGCGAGCCGCCGTCCGGGGCGACGGCCAGGTGGCAGACGGCCTCACCCGCCTCGACCGGACCGCCGAACGGCTCGAACGTCGCGTCACCGGTGCGACGGTATGCACGCACGGTCCCGGCGTCCTCGAGCGCGGCATAGACCACATCGAGTGTGGGATGTGCGCTCAGCCAGGAGGGTGAGGCCTCGGCGGCCACCGCGTTGCCTCTGAAGCGGAGCTGACCACCGGCAAGAATCTCATCGGCGGCTCCCGCCGTGAGGATGCCGATGCCGGTCGCGTTGCCATTCGAGCGCGCCGTGTAGCCGCCCGTCCACAAGCGCATCAGTCGACGAGGCCGTGGCGCACGATGACCGCGTCGCGCGACGCACCGACGCCGATCACCGAGATGCGGGTTCCGCTCATGCGTTCAAGGGCGAGCACGTAGTCCTGCGCGGCGCGCGGAAGATCCTCGAACGTACGCGCACCCGAGATGTCGTCCTTCCAGCCGGGGAAGAACTCCAGGATGGGCGCCGCGTGGTGGAAGTCGGACTGGTTGACGGGCACTTCGTCGAACCGCGTGCCCTCGACGTCGTACGCGACGCACACCGGGATTTCGTGGAGCCCGGTGAGGATGTCGAGCTTGGTGAGCACCAGGTCGGTGATGCCGTTGATCCGGGTCGCGTATCGCGTGATCGGTGCGTCGTACCACCCGACGCGGCGCGGACGCCCGGTCGTGGTGCCGAATTCGAAGCCGCGCGAGCGCAGCCATTCGCCCTGCTCGTCGAACAGCTCGGTCGGGAACGGTCCCGACCCGACGCGCGTCGTGTACGCCTTGACGATGCCGACGATGCGATCGAGCCGGTTCGGCCCGACGCCCGCGCCGGTCGCGGCACCGCCCGCGGTCGCCGACGACGACGTCACGAACGGGTAGGTGCCGTGGTCGATGTCGAGCATCGTCGCCTGGCCGCCCTCGAAGACGACGACCTCTCCGGCATCCAGCGCGTCATTCAACAGCAGCGACGTGTCGCACACCATGCTGCGCAGACGGTCGGCGTACGAGAGCAGGTCGTCCACGATCTCATCGACCGCGATCGCGCGTCGGTTGAAGACCTTCACGAGCAGGTGGTTCTTCTGGTCGAGCGCCCCCTCGACCTTCTGACGCAGGATGTTCTCGTCGAAGATGTCCTGCATCCGGATGCCGACCCGGTTGATCTTGTCCGCGTACGCCGGACCGATGCCGCGGCCGGTCGTGCCGATCATCCGCTTGCCGAGGAAGCGCTCGGTCACCTTGTCGAGCGTGCGGTGGTACTGCGTGATCACATGCGCGTTCGCGCTGATCTTGAGCCGGCTCGTATCCAGGCCCCGGGAGTTGAGCGCCTCGAGCTCGGCGAAGAGCACTTCGAGGTCGACGACGACGCCGTTGCCGATGACGGGGGTGACGCCCGGAGACAGGATGCCGGAGGGCAGCAGGTGCAGCGCGTACTTCTCGTCGCCGATCACGACGGTGTGGCCGGCGTTGTTGCCGCCGTTGAACTTGACGACGACGTCGGTGCGATCACCGAGAAGATCTGTCGCCTTGCCCTTGCCCTCGTCTCCCCATTGAACTCCGACGATCACGATCGCTGGCATGAGCTACTCCCCCGTTGGCGGACGGTTACACCGCAGTCTATCGAGGCTGGGATCAGCCGCGATGCGAGACCACCTGCGATCGGTGCCGACTTCCGGCATCCGCTTCATCTCGCCTCTGCGGGCCCGGCAGCACCTCCTCAGTAGACTCGAGGGATGTCGAAAGTCCTGCAGTCCCTCCCCGTCGGCGAACGGGTCGGCATCGCCTTCTCCGGGGGCCTGGACACCTCCGTCGCAGTGGCCTGGATGCGTGACAAGGGCGCCATCCCGTGCACGTACACCGGTGATCTGGGGCAGCCCGACGAAGACGACATCGACGCGATCCCCGGTCGCGCTCTCGAGTACGGCGCCGAGATCTCGCGGCTGATCGACTGCAAGACCGCGCTCGTCGAGGAGGGCCTCGGCGCCCTCGCGTGCGGCGCATTCCACATCCGCTCCGGCGGCAAGACCTACTTCAACACCACGCCGCTCGGGCGTGCGGTCACCGGCACGATGCTCGTACGCGCCATGAAGGACGACGGCGTCGAGATCTGGGGCGACGGTTCCACGTACAAGGGCAATGACATCGAGCGGTTCTACCGCTACGGGCTGCTGGCCAATCCGCGGCTGCGCATCTACAAGCCCTGGCTCGACGCCGACTTCGTCACCGAACTGGGCGGCCGCTCCGAGATGTCGGCGTGGCTGGTCGAGCACGGCTTCCCGTACCGCGACAGCGCCGAGAAGGCGTACTCGACCGACGCGAACATCTGGGGGGCGACCCACGAGGCGAAGACGCTCGAGCACCTGAACGTCTCGCTCGAGACCGTCGAGCCGATCATGGGCGTCAGATTCTGGGATCCCGACGTCGAGATCGCCACCGAGGATGTCGCGATCACGTTCGAGCTCGGCCGGCCGGTCGCGCTCAACGGCGTCGAGTACCCCGACCCGGTACAGCTCGTCCACGAGGCGAACCGCATCGGCGGTCGCCACGGCCTGGGCATGAGCGACCAGATCGAGAACCGCATCATCGAGGCCAAGAGCCGCGGCATCTACGAGGCCCCGGCGATGGCGCTGCTGTTCATCGCCTACGAACGCCTCGTGAACGGCATCCTGAACGAAGACACCCTCGCCACCTATCACGAGCAGGGCCGCCGCCTCGGGCGGCTGATGTACGAGGGTCGCTGGCTCGAGCCGCAGTCGCTGATGCTGCGCGAGTCGATCCAGAAGTGGGTCGGCTCGACGATCAACGGCACCGTCACCCTGCGTCTGCGCCGGGGAGAGGACTACACGATCCTCGACACGACCAGCCCGAACCTCTCCTACGGCCCGGACAAGCTGTCGATGGAACGCGTCGGCGACGCCGCCTTCGGCCCGACCGACCGCATCGGCCAGCTGACGATGCGCAACCTCGACATCGCCGACTCGCGCTCTCGCCTGGAGCAGTATGCGGGACTCGGCCTCATCGGCGGGGCGACCGGGGCGCTGGTCGGTCGCATCACCTCCGGCGAAGCCGACGAGATCACCGAGCACGCCTTGCGCTACTCGGCCGAGCGCGAGCAGCTCGCCGACGCCGTAGACGAGGCATCCGAGTCGGCGTCGTTCGACTTCGGCGCCGACTGAACGGTCAGCCGCCGGCCGCCGGCGGAGTCTGCTTCGACTCGGCGAGCTCGTCCACGAACAGCGACCGCTCGTCGATCGTGCCGTTGCGGTAAGCCTGTCGGCCCACCACGTGCGCCGACAGCGGCGCGGTCGCGAGCTGCATCAGCACGACCGGCACGAGGAACGCGACGACGGGCCACGACCGCAGCGACAGCGCGATCGCCAGGCAGATGAGGATCAGCCCGAGCACCTGCGGTTTGGTGGCCGCGTGCAGGCGGGCCGGCACATCGCGGAAGCGCAACAGGCCGATCGCGGCGGTGAGGCACAGCAGTGCGCCGAGCAGGATCAGCACGAGGGCAGTCCCGTCGAGGGCGGCATCCAGGTCGATCATCGGCCGACATCGTCCTTCCTTGCGACGAACCGCGCGATGGAGATCGAGCCGAAGACGCTGACGGCCGCGATGACGAGCAGCACCGGCAGGGTGCGGGTGTGCTGGTTGATCGCCATCTCGGCGCCGAGCACGCACATCACCAGGGTGAGCAGCACGTCGGAGGCTGCGGCGCGGTCGAGTATCGACGGGCCGACGACGATCCGCCACAGCGTGAGGAGCCCGGCGATGCCGAACACGATGTAGATCGCGAGGAGCAGGATGTTCACGCGGTGCCTCCTCGCGCCTCGGCGGGCGGTACGTCGGGGCTGACCTGAGCCAGCTGCGCGCGCGAGCCGACGGCCCGCACGATTCTGCGCTCCCAGCCCAGAACGCTCTCGCGCTGGGCCTCGACATCGACCTCGTCTCGCACCCCGATGACGTGCAGGTAGAGGATGCGCCGGTCGCGGTCGGCGTCGACGATGAGGGAGCCCGGAATGAGGGATGCCGTCACCGCGGTGTGCGTCATGATCAGGTCGTCGTCGATTCGCAGCCGCACGGCGATGATCGCCGCCCCCGGCTGGCGGCGGAAGTCCAGCACCTGCCAGGCGACCGTGAGCGACCCGCGCACAACGGCGCCGAGGAAGGTGAGCACGAAGACCAGGCCGTACCAGAGGTTCACGCGGCCGGAGAACTCGACGGGGGGCAGACGGAACACGCGGGTGACAGCCACTGCGGCGATCAGTCCGGTGAGGAACGCCAGCACGGTGAACTGGCCCCAGAGCAGCATCCACAGGGCGATCAGCCAGACGAAGAACGGCAGCTGCCGCCAGATCTGCTGGAGCACGCTGCGTTTGCCTGTTCCCTCGGGCGGCCCGTTGCCCCGGCCCGGGTCACCTGCCGAGTGCCCGGCGCTGTGCATTGCCGATGCGTGAGGGGGCCGGGAGGTGTGGTGGATCGGCGCGGTCATCGTCCGGCCTCATCCTGCAGCTGCGAGATGCTCACCGGCTCGAGCAGGCTCGCGCCGATGCGCGTGCACACCTCATAGAGCGGTCCGGCGAACACCGTCAGGCCGATCGTCACGGCGACCATGCCCGCAGTCGCTGCAGTCATGATGCGCGGGATGACGCGGCGCTCGGTCTCGACTGCCGCGGCCGGTGCCGCGCCGAGGTATGAGATGCGCGCCTCGGTCTCGGCCGAGTCCTCATCCTCACGCCAGAAGGCGAGGTTCCAGGCGCGCATCAGCGCGTACAGCGTGAGGAGCGAGGTGACGATGCCGCCGACGATGAGCACCATCATGATCGGCGTGCCGACTTCGGCGGCCGCGTCGAACAGCGCGTACTTGCCGATGAAGCCCGAGAAGGGCGGGAGACCGCCGAGGTTGATCGCGGGGATGAAGTACAGCACCGCGATGACCGGGGCGGCGCGCATGAGTCCTTTCACACGGAGGATCGACGTGCTGCCGGCTTTGCGCTCGATGAGTCCCACGGCGAGGAACAGCGTCGTCTGCACGACGATGTGGTGGACCATGTAGTAGATCGTCGCGCCGATCGCCGCAGGCGTGGCGATCGCGAGCCCGAATACCATGTACCCCACGTGGCTGACCAGCGTGAACGACAGGATGCGTTTCAGTTCCGCCTGCGCCAGCGCGCCGAGCACGCCGACGATCATCGTCGCGAGCGCCACGACCAGCAGAGCGAAGTTCAGGTCGTTCTCGCGGAAGATCAGCGTCTCGGTGCGGATCATCGCGTACACGCCGACCTTGGTCAGCAGTCCCGCGAAGACAGCCGTCACCGGCGCGGGTGCGGTCGGGTAGGAGTCGGGCAGCCAGAACGACAGCGGGAAGACCGCGGCCTTGATGCTGAAGGCGAGCAGCAGCAGAACGTGCAGCACTGTCTGGGTCTGCTGCGGAAGCTGAGTCATGCGCTCGGAGATCTGGATCATGTTCACCGTGCCGAGTGCTCCGTAGATGATCGCGATCGCCGCGAGGAACAGGATCGACGACACGAGCGAGACCACGACGTAGACGACGCCCGCCCGGATGCGCGACTCGGTGCCGCCCAGGGTGATGAGCACGTAGGAGGCGACGAGCAGGATCTCGAAGCCGACGTAGAGGTTGAACAGGTCTCCGGCGATGAAGGCGGCGAAGATGCCGGCCGCGAGGATCAGATACGACGGGTGGAAAATCGAGACCGGGGTGTCCTCGTCGCCGTCCGCAGCGCCCTGGCCTACGGAGAAGAGCAGCACCGCCAGCAGCACGATGCTCGAGACCCCCACCAGCAGCGCGGCCAGCCGGTCGACATAGAGCACGATGCCGAACGGGATCGGCCAGTTGCCGACCGAGACGGCGATCGGGGCGTTGCCTGCGTCGACGGCGATCAGCAGCACGGCCGCGATTGCGAGCACGACGGTCAGCGTCATGACCGAGACGGCGACCTGCGCTCTGCGGTGCCGCCCGGCGATGAGGGTGATCGCCGCGCCGAGCAGCGGCAGGGTGACCAGCAGGGGGACCAGGGCGCTCACGCTCATGCGTCACCGCCGTCCCGATGGGGCTCCGCCCCGAATCCCCCGTTCGCCGGCGCGCCGCCCTCGGGAGGATCCGGCGGACGGATGCGGCGCGGCGGCTCTTCGGAGCCACCGGCCGGCCTGTCGGTGGGGGCGTCGTCGCGGATGCCCGCGAAGTCGCGGCTGCCCAGCACCGTGATCGGCGAGATGTCCAGGCCGACGAAGTCGGTCGTCGAGTCGTCGGCGCCGAGTCCGCTCGCGTCTTGCATCGCGTCTTCGGCCGTCGCAGCGCGGACACGCAGTGCGAGGTCCTCGACGTCGTCCTCGACGGTGTCGGCCTGGCCGAGCTGCCAGGAGCGGTAGATCAGGGCGAGCAGGAACGCCGAGATCGCGAATGTGATGACGATCGCGGTCAGGGTCAGAGCCTGCGGGAGCGGATCCGACATCTCGTCGGTGGAGGCTGCGGCGCCGAAGAACGGCGCGACGCCGGGCTGGCCCATGACGATCAGCAGCAGCAGGTTCGTCGCGTTGCCGAGCAGGAGGAAGCCGATCAGCACCCGGGTGAGGCTGCGCTCGAGCATCGCGTACACGCCGCAGGCGAAAAGGACCGCCATCACGACGATGAGGACGAGCGAGACATCCATCAGGCGCTCATGCCGCTCGGAGGGTTCGAACCTCTCACCGGGGCCGCGTCGCGCAGCTCTTGTGCCTGCCGGTCGACCTCGGCGCCGAGACTGCGCAGCACATCCAGCAACAGGCCGATCACGACGAGGTACACGCCGATGTCGAACAGCGTCGAGGTCACGAACTCGATGTGCCCGATCACGGGCAGTGTCGCCTCGAAGAAGAAGCTCGTCAGCGGCGGGGCGCCGAACAGCAGCGGCACGATCGCGCACGCGACTGCGATCGACATGCCGACGCCGAGGAGTCGCCCGGCGTCGGTGGGCGCGGCCGCGCCGAGCTCGTAGCGGCCGCCCGCGACATACCGCATGACCAGAGCCATGCCGGCGATCAGACCCCCCGCGAAGCCGCCTCCCGGAAGGTTGTGGCCGGCGAAGAGCACGTACAGCGACACGATGATGATCGAGTGGAACAGAATCCGCACGATCACCTCCAGCAGGATCGAGCGGTCCTCGGGGCGCACTCGCTGGCCGCCGACCAGCCACGCCATGCGCTGGGAGCCCGACGCCTCCGCGCGCGGGCGCACGCCGTGCTCGGTCTCGACCAGCGGGCGCCGGGTGCGCGCGGCCGCGGGTGGCAGCGGCGCTGTCGACCGTGACAGCGTGTCGGCGCGGTGCGTCACGAAGACCAGCGAAGCCACGCCCGTCGCAGCCAGGATCAGCACCGACAGCTCGCCCATCGTGTCCCAGCCGCGCAGGTCGACCAGCGCGACGTTGACCACGTTCTTGCCGTGGCCGAGCTGGTAGGCCAGGTCGGGGAACGACTCCGAGATCGGCTCGGCCGAGCGGGCGCCCGTGGCCACCATGGCGACGAGTGCCATGGTCACACCGACTGCTGCCGCCAGCACTGCCCGGGCGATCGGCCGGACCGTCGCGTTGTGCTCGCCCATCCGTGAGGGGATCCGTCGCAGAACCAGGGCGAAGGCAACGAGTGTCACCGTCTCGACGAGGATCTGCGTCAGCGCCAGGTCGGGGGCTCCGCTGGTGGCGAACAACAGCACCATGCCCAGGCCCGTGACCGACACGAGCACGACTCCGGTGTAGCGCTTGCGGGCAAGCACGGCAACGAGGCCGGCGGCGATCATGATCGGTGCGACGACGAGCTGCATCGGCGTCTGGTAGGCATCCAGCTGGGCCTGCCAGTCCGATCCGGCGAGCAGCGCCGTTCCCTCGGCCGCGACGAAGACGACGAAGATCGTGCCGACGTACACCGGCAGCGAACCCCGCTGGGTCAGGCTCGTGGTGATGACTGAGAGCCGTGCGATCCCCCGAAGCGTCGCGTTGTAGAGGTCGGCGGCCGTGAAGGGCAGCATCCGGCGCTGCCATCCCGTCGCGTTCACGAGCAGGCCCAGCGCCACTCCGGCTGCGATCGTGCCGAGCGAGATCCACAAAGCCGGTTCGAGGCCGTGCCACAGCGCGAGGTGGGCGGGGTGCTCCGGCGCAGCGACACCGGGGCTGGATGCCGGAGCCGAAGCCGCGTACGGGGCGATCACGACATCGAGCAGGGGTGCCGCCAGACCCGCGACCACCGTCAGTGCCGACAGCAGCACCGGTGCGCCGAGGAAGCCGATCGGCGGGTCCGGCCACTCCGTGCGCGGCATCGCGACGCCGCCGGTCTTCTTGGTCCAGAAAGCTCCCCAGAAGAACCGGATCCCGTAGGCGGCCGTGAGAATCGACCCGAGCACGATCCCGATGAGGGCGACGATTCCCCATACGGCTCCGCCGGCCGCTTCGTGCAGGAACGCAGCGATGATCCCCTCCTTCGCGACGAAGCCGATCGTCGGAACGAAGCCGACCATCGAGGCGAGCGCGATCGCCGTGAACGTCGCCATGACGGGCGCCTGCCGGCCCACGCCGCTCAGCTCTCGGATGTCGCGCGTGGAGAGCTGCCGATCGATGACTCCGACGACCAGGAACAGTGCGGACTTGAAGAGCGCATGGCTGATCAGCAGGGCGATGCCGGCGAGCGCGGCATCCTGGATGCCGTAACCGAGCACGACGGCCAGGAACCCGAGCTGGCTGACCGTGCCGAATGCGAGGATGCGCTTCAGGTCGGACTCCCGCAGTGCCTGCAGGCCGCCCAGGAGTATGGTCACCACGCCGAGCAAGACCACGATCGGCCGCCACAGCGCAGAGCCGGCGAAGACCGGGGCGAACAGCGCGATGAGGTAGATGCCGGCCTTCACCATGGCCGCGGCGTGCAGGTACGCGCTCACCGGGGTGGGAGCTGCCATCGCCGCGGGGAGCCAGAAGTGGAACGGGAAGATCGCCGACTTGCTCAGCGCGCCGACCAGGATCAGCACGAGCGCGGCATCGACCACGGACCCGGTCGGAGCCATCGCGAGGATCCCCGAGATGCTCGTGGTGCCGGTCTCGACCACGAGCAGCACGACGCCGATCAGCATCACGAGGCCGCCCAGCGAAGTGACCAGCAGCGCCTGCAGCGCGGCGCGGCGGCTTGCGCCGCGACGGTTGTAGAACCCGATCAGCAGGTAAGACAGCACGCTGGTGAGCTCCCAGAACATCACCAGCACGACGAGGTCGTCGGTGACCACCAGTCCGTACATCGCCCCCGAGAAGGCGAGCAGAACCGCCGAGAACTGCCCGACGCCCTCGATATGTCCGCGGAAGTACCAGCGGCAGTAGAGCATCACGAGTGCGCCCACGCCGGTGACGATGAGCGCCATGACCCATGAGAGCGTGTCGAGCCGCATCGAGAGCTGGATGCCGAGGGACGGGATCCACTCGAACGTCTCGAACGGAATGTGCCCGGCGAGGACCGCAGGGGTCTGGATCGCGGTGTAGACGAACGCGGCACCCGGCAGGAGTGCCCCGACGTAGAACGCGCGCGCGCCGATCCGGGCGACGAGCCACGGCAGCACCAGCGGAAGGAGCGCGAACGCGCCGAGGAGGATCAGCATGCGCAGCCTCCTCATGGATCGTCAGCCGGAATGCTCGTCCGGTGCGGACACGGCTGCGGCTCGGGCGAGGGGGGAGTCCGATCCAGTCTATCCAGGCGGGATCCGACTCAGCCGCGCGGGCCGAGCGGGTCAGCGCGTGCAGCGATGGTGTTGCCTTCGCGAAAAGAGCAGGTGAATCGGATCGATGCCGCCGTCTCCCGCGAGAGGTCGCTCAGCGCGCGGCCGTACCCTTGTCGCATGGATTCCGCGCTCGCCCGACCCCAGCTGGGGCGGTGGCGCACCGCCGTCTTCGCGATCTTTCTGGCCAGCGGCCTGTCGATCGCCACGTGGGCGGCGCGCGTGCCCGATATCAAGCATGCCGTCGGGGTCGACAACGCCCGGCTCGGCCTCATGCTGCTCGCCGGCGGAATCGCGTCGATCCTCGGTGTGTCGGTCAGCTCGATCCTGCTCGCCCGCTTCGGCGCGCGACGCGGGATGCTGGGCGCGATGATCCTGTTCGGCATCGGCGTCGCGCTCATCGGCTTCGGCGCGAGCGTCTTCGAATCACCCCTGGTCGTCACGCTCGGACTGCTGCTGTGGGGCTTCGGCAACGGCGCGGTCGACGTCATGATGAACGTCGAGGGCGCCGCGATCGAGAAGCAGTCGGGCAAGACGATCCTGCCGCTGTTCCACGCCTTCTTCAGCTTCGGCACCGTGATCGGCGCAGGCCTGGGGGTCGCGGCGATCGCGATCGGCATGAAGGTGGTGACCCACCTCAGCATCATCGCCGTGATCATCGTCGTGATCGCGTGCGTGAGCGTCGCGAACGTTCCCGCGCGCGAACTCAACCTCGACACACCGGCCGCTGCGCCGAAGCTCGCCCTGCGCGAGCGCCTGCACATCACCCTGTCGGCTTGGCGCGAGCCGCGCACGTATGCGCTCGGCGTGATCCTGCTGGGCATGGCGTTCGCCGAAGGCGGGGCCAACGACTGGCTCGCGCTGGGCATCGTCGAGGGCCACGGCGCCGACAAGGCGCTGGGCGCTGCCGGACTCGCGGTCTTCTCGGTGAGCATGACGGCGGTCCGCGTGTTCGGCGGTCCGCTCGTGGACCGCTTCGGGCGCGTCGCGACCCTGCGCGTGCTCGCCGCCACGGCGACCGTCGGGCTGCTGCTGTTCATCCTCGCGCCGACCGTGCCGCTCATCTTCGTGGGTGCGGCCCTGTGGGGCGCCGGCGTCTCGCTCGGGTTCCCGCTCGGGATGTCGGCTGCCGCCGATGACCCGGCCAAGGCCGCCGCCCGCGTGAGCGCTACGGCGACGATCGGCTACATCGCCTTCCTCGCCGGCCCGCCCCTGCTCGGACTCATCAGCGAGCACATCGGCCTGCTCAACACCCTGTACATCCTGGTCGCGCTCATCATCGCCTCGGGTCTCGCGTCTCCGGCGGCGCGCCCGATCGGCGGTTCGACGGTGGGCGCGGGGCACCCGCACAGGCAGTCCGAGCACGCCGGGTGACTCACCCGGGTCGCCGACTAGGCTCGACGGATGCGCCTCGTCATCGCCCGCTGCTCGGCGGACTACACCGGTCGGCTCAACGCGCACCTTCCCCTTGCGACGCGACTCCTGGTGCTGAAGGCCGACGGCAGCGTGCTCGTGCACTCCGACTCGCTGAGTTACAAGCCACTGAACTGGATGAGCCCGCCGTGCACGCTCACCCTGCAGGCGCCCGATGAGGCGGATGCCGAGGACGGCGTCGTTCAGATGTGGAAGGTGACGCACGCCAAGACCGGCGACGCGCTCCTGGTGCGCATCCACGAAGTCCTGCACGACACGTCCCACGAGCTCGGGCTCGATCCGGGGCTGGTCAAGGACGGCGTCGAGGCCGACCTGCAGCGCCTGCTCGCCGAGCAGGTCGACGTGATCGGTGACGGACTCACCCTCGTGCGCCGGGAGTTCCCGACCGCGATCGGTCCCGTCGATCTGCTGCTGCGCGATGCCGCCGGCGGCACCATCGCCGTCGAGGTGAAGCGTCGCGGCGACATCGACGGCGTCGAGCAGCTCACGCGCTACCTCGAGCTGCTCGGACGTGATCCTCACCTCGCCCCGGTCACCGGGGTCTTCGCCGCGCAGGAGATCAAGCCCCAGGCGCGCGTGCTGGCCGCCGACCGCGGCATCCGCTGCGTGACGCTGGACTACGACGGCATGAAGGGCGTCGACTCCGGCGCGCCTCGGCTTTTCTGACGCGGGGTAGCGTGAGAGCCATGGGGAGCAGATCGCCGTGGACGTGCCTGTTGTGGGACGTGGACGGCACTATCGTGGATGCCTCCGACGGCATCCTGCGCCGACTGACGATCACTCTCGAGCATTTCGGCAAGACGGCGCCCACGCGCGCCGAGCTCGTGCACTGGATCGGACCGCCGATGTTCGAGTCGTTCCAGGTCGCCGGCGGCATGTCGCCCGACGGGGCCGCCGAGGCCGTCTCGTTCTACCGCACTCTCGGCAAGGCCGACGGGTACGCCACCGGCGCGAAGCTCTTCCCCGGCGTCGGTGAGCTCATCACGGAGGTCGCCGCGGCCGGCATTCCGCAGGCGACCGCGAGTTCGAAGCCCGAGATCCAGGTCGATGCCCTCATGGACCACTTCGACCTCTCGCCCTGTTTCACGGCGATCGTGGGCGCCACCTCCGACGAGCGGACGCTCGCCGCGAAGGCAGACATCGTGGCTGAGGCTCTGCGCCGGCTCGAGGCGGCTCGCGTCGACACGAGCCGCCCCGTCCTGATCGGCGACCGGCACCACGACGTCGAAGGCGGCGCCGCGTCCGACGTGCCGGTGATCTTCGTGCGCTGGGGCTTCAGCTGGCCGCACGAGGCCGCCGGCGCGCAGGCCGCGGTCGCCACGGTCGAGGAACTGCGCGACCTGCTCCTGATCCGGGATGCCGATGGCTGAGGTCGTCGCCGGGTTGCTGTCCTGGGTGGTTCCGGCACTGGTCGTCTTCGGCGTCGCCGCCATCGCCGTCGCGGTCATCGCCTGGGCGATCCGCGCCGCGCGGCGCTCTCCGCGCGCCCGCGACGAGGCAGACGCGCTCCGCGCCAAGGCCGGGGTGGCACTGGTGCGGCTGGATGACGCGGTGGACGAGCTCGACCTCGAGGTCGGGCTGTCAGGCGCGCTCTACGGCGGCGGCTCGCCGGCATCCCTCCGCCGCGCCCGGCTCACCGCGCAGCACGTCCGCGACGACTCGTTCGAGGAGTACCGCGCCATCTCGGAACCGGATGCCGCCCCGGTCGAGATCCGGCGCGTCGCAGCCCGCATCGAGCGCCGCAGCACCGAGGCCCTCGCGACGATCTCGGCCGCGCGCGCCGAACACGCGGACTGGGTGCGGGCGAACGTATCCGCCGCAGCTCAGGTCGCTGCCGCCCGCGAACGCCTGGCAGCGCTGCGCGCGACAATGGGGGATCCGGCCGCGCTCGTCGCCGAGCTGTCGTCGAAGTTCGCCGAGGACGAGTGGTCCGATGCCTCGCAGGCCGCACGCGCCGCGATCGACCATGCCGCCGAGGCGGAGCGTTTGCTCGCCGCCGCCGCCCAGACCGCGAACGACCCGACACGCACCGCCCTGACCGACCTGGCCGCCGCCGAGCGCGCGCTGCGCCGCGCCGAGGCGGAGGCGCGCACGCTGGAGGAGGCGCACCGGCTCGTGACCCAGGCTGCGCAGGCCGTGCCCGGCGAGATCGCCGGCGCGCGCACCGCGCTGCGACAGGCCGCCATCACGCGAGAGCAGCTCGACCCCGCCGATTCCGCGCGGCTGGGCGCCGAGCTCCGTGTCATCGATGCCGAACTGACCGAAACCGAGATCGATGCCACTCGCCGGCCGACGCGCACGGTCGACCGCATCGCGCGCCTGCGCGACCGGCTCGACCTGGCCCTGGGCGATGCCCGCACCGCCCAGCAGCGGATCCGCGGCGCACGCACCGCGCTGCCCGGCACGCTGGCCGCGGCCCGCAACGCGCTTTCGCATGCCGAGTCCTCTGTCGCGCACACGCGAGCGAGCGCCGACGCTCGCTCGCGGCTGGCGTCGGCTCAGCGGGAGCTCGCCTCGGCCCGGCAGCTGCCCGATCCCGTGGAGGCACTCGATGCCGCTCGCCGGGCGATGCGGGATGCCGAAGACGCGCAGGCACTCGCGAATTACGACCGACTCGGCGGCCGGTGATCCCCTTCGCCGTGCCCTCTCCAACGTGGCGCGAGGGCGCGCCGCTATCGTGATCCCATGACCGACGCCGTCGAGACCGAGCCGCGCCATCCCGTGCTGAACGTCTTCGGCAGGATTCCGGCGACCCTCACGATGATCGCGGTCATCCTGGCGGTCGGGGTCGTTTTCGCGGGGCTGTGGAGTCCGTTCGAGGACAACCCGCTGTACGAGCCGGTCGCCTACGGTCTGCCCGCGCTCCTCGAGGGCCGCTGGTGGACTCCGATCACAGGCACGTTCTTCGTGAACCACCCCCTCGTGTACGTCTTCACGATCGGCAGCTTCGTCGGCATGGGGTATCTCGAGTTCCGGCGCGGGTCCCGCGTCGCGCTCGCCTACTTCGGCGTCGGCCAGCTGTTCGCGATCTTCGCCGGCGCGCTGCTCCTCTGGCTGTTCGCGTTGCTGCCGTGGCCGTGGGCTCAGCAGGAGGCACTCGCCCTCGATGTCGGCCCCTCCGGCGGAACAATGGCATGCCTGGCCGCGGCTGCCGGACTGCTGAACGCGCCGTGGCGGGTACGCGCGTGGGCGATCCTGCTCGGATTCTCTGCCGTGACGCTGTTCTTCTGGGGCTCGCTGTCCGATCTCGAGCACGCCCTCGCCATCGGCTTGGTGCTGTTCGTCGACCGGTCGTTGCGCTTCCAGCGCACGACCGTGCGCGAGCAGCGGCTGATCGCGTTCGTCAGCGTTCTCGCCTTGCTTGCGATCGACGTGCTCACCTTCCTCGTCCCGACGGACGGACCGTTCGGCCACACCGACGCCCGGGACGGATCGCTGATCGACCTCGCCATCGACGCCGTGATCATCCTGATCATCGCGAACGGTCTGCGGCGGGGCCGGCGATGGGCATGGGTGCTCGGCGTCATCCTCGGCTCGTTCAACGTTCTGACCGGCGTGGTCTTGGTCGGGCTGATGTTCGTCCCCGGCGCGAGCATCGAGAGCTCGGTCGGCGACCCGAGCGTGGCGATCGCCCAGTCGGCGATCTGGCTCGGGCTGCTCGTCTACCTGATCTGGGTGCGGGGTGCTTTCCGCGCGCGGCGCAAGGCCACGATCGGCGTCGGCGACGAGCCGACGCTCGATGAGGTCAAGGAGATGCTGCGCAGTCACGGCGGCGGCACGCTGTCGTGGATGACGACGTGGGGCGGCAACAGCTATGCACGCACCTCCGGCGGGATCGTGGCATACCAGAAGCGAGCAGGGGTGGCAATCGTGCTCGCCGATCCGCTCGGTCCGGCCGCATCGCGCTCCGACTCGGTGTCGGAGCTCATCGCGATGGCCGAGGGCGCCGGTCTGATCCCCTGCTTCTTCAGCGCGAGCGAAGCGACGAAGGATGCTGTTCCGACGACGTGGCGCAACATCGTGGTGGCCGACGACACGATCGTCGACCTTCCCGGGCTCGAGTTCACCGGAAAGGCCTGGGCGGCCGTCCGCACCTCGATCAATCGCGCCGGCCGCGAAGAGGTGACGTTCCGGATGACCCGCCTGCGCGACGAGAGCTGGGGAGTGCAGCAGCAGCTGCGCGCGATCTCCGAGATGTGGGTGGGCGACAAGGGTCTTCCCGAGATGGGATTCACGCTCGGCACCCTGGACGAGGCGATGGATCCCGAGGTTCGTCTGGCGATCGCGGTCTCCACCACGGGCGACGTCGAGGGATTCCTGTCCTGGCTGCCGGTATACGGCGAGCATGGAAAGGTGCGTGGTTGGACGCTCGACCTGATGCGCCGCCGCGACGGCGGCTTCGGCCCGGTGATGGAGTTCCTGATCGGCTCGTCAGCCAAGCTCTTCTCGGAGGAGGGCGCCGAGGTGATGTCGTTGTCCGGCGCTCCGCTGGCTCACGATTATCCGCCGGATGCCGGAGCCATCGCCAGTCTTTCGGACTGGCTCGCGAACATGCTCGAGCCGGTCTACGGCTTCGGCTCGCTGCACCGGTTCAAGGAGAAGTTCCACCCGCGCTACGAGACGATGTACCTGCTGTTCCGCGACGAGAGCGATCTCACCCGCATCGGTGCGGGGCTGACGCGCGCATTCCTTCCCGACGCCACTCTGCGGCAGTTCGCCGGCGCAGGGGTTGAACTGGTGCGGGGCGAGCGCGACTGAATCGCAACTCGCCCCGCACGAACGTGGCGCGAGCGCCACGAGATCGGTCGACTAGACCGGACGAATGTTCTCAGCCTGCAGGCCCTTGGGGCCCTGGGCGACTTCGAACTCGACGCGCTGGTTCTCTTCAAGCGAGCGGTAACCGCCCGACTGGATCGCGGTGTAGTGCGCGAAGACGTCGGCACCGCCATCATCAGGAGCGATGAAGCCGAAGCCCTTCTCCGCGTTGAACCACTTGACCGTGCCCTGGGTACTCATGTAATGCCGTTCTGTTGTGCCCGAGCCATCTGCGTCGAGTCCCACTCAGGCTACCGAATCACGATGTGCTGCGGGCAAATCTCCGCAAATAAGGTGACACAAACGTTGCACGGCCCATCGCACGCCCGGGCTGAGCAAGACACTCGAAGCCCGGGCGTCGACGGATCCCCCCGGATAGGCCACGCGCATGGCGTGACATCGCTCACTCTACCGATATCGCGGGGCCACGTCATCGCGCTCCATCGGCGGTCAGGATGCGCGCTTGGACTGCCAGCGGAGGGCGTAGAGGGAGGCGATTATCGCGAGCACGAACGGGATCTGGGGTGTGACCAGCGCCGGCTGGAAGCCGGCGGTGTCGGCGATCACCCCGCTCACCAGCGGCCCGATGATGGCGGCCACGTCGAAGACGATCCAGTACAGCGCCACACCGAGGCCGCTGCCTCCCAGCGGGACATCGCCCAGCATCGCTGCCGGCACAGCCGCGAGAGCACCTCCGGCCAAGCCCATCAGGATGAATGCGACGATCAAGACGGCGAACTCGCCCGTCAGCGCGATCAGGACGAAGGCCACCATGCCGGCGACGAGGCCGGAGATGAGCGGCAGACCACGGCCCCAGCGGTCGGATGCGGAGCCCGCAGCCGCGGAGCCGATGACCTGTGTGACAGCGCCGACCGTGAGCAGCACCCCGATGATCGCCGTCGCGAAGCCCAGCGCGCCGAGATAGAGGGGAATGGTCGTCGTGCGGACTCCGTACAGCGCCCAGCCCACAGCGAAGTGGCAGCACAGGGCGGCGATGAATACCGGGTTGGACAGAAGTGTCGCGGCCACGGTCCGCGTCTTCACTGGGATGCCGTCCTGGCCTGCAGCGTCCGACGTTCGGACGTCTTTCGCCTCGCGAAGGGCGAAGAACGCGACCACTGCGGCACAGAGCAGGACGACTCCGTAGAAGATCAGCGGGAGGCGGGGGTTGGCGACGGCGAGGAATCCCCCCACTGCGGGGCCGGAGATCGCTCCGAGCGAACTCGCCGCGAAGTAGGTGCTCATCCCGCGACCCCGTAGATGGGCGGGGACGAGTGCGAGCAGCAGTGCCGTCGCGGATACGGTCAGCGCAGCACTGCCCAGGCCGCTGATGGACCGGAAGACCAAGAACAGCGTCCCGTCAGGCGCGAGGCCCGCGAGCACACTGCACACCGACTGCAGGACGAGACCGCCGAAGAGTACGGAGCGCAGTCGCCAGCGTTTGAGCAGGCCGCTGAATCCGACATTGGCGATCAGGCGGAAGGCGGCGAACCCGCTGATCGCGATGCTCGCGGCGGTGATGGAGATCTGGAACAGATCAGCCAGCGCCGGGAGGGCCGGGCCCACGACCCCGTATCCCATAGTCGTGAGGAATGTGACAGAGGACAGAATCCATACGGCCTTGGGGAGCCGCTCACGCCCCGGTTCTCGAGTCATCGGCTGAGCACGCGATTCGTGGCGGCGAAGACGGCGTGGGATGGCTGTCCGAACATCGGGGGTCCCTCCGGGCGTGACCCGCGAGCACTTCGCCCCGGGAAATAGGTGAGCCCCTGACTGGTGATCCCAGGTCAGGGGCTGATCCTTGTCGTGCGCGAGGGGGGAGTTGAACCCCCACGCCCTTTCGGGCACTGGCACCTGAAGCCAGCGCGTCTGCCTATTCCGCCACTCGCGCG
>NZ_WOYP01000016.1:19359-28649 GCF_011620715.1 Microbacterium sp. | reverse complement strand
CCTCCCTGGACATGCGGCAGCTCGGGCCCGCTTTCGCCCGTGTCGATGTGCCTGCGCCACGATCGGGACTGACCGGCGCGCACCGCGCACAGCACCAGCAGCAGCCAGCCGAATCCTGACAGCGTGAAGCTCTCGAACATCGAGTCGACCAGCAGGGTCACGAGCACCAAGGGCGTCCACGCGTAGATGACCGAGCGGTGCTCGCTGGCGTCGAGCCAGGAGCGCACCAGCGCGACGCCGGCGAAGGCTCCGAACAGCAGCAGGCCGATCCAGCCGAGCTGCAGCAGCACGTCGAAGTAGGCGTTAAGCCCGGTCGCGTGGGTGGTGCGCAGCGCGTAGTTGATCGCGCTGAAGGGGAACTCGCCCAGGTTCCAGGGGCCGAACCACCCCCAGCCCTGCACCGGGTTCGAGCGCAGGTAGTCGACCATCGTGTTCCAGAGGTTCACGCGCATCGCGAAGTCCGACCCGGCGCCGAGCAGGGCGATGATCGGATGCCGCGCCGCATAGCCGATCGCGAGCCCCGCGACCACGATGCCGCCGAGGGTCCACTGCAGCGCGGAGCGTCTTTCCGGGCGGGCGCGGCGCACGAGGGCGAGCGCGCCGACCGTCAGCCCGACCGCGACGGCCAGCACCAGCACGGTGGGGGAGTCGCTGAGGGTGGCGAGCCCGCCCGCGAGCACGACCGAGTAGACGGAGACGCCGATGCGCACCGACTGCGTGCGGTACTCGATCAGGAAGGTGATCAGGGCGATCACCGCGACGAACCCGAGCAGGTTGCGGGTGCCGAAGATGCCCTGGATCGGCCCGAGCTGGGCGATGTTGCCCTGGATGCCGAGGAAGGCGATCGGCATGTCCAGGAGCAGCCCGGCGACGATCTCGACGCCGAGCGAGATCGACAGCAGAACCCGCAGGACATCGCCCAGGGCGCGCGCGGTCTGCAGGGTATCGCGGACGTGGCCGATCGTCACCGCGAGGAAGGCCAGGCCCGCCGTGGAGACCCAGCTCCAGAGCGAGCTGGGCGCGTCCTGGCTCCAGAAGATGCTCGCGAACGCCCAGGCGACGAACAGCACGAGCGTGGTGGGCACGAGGCGCACCAGCGAGATCTCGCGGTGCCGGGCGACCAGCATCCCGATTCCGATCACGAAGAGTCCGACGATGATCGAGGTGTAGGTGACCCGGCCGGCGATCTTCTCGATCGCGAACGCCGAGAACACCGCACCCAGCACCGCGATCGTGTAGGCGCGGGCCAGCGCCGCAGAGGCGAGCAGACCGACCCAGCGCGGGGGCGCGGCGTCGTGGGTCGAGTCGGTCACGACGCCCGCGTGGTCAGCTCGCCGCGCTCGATCGCGATGCGCATCTCTGCTGCGCCCTCGCCGATGTGCGGTGACTGCTTGATCTTGAACGCGAGCATGACCACGAACAGCCACCCCCACAGCAGCAGCGGACCGGACTCGGCGAGTCCCTGCACGATCAGGAGTGCGCCCACGAGCACGGGAAGCAGGGTGAGCGGCGAATACGGCCGATCGGCGCGCAGGTCCCAGCGCGGCCGGTCGACGGCGAAGAACCAGGACCGCCAGATGAAGGCCAGGTACACCATCCCCATGAGGAACACGCCGATCAGGCCGAGCTGCAGGAAGACGTCGACCCACATGTTGTGCGCCTGCATGACCGTCTGGCCGTGGTCGGTGATCCACCCGTCGAAGGCGGGGTCGCCGACGATCCAAGGCGTCGAGAAGCCCCAGCCGATCAGCGGATGCTCCACGGCCCGCTCGAGCACGGCCTGCCAGATCCTCTCGCGGCCGGTGAGGTCGGAGCTGCGGCCCAGCGCGGTGAAGATCGTGTCGCGCAGCAGCCAGAAGGCCACCGCCCCGCCGAGCCCCACGGCGGCGAAGGCGAGATAGTACCGGGTGCGCTCGCCGGGCCGGCGGGCGCGGCGCATCAGCAGCACGGTGACGAGCGCGATCGCCACCGCGATGGCGGCGACGTAGGCGGTGGCCGAGGACGCCCGGTAGAACAGGTAGGCGGACAGCCCGATCCACACCCCGAGCGTCGCGCGCCGGGGCGCCCCGGCCGCGAACCGGATCGAGAAGACGATGATCGCCAGCAGCGCGACCGGCCCGAGCAGATTCGCGTTGCCCATGATGCCCTGGATGCGGCCGCCGTCGAACAGGTTGTCGCGCGACCAGTAGACGATCGGGTCGTCGGCGGGCTCGGTGGGGATCACGAAGCCGGGAAGGATCGGGCCGCCGATGAAGATCGAGACCCACAGCTCGAAGACCAGGGACAGTGCCATGACCCATTTCAGGGCCGCGGCGACCGCGCGCACGAGCTCGCGCCAGCTCAGGACGCTGCCGATGAACAGGCCCTGCAGCGTGGTGATCACCAGCAGCAGCAGCGTCAGCGCGGTCGCTTCGCGCCACTGCGACCAGATGAGCGACAGCGCCGCCCAGGCGACGTAGGCGATCGTGAGCCACGGCAGCCGTCGCCACTGCACCGGCGGGCGCACCGCGAACCACAGCCCGAGGGAGAGCAGTCCGCCGCCGATCGTGATGATCGCGGTGGCCAGCTCGCCGATCGCATTGATCCAGGCGACTCCGGACAGCGCCATGAACAGCACGAAGACGCACCAGCCGCGCAGCATCAGGTGGCCCGTCTTCTCGCGCACCGGGGCGGCCGGAGGCGCCGATGCGGGATGCTTCGTGTGGACGGCCATCGTGAGATCAGGGTACCGGGTGAGCCCCCGTACCCTGGAGGCATGCTCGCCTCGATGACGAATGCGCCTCGTGACTACGACTGGGGTTCGACGACCCTGATCGCCGCCCTGCAGGGCCGTGCTCCGTCGGGCCGGCCCGAGGCGGAGGTGTGGTTCGGCGACCACCCGGGCTGTCCCGCGCACGTGGCGGATGGCCGGACGCTGGGGCAGTGGCTGGCGCACGAGGGGGCCGGCACGGGCACCCCCGAACGGCTCCCGTACCTCATGAAGCTGCTGGCTGCGGCATCCTCGCTCTCGATCCAGGCGCACCCCTCCCGGGCGCAGGCCATCGAAGCTTTCGCGCGCGAAGAGACCGAGGGGATCCCGCGCGATGCGCCCGAGCGCACGTACCGCGACGAGAACCACAAGCCCGAGCTCATCGTCGCCGTCAGCGAGACCTTCACGGCTCTTGCCGGCATCCGCGACCTGCACGACACCCGCCGGCTGCTGTCGCTGCTCGGTGCGGGCGGCCAGGTGCTCGCCGCCCGGCTCTCGGGGGCGGATGCGGCAGCCGCGGTGCGCGACACGATCGAGTGGCTGCTCGCGGGCGAAGCCGCGGGCGTCATCGCGCAGATCGTCGCCGCGGCGGCCGAGGCCGAGTCGGTCGAGTTCGCGGCCGAGCTCGACCTCATCCGCCGGCTGGCCGTGGACTTCCCGGGCGATCGCGGCATCGGCGTCGCCCTGCTGATGAACCTGGTGGTCCTGCGCCGAGGAGAGGGACTGTTCGTTCCGGCGGGCGTGCTGCACGCGTACCAATCCGGCCTCGGCGTGGAGATCATGGCGGCGAGCGACAACGTGCTGCGCGGCGGCTTGACGCCCAAGCACGTCGATGTCGGCGAACTGGTCAAGGTGCTCGATCCGACACCGGGACCGGTCGCGGTGCTGCGGCCGGCCCCCCTCGACGGAGTGTCGCGGTTCGCGCCGGATGTGCCGGACTTCGCGCTCACGCACGTGGTCGCAGCGCCCGGGCAGGAGCACCTGCTCGACCTGGACGGCGTCGCGATCGTGCTCGGCACGGTCGGGGAGGTGACAGCGGGCGGGGAGCGGAGCGGAACCGGCGTGGCGCTGGCGCCCGGAGAAGCCGTTCTGGTCACCCCGGACGAGGAGCGGCTGCGCATCAGCGGTGCCGGCGAGGTCTTCGTCGCACAGCCCGGCTCGGCATCCGCGGCGGTGTCCGCAGCCGCATCCACATCGTGAGGCGCTCGCGCGTGCACCGCGACACGCCGACGGCGCGTCGTAAACGTTCAAGCGTGGGGTGAGGCTTTACGATCTGCGACTTGACCCTGGCGAACTACACCGGTGTAATTACTCGTACACGCGAACCGGCGTGGGGGTGAGAAGGTGGGAGAACGAGATGACGGGTTACCGTTCAGGCGTTCCCGACAATTGGTTCGTCGATCCGGTCCAGCTCGGGGTTCCGGGGGTGCGCCGTCCTCTTGAGGGGGAAGACGGCAATCCGCTCGGATGGCAGACCGATGCGCTGTGCGCACAGACAGATCCGGAGGCGTTCTTCCCAGAGAAGGGCGGCTCTACGCGCGACGCCAAGAAGATCTGCACGACGTGCGATGTTCGCGGCGAGTGCCTCGACTACGCGCTGAAGAACGACGAGCGCTTCGGGATCTGGGGCGGGCTCAGCGAACGCGAACGTCGGAAACTGAAGCGTCGCGCGAGCTGACGACGGCCCTGCCGCAGACGGGCAGCGAGCCCGTTCCCGCGAACAGCGGCGCGTACGCCCGTCCGCGGTTTGCGACCCGCCTAGGCTGACCACGTCATGCCCGCCCGAGTCCACGCCATACTCGTGGTGCGCCCCGATGGGCGCACCCCCGCCGCACACCACCTGCGGCGCACTCTCGCGGGCCTCGACGAGCAGACCACCCGGGCCGACGCACTCACGATCGTGGTGTGCGGCGACGATGCGGGCGTCGCGGCCGTGGCCGCCGCATCCGGTGCCGAGTCCGTGATCACTGCGCCCGCCTCGACCGGCTTCGCCGCCGCGACCGCGATGGCGACGCTCCGGGTGTCGGGTGATGCGGTGTGGATCCTCGCGCAGGACACCGCGCCCGAGCCCGAAGCGCTCGCCCGCCTCGTCGGCGCACTCGAGCTCGGCCCGTCCGTCGCGTTCGTCGCGCCCAAGCTGGTGCGCTGGGACGACCGCACCGAGATCGTCTCGCTCGGCGTCAGCATGACCGGCTTCGGCCGCACCGTCGGCCTCGCCGACGCCGAACTCGACCAGGGCCAGCACGACGCGCGGGAAGACGTGCTCGGCGCCGACATCCGCGGCGTCCTGGCCCGCACGGAGGCGTGGCGCGCGCTCGGCGGTCTCGACCGTGCGCTGGCCGGCGCCGACGAAGGACTGGACCTCGGTGTGCGGGCGCGTCTGACCGGCGCCCGCGTGCTGCTGGTCCCCACGGCCCTGGTCGCGGTCGCCGGCGACGGCGTCGCCGGGCTGCCCTCGCCCCTGACCGGCGTGCGCCGGCGGCGCCGGGCATTCGCCTCCCGCACCGCCCAGCTGCATCGCCGTCTCGTCTACGCGCCGCCGCTCGCGGTGCCGTTGCTCTGGCTGGCGATCCTGCCGGTGGCCCTGTGGCGCACCGTGCTGCAGATCGTGCGCAAGCAGCCGGGTCTGGTCCTGCCGGAGTGGGGCGCCGCCATCACCGCGATGGTGCGCCTGCCCTCGATCGCGCGGTCGCGCGCGCGCATCCGTTCGTCGCGCACGGCATCGTGGGCGCAGATCGCCCCGCTGCGGGTGTCGCAGCGCGCCCTGCGCGAACAGCTGGACGACGACGCCGACTCGGCGGCGCCGACGCGCCGCGGCGAGCTCCGGTTCTTCACCGGCGGCGGAGCGTGGCTCGTGCTGGGGGCCGTCGTCGCGTCGATCGCCGCTTTCCCCGCGCTGGCCGCCTGGGCCGTGCTCGGCGGCGGCGGACTGCAGCCCCTGGCGGCGGATGCCGCGCGGCTGTGGGCGGACGCGGCATACGGCCTTCGCGCGTCGGGCCTCGACACGATCGGCCCGGCCGACCCGTTCGCGGCCGTGCTGGCGGTGCTCGGGAGTCTCTGGCCGGGCGAGCCGTCCCGGGCTCTCGTGATCATCTGGCTGGCGGCACTGCCCCTGGCCGCACTCGGCGGCTGGTTCGCCGCCACCCGGGTGACCGACCGCTCGCTGCTGCGGTTCGCGGGAGGTGCGATGTGGGCGCTCGCCCCCACGTTCCTGGCCGCCCTCACCCAGGGTCGCCCCAGCGCCGTGCTGGCGCACCTGCTCCTGCCGTGGCTCTTCTACGCCGGCTCGGTCGCGCAGCGCTCGTGGGTCGCCTCGGGGGCGGCATCCCTCCTCTTCGCCGGAGTCGTCGCGTGCGCACCATCGCTCGCACCCGCGCTCATCGTGCTGTGGCTCGGCGCGATCGTGCTCACGGTCGTGCTGCGCCGGGGCCGCGGGGTCGCGCGTGTGGTGTGGGTGCTGGTGCCGGGCGTGCTGCTTGCCGCGCCGCTGGTCTGGCACCAGCTGCGCGCCGGCAACCCCTGGGGACTGCTCGCCGACCCCGGACTGACGTGGTCGGGCCCGCAGGTCGGAGCGGATGCCGCCGGCCGCGCCCTGCTGGCTGCCGGCATCCCGACCCCCGACCTCGCCGGCTGGGCCGGATTCATCCCCGGCGCACCCACCTGGTGGGTGCCTCTGCTGGCCGCTCCCGTGGCGATCCTCGCGCTTGCGGCGCCGCTGACCCAGCGGTGGGCGGCGGGCATCGCCCTGCTGGTGGTGGCGGCACTCGGGCTTGCGACCGCGTTCGCCGCAGTCGGCGTCTCGGTCGCGTTCACGCAGTCGATCTCGGTGCCCATCTGGCCCGGAGCCGGCCTGAGCCTGGCCTGGCTCGGCGCCCTCGGCGGCGCCCTCGCCGCCCTCGACAGCGGCCTGGCGCCGCGGCTCGCCGCCGTGCGCACTCCGGCGGCCGTCGCGGTGATGGTCGCTCTCGCCGTGCTCGCGGTGCCCTCGCTCACCGCGATGGCCCGGGGTACCGCGCTGCTGACCAACGGGCCGGAGAGCACCCTCCCCGCCTACGTGGATGCGGCCGGTCGCGAAGACCCCGACGTCGGAACGATCATCATGACGCCGCAGAACGAGGGCGGCGTCTCTTCGCGCGTGGTGTGGGGCGGCAGCGAGACCCTCGACGGGCAGGCGACGATGATCTCGGCCCGTTCGGCCGAGACCGCCGCCGACCAGGAGGTCGCCACGCTCACCGCCAACCTCGTCACCTCCGCCGCCGAGGACGTCATCGGCGACCTCGCCGCGAACGGCGTGAGCTTCATCCTGCTCGCTCCTGCCACGCAGCCGGAGTCCGACATCGCGCGCGCCTTCCGCCTCTCCGCCCAGACCGCGCTCGATCAGCGCGACGGACTGGATGCGGTCGGCGAGACCGCCAAGGGAGCGCTCTGGCGCATGACGCAGCCGGTCGAGCCGAGGGCGGGGGTGCCGGCATCTGTCCGCGACACTGCCCGGGCGATCCTCCTCGCCCAGCTGATCGCGGTCGGCGTGGCGCTGCTGCTGGCGGTTCCGACCGCAGCCTCGCGTCGAGAGGCGCGCAGAAGCCCGCGGGTCGTCGGCCCGCACGGGCAGGAGGGCCGATGAGCGACCGCCGCGTCTTCCGCCGGGCCACCACGAGCGTCCGGGTGCTCGCGGGCACCCTCATGGCCGTCGCCTTCGTCGTCGCGGTCGTCACCGCGGTCTCGGTGCCGTGGCCGACGGTGGCCCGCGAACCCGTCGCCGTGACGGCGACCCCAGCCCCCTCGGCGAGCATCCTGGTGTGCACGGGCGGGCTGCTCGCACTCGGCCGTGAGCTCGAGGATGCCGGACGCCTCGTCACCGCCGCCCCGCAGACCGTCACCATCGGGGTCGCGCCGGGCGATCCGGCGCCCACCACCCAGCCGCTCGGCTCTCCCGCCGCCGACGGCACGGCTCCGGCGACCGCCGTTGTCGCCGAGCCCATCGACGGCGCGCAGGCGGATGTGGCGGCATCCGGTTCGTCCACGGTCTCGGCCGACGACCTGCGCGGCTTCGCCGCATCGGCATGCCGTCCGGCCTTGATGGAGTCCTGGCTCGTCGGCGGCTCCGCCGCGACCGGCGCGGCCGACGTCGTGCTGCTGGCCAACCCCGGCACGGTGCCGGCCTCGGTGCAGCTCACGGTCTTCGGAGCGGGCGGGGCCGTGATGCCGACGGGGGGCAGCGACCTCGCGGTCGCCCCGGGCGCGCAGATCGTGATCCCGCTGGCCGGGCTCCTGCTCGGCGAGGAGAGCCCGGTGATCCGGGTGACCGCGACGGGGGCGCCGGTTCAGGCCGCCCTTCAGGCGAGCATCACCCGTACGCTGCTGCCGGGCGGCGTCGACCAGGTGGGG
The DNA here is from genome assembly GCF_011620715.1 of Microbacterium sp. Taxonomy (GTDB): domain Bacteria; phylum Actinomycetota; class Actinomycetes; order Actinomycetales; family Microbacteriaceae; genus Microbacterium. Next base: position 20,515 of record NZ_WOYP01000016.1, on the reverse strand, counting down.
GCGATCGCGGTCGCCGCGCCCGACCAGGTCATCCCCGGGGTGGCCGTCACGCAGAATCCCGGCGCGGACGGCGCCTCGGATGCCGCGACGCTGGTGCGGATCCTCTCGCCGAACGCGGACACCACCGCCACGATCGCGGTGACGCCGATCGGCGCGTCCGCCGAGGCCCCGGCAGCCACGACGGTGCCGCTCACGGCGGGAATGCCCACCGAGGTGGAGCTGGGCGCCCTCGCGGTCGGCCAGTACACCGTCGAAGTCTCCGCAGAGGAGGCGGTGCTCGCCGCGGTGTGGCAGACCACCGGCTTCGGCGAAGGGTCGGACTTCGCGTGGTACGCCGCGGCGCCGGCCGTCAGCGCGCCGACCCTGTTCGCGACCCCGCCCGGACCCGCCCCCGTGCTCGCGCTGGCCAACCCCACCGACGAGGCGATCACGGTGGCCGTGGACGCGGTCGACGGGTCCTTCACGACGCGGGTGACGGTCGCCGCCGGCGGCAGCGACTCCGTGCGCCTGAGCGCGCAGTCCGTGTACCGGCTGGATACCGGAGGTGGCGGCATCCGCGCGGGCGTCTCGCAGTCGGGCGACGGCGCTCTGGCCGGGTTTGCGGTGTGGCCCTCGGATGCCGCAGCCCAGCAGATCACGGTGTACCCGTAGGGTCTCGATACGCGGCTTCGCCGCTACGTGTCAAAAGTAGCGGAAGCGCTCCGGACCGAGGTCCCAGGGATCGCGGTCGAGGTACTCGGCGGCGGCGCGGAAGACGCTGCTTTCCACCATCATCCGCCGGTGCAGCTCGTCGTCCCGGTGCAGATGGCTGAGTCGCTCGATCGGCAGGCGGTACATGATGATGCGCTTCTCGGCGGTGAGCGCCTGCCAGCGGGGGATGCCGTCGTCATCGGGTGTCGGCGGCATGTCGCCCACTTCGAAGCTCACATCGCGAAGCTCGGGCCACGCGGAGCGGAGGAACTCCGCGGCCGTGCCCACGGTGAGGTCGAACCTGTCGACGCGGGTCTCCAGCGGCGGCAGCGGCGGGCGGACGATGGGGCTGCGTCCCTCGCGGCCGTGGCGGCCGTGCCGGGTCGGGCGGCGCGGCGGGGAAGCCGCCTCTTTGCTCCTGCGCCATGCCATGGGTTCATCCTACGACTCGGGGCTTCTCATGACT
>NZ_WOYP01000016.1:5961-19259 GCF_011620715.1 Microbacterium sp. | reverse complement strand
GGGCTTCGGGCTGACGGCGGCGCGGCACCCGGCCTCCGGTGCCGATGCTGGATAGCGTTGACCCGATGCGCGAGAGACTCTGCTCGAAAGTGGGATGTGCCCGTGAAGCCGTCTCCACCCTCACATACGACTACCCCGACCAGATGGCCGTGCTCGGCCCGCTCGGACCCGGCGGCGACCCGCACGCACACGATCTGTGCGCCATCCACACCGATCGGCTGTCGATGCCCCGCGGGTGGGTCGTGGTCCGTCACGAGACGATCGCCCAGCGCTAGCGCGATCCGGACGGCGTGTAGGGCGACGGCCTCCTCGTCTGGGAGAATGGGCGGATGAGCACAGACCTGAGCGCCCCCATCGCCGTGCACCGCGTTCTCGAGTTCCGCATCGCCGATCTCGCCCTCGCCGAGGCCGGACGCCACCAGATCCGCTTGGCAGAGAATGAGATGCCGGGCCTGATGGCGCTGCGCCAGGAGTTCGGACCCCAGCAGCCGCTCGCCGGAGCGCGCATCGCCGGCTCGCTGCACATGACCGTGCAGACCGCCGTGCTGATCGAGACGCTCGTCGCGCTCGGCGCGCAGGTGCGCTGGGCCAGCTGCAACATCTTCTCGACCCAGGACGAGGCGGCGGCCGCCGTCGCCGTCGGGCCGGGCGGATCCGTCGACGCCCCGGCCGGCGTGCCGGTGTTCGCGTGGAAGGGCGAGAGCCTCGAGGAGTACTGGGCCTGCACCGACCGCATCTTCGACTGGAGCGCCGAGGGCTTCGACGGTCCCAACCTCATCCTCGACGACGGCGGCGACGCGACGATGCTCGTGCACAAGGGCGTCGAGTTCGAGCGCGCAGGATCCGTGCCGGATGCCGCGCCCGACGACCCTCACGAGTACCACGTCGTCCTGGACACGCTGCGCGCGAGCCTGGATGCCGACCCGCAGCGGTGGACGCGGATGAGCCGCGAGCTGATCGGCGTCACCGAGGAGACCACCACGGGTGTGCACCGGCTCTACGAGCTCGCCGCGGCGGGCGACCTGCTGTTCCCCGGGATCAACGTCAACGACTCGGTCACCAAGTCGAAGTTCGACAACAAGTACGGCATTCGCCATTCGCTGCCTGACGGGCTCAACCGGGCGACCGACGTGCTGATGGGCGGCAAGGTCGTGTTCGTCGTCGGGTACGGCGATGTCGGCAAGGGCGCGGCCGAGGCGCTGCGCGGGCAGGGCGCGCGCGTGATCGTGGGCGAGATCGACCCGATCTGCGCGCTTCAGGCAGCGATGGACGGCTTCCAGGTCGCACGGCTGGACGACGTGATCGGTGACATCGACATCGTGGTGACCGGCACCGGGAACAAGAACGTGGTCACGGTCGAGCACCTGCAGGCGCTCAAGCACCTCGCGATCGTCGCCAACGTCGGTCACTTCGACAATGAGATCGACATGGCGGGCCTGGAGAGCCTGGCCGGGGCCGAAGCGGTCGAGATCAAGCCGCAGGTGCACGAGTGGCGCCTGCCGAACGGTCGGAGCGTGCTCGTCCTCAGCGAGGGGCGCCTGATGAACCTGGGCAACGCCACCGGGCACCCGTCGTTCGTCATGAGCGCGTCGTTCACGAACCAGGTACTGGCGCAGCTCGAGCTGTACACGAACATCGAGGCGTACCCGATCGGCGTCTACACGCTGCCCAAGGCGCTGGATGAGAAGGTCGCGCGACTGCACCTCGGCGCACTCGGGGTGGAGCTCACCCAGCTCACGCCCGACCAGGCCTCGTACATCGGCGTTCCGGTCGACGGGCCCTACAAGCTGGATCACTACCGGTACTGATCCCCGGGCGAGCGGGTCAGCGGGAGGGAAAGCCGCGGGGGACGCTGGATGCCGTGGCGGTGAGCGCGGCGACGCGCTGATCCTCGAGCCGCAGCGCGCGCAGCTCGCGATCGCGCCGCACCGCCACCACCGCCCGAAGGAACGTCTCGCCGTCGACAGCGGGCACCGGCGACACGTGCACGGCGGTGTCCTGCGCGAGGGATGCCGCCAGGCGCGTGCGCGCGGGCGGCTGCATGGCGTCGGCGTTCTGCACGAACTGCGCGATGCGTCGCGAAAGACGGTCGGGCAGTCGCGCGACGTCGGCGACCGCGGCCCAGGCGGCGAGATCCGGCGCAACCGCGGCAGCCGGCGGGGGAAGCCGCGGCGTGCGAGTGCGCTCCGAGTAGGTTCCGGCCATGAGGTCGCCGAGCCGCTGGGCGCGAGGGGTGAACGCGCCCACGAGGGCGGCGACCGCTCCGACCGTCAGCCAGATCTCCAGCACCCCGACCAGAGCGCGGATGAACGCCTGACGGAACCCTGAGGCACCGCCGTCCGCACGTACGATCCGGCCGCCGACCGCGAGCTTGCCCAGACTTCGCCCGCGGGTCATGGTCTCGACGGCGGTCGGCATCACGACCGTCACGGTGACCAGGACCGTGACGGTCAGGATCGGAAGCGCCACGACGTCCACGACGCTCTGGCCGATCAGCCACGACGTCACCAGCGCGAACAGGACGAACACCAGCAGGCCGACCACGACGTCGATCAGCGTGCCCAGTCCCCGGAGGAAGAATCCGACCGGCTGCACATCGAGGGCGACCGCTTCGCCGGTGAGGATCTCGTCCTGCGCGAGGTCGATCACCCGGCTGGGAGCGTCGATCACCCGGCTGGGAGCGACGATCACCCGGCTGGGAGCGACGGCGGGGTCCTGAGCGGGCATGCGTACAGTTAACCAAATGGACCTCGACGCCCTCTCCACCGCGCGACGCGAGGAGTGGGCACGTCTGGATGAGCTCAGCCGCACGCGCCGGCTGACCGGGGCGGAGGTCGACGAACTGGTCACGCGCTACCGCGCGGCATCCGCCGACCTGGCCGACATCAAGACCTCCGCCGGCCGCACCGTGCACGGCGACCACGTCTCGACGATGCTGGCCCGCGCGCGCCTGCGCCTGACCGGAGCCCCCGAGAACGTCGCCCGGCAGATTCCGCGCTTTTTCGCCCTGCAGCTGCCGGCCGCGCTGTATCGCGTGCGATGGACGACGCTGGTGATCGCGGTCGCCTTCATCGCGGTCGTGGCGGTCGTCGCGTTCTGGGTGTCAGGCGATCCCGCCCTCGTCGCCTCGCTCGGCCCGCGCGCGCAGCTGGAGTACTACGCCGAGAACAGCTTCACCGACTACTACAGCGAGAACCCGGCGGCGGTCTTCGCCGGCACCGTGTGGACGAACAACGCCTGGATCGCCGCGCAGTGCGTGCTGTTCGGCATATCCGGAGTGTGGCCGCTGATGGTGCTCGTGCAGAACGCCATCGGCGTCGGCACTGCGGCTGCGGTCATGCTCGCCTTCGGCCGCGGCGATGTGTTCCTGCTGTTCATCCTTCCGCACGGGATGCTGGAGCTCACGTGCATCTTCGTCGCGGCCGCGGCGGGTCTGCACATCTTCTGGGCGTGGGTCGCACCCGGCCGACGCACCCGGGGCGAGGCGCTGGCCGCAGCCGGTCGGAGCCTCGCGACGATCGCCGTCGGGCTCATCATCGCTCTCGCGATCTCGGGGGCGATCGAGGGGTTCGTCACCGCGCAGCCCTGGCCGTGGCCGGTGAAGATCGGCATCGGTGCCCTCGCCCTGGCGGCATTCGTGTTCTACATGGTCGTGGTCGGCGGCCGGGCGCACCGGCGGGGCGAGACCGGGGACCTCACCGAGTATGAGGCCGGCACCCCGACGCTCGTCGCCGGCTGAAGCGCGGTCAGCTCGCCATGATCGACATCGCGGACTTTTGAGTCATTCAAAACAAGGATAGGATGACCACATGCCCGCGCATTCCCCGATCGCCGATGCCGGGGAGGCGATCCGTTCGGCAGGACTGCGCGTGACCGATTCGCGGCGGGCGGTCGTGATCGCCCTCGACGAGCGACCTCACGCCAGCGCCGACGAGATCTTCCAGCGTGTCGTCGAACATCTTCCGCAGACCAGTCTGCAGTCGGTGTACAACGCGCTCGCCGTCTTCGTCGAGGCGGGACTGGTCCGCCGTATCGAGCCCGCCGGCCACCCCGGCCTGTTCGAACTCCGGGTGAGCGACAACCATCACCACCTCATCTGCCGGTCGTGCGGGGCCGTCGAGGACGTCGACTGCGTCGCCGACGACCGTCCCTGCCTCGTGCCATCCGACAGCCTCGGCTACGTCGTCGACGTCGCCGAGGTCACATTCTGGGGCCAGTGCGCAACCTGCGCCGGCTCCGCCCTTGCGTGACAACTGCCCGTTCATCCAGGAAGGAAAACCAATGACCGATCACGATGAGACCGCAGCGGGAATCGGCGGAGAGACCACCGTCGCCCAGGATGTGACGGTCACCGACGCTCCGCAGGACGCAGGTGGCTGCCCGGTGGTGCACACGTCCCAGCCGCACCCCACGGCGGGCTCGGCGAACCGTGTGTGGTGGCCGAACCAGCTCAACTTGAAGATCCTCGCCAAAAACCCTGCGGTGGCCAACCCGCTCGGCGCGGACTTCGACTATCGCGCCGCGTTCGAGAGCCTCGACCTCGCCGCAGTCAAGAACGACATCAGAGTGACCCTCACGACTTCACAGGAGTGGTGGCCGGCCGACTTCGGGAACTACGGTCCGCTGATCATTCGCATGGCATGGCACGGCGCCGGCACCTATCGCATCACGGACGGCCGCGGTGGCGCCGGCACCGGGCAACAGCGCTTCGCGCCGCTGAACAGCTGGCCTGACAACGTCGGTCTCGACAAGGCGCGCCGCATCCTCTGGCCCGTGAAGAAGAAGTACGGGCAGTCGATCTCGTGGGCCGATCTGATGATCCTCGCGGGCAACGTCGCCCTCGAGTCGATGGGCTTCGAGACGTTCGGATTCGCAGGTGGCCGCGTGGACGCGTGGGAGCCCGACGACGACGTGTACTGGGGGCCGGAGACCACATGGCTCGGCGACGAGCGCTACGCGCCCGGTCGCAAGCTGGAAGGGCCGCTCGCGGCAGTGCAGATGGGCCTCATCTATGTCAACCCGCAGGGTCCGAACGGCAACCCCGACCCGCTGCTGGCCGCGCACGACATTCGTGAGACCTTTGCGCGCATGGCGATGGACGACGAGGAGACCGTCGCGTTGATCGCGGGCGGTCACACCTTCGGCAAGACCCACGGTGCGGCTCCTGACTCGTACCTGGAGGACAACCCCGAAGCGGCGGGCCTGGAGATGCAGGGCCTCGGATGGAAGAACAACTACGGCTCGGGCAAGGGCGACGATCAGATCACGTCGGGTCTCGAAGTCACCTGGACCTATCACCCCACTCGCTGGGACAACGAGTTCTTCCACATCTTGTTCGCCTACGACTGGGAGCTCTTCCAGAGCCCTGCCGGAGCCCACCAGTGGCGTCCGGTGAACGGCGGCGGTGCCGACATGGTGCCGCTGGCGCACGACCCTTCGAAGGCACGCGAGCCTCGCATGCTCACCACCGACCTCGCGTTGCGATTCGACCCCGTCTACGGACCCATCTCGGAGCGGTTCGCGAAGGACCCCGAGGCGTTCGCCGCCGCGTTCGCGCGAGCGTGGTTCAAGCTCACCCATCGTGACATGGGCCCGATCGCCCGCTACCTGGGTCCCGAAGTCCCGGCAGAGCAGCTCATCTGGCAGGATCCGGTTCCCTCGGTCGACCACGAGCTCATCGACGCCGCCGACGCCGCGCAACTGAAGAAGCAGATCCTCGATTCGGGTCTGACGGTCGCCCAGCTCGTCTCGACGACATGGGCCGCGGCATCCTCGTTCCGCGGCAGCGACAAGCGCGGCGGCGTCAACGGCGCCCGTATTCGCCTCGCGCCGCAGAAGGACTGGGAGGTCAACAACCCGACTCAGCTCGCCGCCGTACTCGGCACGCTCGAGGGCGTGCAGGCGGCGTTCAACGCAGACCGCGCCGATGGCAAACGCGTCTCGCTTGCCGACCTCATCGTGCTCGCGGGCAATGCGGGCGTCGAGAAGGCCGCGGCAGACGCGGGTGTCGATGTCGAGGTGGACTTCCACCCGGGTCGCACCGACGCCACCGAAGAACAGACGGACGCCGATTCGTTCCGTTATCTCGAGCCGGCCTCCGACGGCTTTCGCAATTACCACGGACCGCTGGCGGAACTGCCGGCGGAGTACATGCTGGTCGACAAGGCGAACCTGCTGACGCTCAGCGCGCCCGAGATGACGGTGCTCGTCGGAGGGCTGCGCGTTCTCGGCGCGAACTGGGACGGCTCCAGTCTGGGTGTCTTCACCGACCGTCCAGGCGTGCTCACGAATGACTTCTTCGTGAATCTCCTTGACCTCGGCACGACGTGGAAGCCGCTCGACCCGGCCTCGCACGCGTTCGAGGGCTCGAAGGACGGGTCCGGCGAAAGTGTCGGCATCGGCACTCGTTTCGACCTGCTGTTCGGCTCGAACTCAGAGCTGCGCGCCCTCGCGGAGGTGTACGCCAGCGACGATGCGACCGAGAAGTTCGTCCGCGATTTCGTGAAGGCCTGGGGCAGAGTGACCGAACTCGACCGGTTCGATCTGGTCTGAGCCCGTCGAGTCCCCGAAGAAGCGGCCCGCCCCCGGAAGAGGGGGCGGGCCGCTTCTTCGCCTGCGCAGCTACTTCTTCGCCTGCGCAGCTACTTCTTCGCCTGCGCAGCTACTTCTTCGCCTGCGCAGCTACTTACTTGACGCGTGCCTCGGCCGCAGCGGGTGCGATGCCCCCGGGCTCGAACAGCGCACGGTGCACGTACCCGGCCAGAAGGCCCCCGACCAGCGGGAACAGCAGGAACACCCACAGCTGGGCCAGTGCGTCGCCGCCGCCGTAGATCGCCGTGGCTATCGAGCGGGCCGGGTTGACCGATGTGTTGTCGATCGGGATCGAGGCGAGATGGATCGCGGTGAGCGTCAGGCCGATCGCGAGACCGGCGAAGCCGGCCGTTCCGCGCTTGGCGTGCGTCACGCCGAGGATGACGAACAGGAAGATCGCCGTGAACAGGACCTCGGCGATGATCGCCGCACCGAGACCGTAGCCGCCGGGGGACTGCGCTCCGAATCCGTTGCTCGCGAAGCCGCCGTCCTGTGCCGTGCTCAGCCAGCCGGTGGGGCCGAACAGTCCGATCAGGACGATCAGCGTCGTGCCGAGCGCGCCGCCGGCGACCTGCGCGACGATGTATCCCGGCGCCTCCCTCCAGGGGAACCGGCCGGCTGCGGCGAGCCCGACGGTGACCGCGGGGTTGAAGTGGCCACCGGAGATCGGGCCCCAGGTGTAGATGCCGGCCAGGAGCGTGAGGCCGAACGCGAGCGCCACGCCGACGAACCCCACACCGAGCGAGGTGCCGTTCGCGCCGGTGCCGAAGTCGCTGGCGAACAGCGCGGTGCCGATCGAGCCGAACACGAGCAGGAACGTACCGAGTGCCTCTGCGACGAGCTTGGTCGCTGTGCTGGGTCCCGTGGAGTTCTCGGACATGGCGGACTCCCTTCCTCGTCGCGAGCGTAGCCGATTGTCAGCGACTTATCAGGAACCGCGTATGTGGTTCGCCCGGACTGGGGCGAGCCGATGTTCGCGCGCTCACGCGGTCCGTTCGGTCGGGGACCGGCTCAGAGCCGGCCGGCAGCCTTGAGCTGGAGGTAGCGATCCGCGATGCGCGGCGGGAGAGCTTCGGGGGAATCGGCGATCGCCTCCGCCCCCGCGCGTCCGATCGCGGACGCGACCGTCGCGGCATCACGAAGGCCGCGCTCTGCAGCCGCGGCACGGTAGACCGCCGCGGCATCGCGCGGGCCGTCGGGCAGCGGGTCCGGGCCCGCGCGCCCGGAGGCTCCGCGCGACGCGCCGGCGGCGGGTGGGGAGGGCGTGGGAACGGTGACGGTGCCGACCAGCACGTGCGCGCGCCGGGCGAGGGCCGGCAGCGATCCGAGAAAGCCGCGTGCGGCCTCGGGCGCGTCCTGGGCGGTGAGCAGGACGACCAGCGACGGACGGGAGGTGAGTGCGCGCACCTGCGAGAATGCGGCATCCCAGTCGGTGTCGATCAGCTGCGGCTCGACGGGTGCCATGGCATCCACCAGCGCCGGGAGCAGGGCGGGCCCGTCCACGCGGGTGACCCGGGCGCGGGTGACCCGGTCGAACATGAGCAGGTGCGTGTGATCGCCCGCGCGAGTGGCGAGTGCCGCCAGCAGCAGGGCGGTCTCCATCGCGGCATCCAGTCGCACTCCGTCTCCGACGCGCGCGGCGGCCGTGCGCCCGGTGTCGATGACGATGACGACGTGCCGATCGCGCTCGGGTCGCCAGGTGCGAAGCATCGTGGTGCCCGCCCGCGCGGTCGCGCGCCAGTCGATCGAGCGCACGTCGTCGCCCCGGACGTACTCGCGCAGACTGTCGAACTCGGTTCCCTGCCCTCGCACCTGGACGCTCGTGTTGCCGTCCAGTTCGCGCAGGCGGGCAAGTCGCGAGGGCAGATGCCGGCGGGCGGTGAACGGCGGCAGCACGCGAAGGGTGCCGCGCGCCGGGATCTTCGCCTGCCGCCCGGCCATGCGCAGCGGACCGTCCGAACGCGCGACGACGAACTCCGAGCTCAGTTCGCCGCGGCGGCGCGGGAGCAGCGGCACGATCACTCGTCGACGCTCGCCCGGCGGGATGTCGATCGCGGGGCGCTCCATGGGGGCGCCGGCGGTCGGCTGCCATGCGTCGCGCACCCGGCCGCGCACGCGGCGCGCGCCGGTGTTCTGCAACCACAGCTCCGTGTCGACCCTCTGGCCCAGGAGCGCCCGTCGCGGGATGCGGCGCTGCACGCGCAGGCGGCGCGGATCGGCCGCGGCAGCGGCATCCGCGAACGCCACCGCGGCGCACAGCACGATCCACGCCGCCGCCGCGATCCATGCGTCGACCCCGGCACTGGCCAGCAGCACGACGGGCACCGCGCCGGCGGCGATGAGGAGCGGGAGACGGCCGGTGACGAACAAGGGGCTCCTGACTGGTTACGGATCTCGATACGCTCGCTGGCGCTCGCTACTCGATCTTGACCCGATCCGCATCAACGCGGGCTTCGCTCGCATTGATCCGGATCGCGTCAAATCGGCACGCGGGTCTGCTGCAGCACCGAGCCGAGCACGGCGTCGACCGAGACCCCCTCGAGCTCCGCGTCTGGCCGGAGGCGGATGCGGTGGCGCCAGGTCGGCACCAGCATCGTCTGCACGTGATCCGGAGTGATCGCCGGATAGCCGCCGAGCCAGGCCCATGCCTTGGCGGCGGCCAGCAGGGCGGTCGTGGCGCGCGGACTGACGCCGAGCTGCACGGACGGACTGCGACGGGTCGCCTGGGCGAGATCGACGATGTAGCCGAGGACGTCGTCCGCGACGCTGACCGATGCGGCGGCGCGCTGCGCCGCGCGGATCTCGGCGGCGGTCACGACTGTGCGCAGGCCCGCGGCGGCGAGGTTGCGCGGGTCGAAGCCTTCGGCGTGCCGGCGCAGCACCGCGAGCTCGGCCTCGCGCTGCGGGATGTCGACGATGAGCTTGAGCAGGAACCGGTCCAGCTGCGCCTCGGGCAGCGTGTAGGTGCCCTCCTGCTCGATCGGGTTCTGCGTGGCCGCGACCAGGAACGGGTCGGGCAGCGGACGCGTGACGCCGTCGGTGGAGACCTGGCGCTCCTCCATCGCCTCCAGCAGCGAGGACTGGGTCTTGGGCGGCGTGCGGTTGATCTCGTCCGCCAGCACCACGTTGGTGAACACGGGTCCCTCGCGGAACTCGAACTCGCCGGCCCGGGCGTCGTAGACGAGCGAGCCCGACACATCGCCGGGCATCAGATCGGGGGTGAACTGGATGCGCTTCGTGTCGAGCCCGAGCGCACTGCTGAAGGCACGCACCAGCAGCGTCTTGGCGACCCCGGGGACTCCTTCCAGCAGCACGTGGCCGCGCGAGAGCAGGGCGATGAGCAGGCCGGTGACGGTTCCGTCCTGGCCGATCACCGCCTTGGCGACCTCGATCCGCACGCGGTTCATCGCTTCGCGCAGCGCCGCGTCGTCGGCGGTGCCCGCCGCGGGAAGCGGGGGAGCAGCCGCGGCGGCCGGTTCTTCGGGGGTCGGGTCGGTCATCGGGTGTTCCTTTCGGGACGCACGGCCGTGTGCACGGCCTGCTCGAGAATTCGCAGCCGGCGGTCGAGGGCGACCAGGTCGGCGTCGGTGCGGGGAAGCTCGTCGATCAGGATGCCGCGGACGGCGCCGCGGTCCGAACCGGTGCGTGCGGCTGCGGCATCCGCGATCTCGGCAGCGGACGCGGACGGGCCGAGGCCGAGCAGTCGGCCCAGGCGGCCGAGAGTTCCGATGCGCAGCTGATCGGCGGCGTGCACGCAGTCCCGGGCATGCGCGTACAGGCGGGCGCGCCCCTCGGTGGTCTCGGCTGCACGCACCGTGACCGGCAGCCGTTCGGCCACGAGCGGGCCGAATCGGCGCCCGCGCCAGATCGCCGCAGCCACCCCGGCGGTCAGCAGCAGGACGATGACCGGGCTGACCCACGGCGGGGTGAGCTCGCCGAGTGTCGGGTCCCCCGACGCGAGATCGCTGTCGGCGATGCCGGGCATGTACCAGACGAGGGTCGGATGCCGGCCGAGGAGGGCGACGGCGAGCGCGGCGTTGCCGGCCTCGGCGAGGTGCTCGTTCGTGAACACGGCGCGCCCGTCGACTGCGACGACCCGGCCGCCGTCCCGTTCCTCGACCAGGAGGCCGAATCCCCCGGCGGTGGGGTAGCAGGCGAGCGTCTGTGCCCCCGGCCGGTAGATCGCGCCGGGGGCGATCCCGCCTGCGCGCGCGGCGTCGGCGACGTCGCAGCCGGGCTCGACGACGCTCCCTGGCCCGACGCCGTACGTGGTGGAGCCGGGCAGGAGCAGCCGCAGGGTGCGCGAACGCGGATCGGTCAGCACGACATCCGCTGCGGCATCCGTCACCGCGGTCAGCCCGCCGTCGGACAGATAAGGGGCATCGGCGACCGCGAGCGTCGCGGCGCCCCGGGCCAGCGCGGCCGCGGCCGCCGCGCGATCACGCGCGACGACGACCTCGACACCGTGCTCGCCCAGGATCTGCACGAGCGCCCGCGTCCCGGACGGGCCGGCCGACTCCGGGTCGAGCACGTCGCGCTCGGTCCACTGCCCGACGCCGGCCAGCGCAGAGCCCGCGATGCCGACCCCGACCAGGACCGCCGCGATCACCACCCAGGCGGTGATGCGCCGGCGGCGTCCGGACGCGGAGGGCGCGTCGGCGACAGAGGTGCGGGCGGGCAGGGTCATCGCATGTCACTCACGAGGTCGCCCCGGCCAGTTCGGTCAGCACCGGCCGGGCGGTGCTGACCTGATCGTCGACGGCGGCGATCCGCCGGTACAGCTCCTCGGTGCCGGGCCGGCGCAGATAGCGCACGTCGTCGAACGCCCCGGCGGCCGACTCCAGAGCGCCGGCGTGCGCCGGGAAGGCCCGTGCCGCGGCCCGCGCGAACGCGTGCACCGTCGCGCCGGGCGGGGTGTCCACCGCGCCCCGCTCGATGAGACCGCGGGCCAGGGCGCGGAAGCGCAGCACGATCGCGGCATCCCATTCGCTCTTCGCAGCGAGGGTCTCCGCGTCCCGTCGCAGTTCGGCGGCGCTGCGCTGCTCGTCGGCTCCGAACAGCTCGCGGGTGGCGCGAGCGCGGCCGCTCGCGCGCGGAACGCCCCAGACCAGGAAGGCGGCGACGATCACGACCGCGATGACGACCGCGGCGACGATCGACACCCATGGCCCCCAGTCGCCGCTGAGCCGGGTCGAGAAGAGCGACGCGAAGAAGTCGCCGATCGCTCGCGCGATCCGGTCGATCGCGGTCGGCTGCGCGGCGTCGTAGACCGGATCGGCGAGTTCGCGCTCGGCCCAGCGGCGAGCCTCGTCGCCGTCCGGGGTCAGCGGAGGAACGGATGCGGCCAGCAGGCGGGCGGCGTCGGCTACGACCACGGCGACTCGGGATCGATCTCCGCGTCAGCCGCACCGGGCGCGGTCCACCGTGTGGGTGCGAAAGACTGCTCCGCCGGGGCGGCGACGGCCGCGGAAGGAGCCGGCGCGCCGGGGGCCGGCGGGGGAGGCGGTGTGTACGCGGGATAGGGCGGAGTCGCCGGCTGCGGGTAAGCCTGCGCGGGATATGCCGGATAGGAGGTGGGACGGGGCGCGATCACCCGGCCGACGTTCGCGCGGTAGGGGTCGGGCAGTTCGACGGCGCCGGAGTCGCGTCGCTCGATATAGCCCAGCAGGTCGATGTCCAGGCCCTCGCGCCGCATACGGCAGTCGATGTAGATGATCGAGGTCGCAGTGGCCTGCACCACGACCGCGACCGACTGGATGAGCAGCGTCACCACCTGGGTCAGCACCACGCCGACGATGATCGCGACGATCGCGGCCGGGCCCGGATCGCCGGTCGGCGTGAGGATCGTCGTCAGCCCGGTGGTCAGGAACGAGAAGGGGATGCCGATCACCTGCGCGATCGTGCCGAAGACCAGCGAGATGATCACGATGATGCCGAGCGCGGGCCAGAATCGCCCGCGGATGAGCGTCCACGATCGCGCGATCGCGCCGCCGATCGTCGCGTGCTCGAGGATGATGCTCGCCGGGGCCAGCAGCAGCTTCGTCGACAGCCACAGGCTCAGCGGGACCGCCGCGAGGACGACCAGGATCGTCAGCCCCACCGCCACCGGCAGCGCCGCGAACCCGATCGCGACGATGGCCGCCGCGACTGCCGAGATCAGCAGGAGCACCGCGAATGCGAGCAGCAGCGAATAGCCGATCAGGCGCCACGCGACCGGCTTGACCCGCTGCCACAGGGCCCGGAGCGTCAGCTTCTCGGCGACGGCGGCATGCGCGACCTCGCTCACCACGACACCCTGCACGATGACGCCGAGGGCCCCGGCGGCGAGCCCGAGCACGAACGCCGTGATCGCGGTCAGGGCGATCGAGCCGGCCATCACCGCCTCGAATTCGTCGGTTCCCTCGCGGAGGGTGTCCAGCCGGGTGAAGGACGCGAGGGCCACTGCGCCGACGCCCAGCAGCACGAGAAGATATGCCGCGGCCTGCACGCAGAGCGCGAAGCCGAGCAGGACACGGGGGTTCTGCCGCAGGGCGGCGAAGGAGCGACCGAGGATCGTTCCGAACGTGAGCGGGTGGAGCGGGATGATCCCGGGCCGGGGTGCCGGCGTCCAGGCCGGATAGGCGGTCACGGATGCCTCTCCCTTCTGGGGCTCCGCCCCAGACCCCTGGTTTGCTGACGCGCTGTTCCTTCTGGGGCTCCGCCCCAGA
>NZ_WOYP01000016.1:0-5861 GCF_011620715.1 Microbacterium sp. | reverse complement strand
TTCTGGGGCTCCGCCCCAGACCCCTGGTTTGCTGACGCGCTCCTATCGTGTCACACCGGGCGCGACGGCCCGCGGTGCTCCGGCGCATGGCGGGCGACGCTCGGCCTGTCCACAGGCGTCTTCGACTACTCTGTGGAAAGCGCACGGGGACGCGCGAGCCGCGGCGCGTCCCGGCCGGACGCGAAGGACGTAACGGTGAGATGACATCACGCATCCTGGTGGTCGATGACGACACCGCCCTCGCCGAGATGATCGGCATCGTGCTGCGCACCGAAGGTTTCGACACGGTGTTCTGTGCCGACGGATCGAAGGCGGTCGACATCTGGCGCGCCGAGCGGCCGCACCTGATTCTGCTCGACCTGATGCTTCCGGGCATGGACGGCATCGAGATCTGCACCCGCGTCCGCGCCGAATCCGGTGTGCCCATCATCATGCTGACCGCCCGCACCGACACCGCCGACGTCGTGAAGGGCCTCGAGTCGGGCGCCGACGACTACATCGTGAAGCCGTTCAACCCCAAGGAGCTCGTCGCCCGCATCCGCACGCGGCTGCGCCCGGTATCGCAGCCGCTGAACGAGACGCTCGTCATCGGCGATCTCACCGTCGACGTCGCGGCCCACGAGGTGCGTCGCGACGACGCGCCGATCGCACTGACGCCGCTCGAGTTCGAACTGCTGGTCGCGCTGGCCTCCAAGCCCCAGCAGGTGTTCTCCCGCGAGATGCTGCTCGAGCAGGTCTGGGGCTATCACTACAAGGCCGACACCCGCCTGGTGAACGTGCATGTGCAGCGGCTGCGCGCGAAGGTCGAGCTCGATCCGGACAACCCCAGGGTCGTCACGACGGTGCGCGGCGTCGGCTACCGCGCCGGCGCCGTGGTGTGAGCCCGCCGTGCCCACTCCCGGCGTTGCTGGGCCTCCCGCGAGGGCGGTGGCGGCATCCCGCCCTCCCCTGATCGCGTGGCGGAACTGGCGTGCGTGGCCTGACAGCCTCGCCAACCTGTGGCGCCGGTCGCTGCGATTCCGCACGATTCTGATCACCCTGGCGCTGACCGCGCTGACGATCCTCGTCGCGTGCATCTGGATGGCCCTCGCGATCCAGAATGACCTGTTCCAGGCGCGCAAGGACCAGGTGCTGACCTCGTCGCTGCGCGCGACCGAGGCGGCGCAGTCGGAACTGGATGCCGCCGCGGTCCAGGGTGACAGCATCCAGATCCAGAACCTCATGAACAGCGTCCGGGACACGATCGCCGAGCGATCGTCGACCGACATGATCGCGGCGTTCCGCATCGACCGCACGCCGTCGCAGCTGGCGCCTCAGAACTTCACGACGCGCGGACTGACCGAAGACGCGATCTCGGACGGGATGCGCGATGCCGTGCAGTCCGATGCGAATCAGCAGTGGTGGCAGTCGGTGTCGCTTCCACTCGCGGATGGACCCGTTCCGGGGATCATCGTCGGTCAGCAGCTCATGGTCCCCGACGTGGGCGGATACGAGCTGTACCTCGCGTACGACCTCGGCAGCGCCTCGCAGACCCTCGGCTTCGTGCGGACCACGCTGTGGATCGTCGGCATCTCGCTGATCCTCCTGATCGGCGCGATCTCGTGGTTCGTGCTGCGCTCGGTGACCATCCCGATCGGCGAGGCCGCGGACACGAGTGCGAAGCTGGCCGCCGGCGAGCTCGGCGTGCGCCTGCCGGTGCGCGGCGAGGACGAGCTGGCGACCCTCGGGCGCTCTTTCAACGCCATGGCCGACAGCATCGAATCGCAGATCAAGGAGCTGGCCGACCTGTCGCTGGTGCAGCAGCGATTCGTCTCGGACGTGTCGCACGAGCTGCGGACACCGCTGACGACGATCCGGCTGGCGGCCGACATGATCAACGATCAGCGCGCCGAGTTCGACCCGTCCACGGCCAGGGCGGCGGAGCTGCTGAACGCGCAGGTGCAGCGGTTCGAGACGCTGCTGACCGACCTGCTCGAGATCAGCCGCTACGACGCCGGATCGGTCCAGCTCGAGCTGGAGCCCACGAGTCTCGCACATCTCGCCGAGGATGTGATCGGCTCGATGCAGCAGCTCGCCGAACAGCACGGCACCGACGTCCGCCTCGTCGCTCCCGGCGGCTACTCGCCGGTGGAGATGGACCCCCGGCGGGTGCGCCGGGTCGTGCGCAACCTCCTCGGCAATGCGATCGAGCACGGTGAGGGGCGACCGATCGTCATCACGGTCGACAGCGACCAGCAGGCGGTCGCCCTCGGCGTGCGGGATTTCGGGCTCGGCATGAAGCCGGAGGACGTCGAGCGGGTGTTCGATCGCTTCTGGCGCGGCGATCCGTCGCGTACCCGCACGATCGGCGGCACGGGTCTCGGTCTGTCGATCGCGCTCGGCGACGCGAAGCTGCACGGCGGAGAGCTCGCAGTCTGGTCGGAACTCGGGCGGGGGTCGAACTTCGTCCTCACCCTCCCGCGACAAGGCGGCCGGCTCACCGCGCCGTCGCCGGTGCCGGTCGATCCGGGTGGCGACTCGATCGCGGCAGGCGCCGACCTCGGTCTGACACAGCCGATCGAAGTCCTGACGATCGATTCCGCGACCGGTGTCGCACAACGCCGGGGTGCCTCATGAACGGCAGGCGCAGCATCCGAGCGGCCTTGGTCGTCATCGCCGCCCTGGTGCTCGCCGCGTGCGCGGGTCTTCCCCTCAGCGGTCCGGTCAACCCGGGCCTGGCTGCGGGGGAGGATGCCGGATCCCCGGAGTTCATCTTCCGGCCTGACGAGCCGCAGCCGGGCGCGACGCCCGAGCAGATCGTGGATGGGTTCATCCGGGCAGGATCGGGGCCGGGCCCGGCGGCCAACTGGGAGGTCGCGCGGATGTTCCTGGCGCCCTCGATCCGTGAGACGTGGAAGCCAGAGGCGAGCGTCACGATCGATGTGCCGGACGACCGCGAATCCGTCTCGCCCAGCGAGGGTGCGGTCGAGCTGTCGCTGGTCGCCGTCGCGACCGTCGATTCGTCCGGGGCGTACCAGCCGGATGCGGGTCTGACCCAGCTGTCGTTCCGGCTCGCGCAGCAAGATGACGGGCAGTGGCGGATCACCGAGGCGCCGGACGGCGTGGTGATCGACCGCGATGTCTTCGTGAACGTCTTCCACCGGTACTCGCTGATGTACTTCGACCCGACCTGGCAGTTCCTGGTGCCGGATGTGCGCTGGTTCCCGACGACGAACGCGGCGACGCGGATCGCGAGCGCGCTCGTCAACGGGTCGCCCAGCGGGTGGCTCGGCGGCTCGGTGGTCAACTCGTTCCCCGAGAGCGTGTCGCTCGCGCGTCCGTCCGTGCCGCTGGAGTCCGGGGTCGCGCAGGTGACCCTGAGCGCAGAGGCCCTGCAGCTGGAATCGACCACGCTCGACCGCATGCAGACCCAGCTCACGGCCAGCCTGGCCACCGCAAGCGTCTCCGGTGCGCAGATGCTCGTCGCCTCGACGCCCCTCACGGCTGAGCCGGTGTCGACGCGCTCGACCCGGGTGACGGGACCGCCGCTCGTTCAGACCGAGGCCGGCTTCGGCTTCCTCTCCGGGGACGAGCTCACGCCGGTCGCCGGACTGTCCGACGCGATGGAGCTGATCGCTCCTGCGGCCATCCAGGTCTCACCCGATCGGGACTTCGCCGCAGTGCGGCTCGTCGGCGGCGGTGTCGCGCGCGTGCCGGCCGACTCACCGGTCGCGGTGGTCGACACCCGCAGCTCCCTCATCGATCCGAGCGCCGACCCGTTCGGCTACATCTGGAGCGTCCCGCGCGACGAGCCCGCCGCGGTCACCGCGTTCTCGACCGCCGGGCAGCAGTCCGCTGTCGCCGACGCCTGGCCCGGCGCCTCCGAGATCGTCGCGATGGGCGTCTCGCGCGACGGCACTCGGCTCGCGGCGCTCCTGGTGACCGGCGGACGGTCGGAAGTGTGGATCGCGGGGATCGTTCGCGGCGCCGAGGCCGTGCCGGTGCGCCTCGGCGAGGCCGTGCCCCTCGGTCCGCTCGCCGGCCCCGGCTCGGGACTCGCCTGGCTCGACGACACCACCGTCGGGGTGCTGAGCACCGAGGCCGAGGGCCCACAGTTCACGGAGCAGCTCGTCGGAGGCCCGGCGACGGCGACCGACGCTCCGCAGGGTGCGGCATCCGTCGCCGGAGCGACATCGATCTCGTCGGTGCGCCTGCGCACCGACGACGGATCGCTCTTCGTCAAGCGCGGCGCGAACTGGCAGCGCACCACGATCGGCATCCTGATCCTCGCGACGCAGCAGGGGTCCCCGCACTAGCTCCTCCTCCCCAGCAGGCGGACGGACGTGACGTGTGCACAGGCCGCGCCCGACGGCCGCCCCGGGTCCTTGCGTGTCGTCACTGTGGGTACGTGGAACACGCGCGCTGGGCCCGCACCGCCGTGCGGGCTGCGCTCGCCGAGGCGCTTGCCCTCATGCTCCCCGTCACGTGTGCGGGGTGCGACGAGCCGGACGTGTCTCTATGCGAGTCCTGCAGACAGCAGCTGCTTCCGCAGATCTCTCGCAGCGGTCGCGACCCGGTGATCTGGAGCGGACTCGCCTTCGAGGGGGTTGCGGCCCGGGTCGTCCGGGCTCTCAAGGCAGACGGTCGCACGGGTCTCGCGCGCGACCTCGCTCCCGCGCTGCGCGCGGCCGTGGACGCGGCCGCTGCTGCCGCACCCGGCGGTCCGCACGCGGGCGGACCCGTCGTGCTCGTGCCGATCCCGACCTCGCGCGCAGCCTTCCGCCGCCGCGGCTACCGGGTGGTGGAGCTGGTGGCGCGGCGCGCGGACCTGCGCACCGCGCGGCTGCTCACGACCGCCCGCGCAGCCGCTGATCAGCGCGGTCTCGACCGGGAGGCGCGCCGCCGCAATGTCGCGCACTCGCTGCGCGCGCGGGGCTCGGCGGGTGTGCGGGTCGTCGTGATCGACGACGTCGTCACGACCGGCGCCACCCTGGAGGAAGCTGTGCGCGCGCTGCGGGCAGGCGGTGCCGAGGTGATCGGCGCGGCCACGATCGCCGCCACCGCGAGGCGGATCGCGCCGTGCTGACACATTGCGAAGACATACGCGGTACCGCGTGACTCGGGGACCCCACAGGACTAGCGTGGAAGGCACAAGGCGACTCAGGGTCCGCCCTTGGCCGTGCTGACCGGAACAAGTGTGCGGACCGGAAAAAGGAGGTCAGGGATGGAAACCAGCATCGTCGGCGTGGGAGTGGGTATCACCGATCGCTTCCGCTCGGTCGTCGAAGAGAAGACAGTCCGCATAGAGAACGTTGCGCCGCGCGCTCAGCGCGTGGACGTCAAAGTGACCCATCGCGCCTATCACAACGGCCGCATGGAGGACGAGACGGTTGAGCTCACGCTGACCGGCAAGGGCCCGATCGTCCGCGCCGAGGCGACGGATGCCGACAAGTTCGCCGCCCTCGACATGGCGGTCGACAAGCTGTGCGAGCAGCTCCGGCGTGCGAAGGACAAGCGGGTGGATGCCCGCAACCATCCGCGCGGCGCGAAATTCGAGAAGGAGAGCGGAGAGCTGTCCGGCATCGACCTGCAGCCGGCCTCGATCGATGTCATGCGCGCCGTCGCGACCGGCGAGATCCCGATCATCACCGGCAACGAGGACGAGGCGGACTACACCCCCGTCGTCATCCGCACGAAGCAGTTCGAACCCGAGTGGATGTCCGTCGAAGAGGCCGTCGACCGGATGGAGCTGGTCGGCCACGACTTCTTCCTCTTCATCGATGCCCGCACCGATCACCCCAGCGTCGTGTACCGCCGCAAGGGCTGGGACTACGGAGTCATCTCGCTGACCACGCAGTCGGCACCGGAGGCCGTCGCCTAGC
>NZ_WOYP01000011.1 GCF_011620715.1 Microbacterium sp. | reverse complement strand
ATGGTGAGGGTTGACATGATCGGGCAGCCGGCGTAATGTACAACCAAATGGTTGTACAAGCGGAGCTCAGTGATGATCAGGTCGATCGTGTCTTCCACGCGCTCGCCGCGGCTACCCGCCGCGACATCCTTCGCCGCACGATCGAGGGCGAGCACTCGGTGTCGGCGCTCGCCCGCGACTACGAGATGTCGTTCGCCGCGGTGCAGAAGCACGTCGCCGTGCTCGAGGCCGCCGGCCTCATCATCAAGCGCGCCGAGGGCCGGGAGCGACTCGTTCGGGCGGATCCGGCCATGATCGCCCGCGCCCGCGCCCTGCTCGCGCGCTACGAAGAGCTCTGGCGCGGCCGCATCGACCGGCTCGATGCGCTCCTGGCCGAAGAACCCGACGCGGCATCCACCGATCCCGCACCCCACTGAGAACGACGAACGACAGGAGAACCGACGATGCCCGTCACCGATGTCACCACTGATCCCGAAGCCCTCACCATGACGCTCACCGCCGAGTTCGCGGCGTCGCCACAGCGACTGTGGGAGGCCTTCACCGACCCGCGCCAGCTCGAGCGCTTCTGGGGGCCCCCGGGCTACCCCGCGACCTTCACAGAATTCGAACTCGCGCCCGGCGGCCGGGCGAGGTACCACATGACGAGCCCGCGCGGCGAGCAGTACCACGGGGTGTGGGAGTTCCTCGTGATCGACGGACCGCGCTCGTTCACCGTGCTGGACTCTTTCTCGGATGCCGAGGGCCGCGTGCTGAGCGAGATGCCTACGTCTCGCGTGGTCTTCGAGTTCGAAGAGACCGCGTCGGGGGCGAGGCTCACGAACACGACGAGCTTCGACTCCGCCGAGGCCCTCGAGCAGGTCGTCGCGATGGGCGCGGTGGAGGGCTCGACGATGGCGCTCGATCAGCTCGACCGTGTGCTGGAGGGCCTGCGTGCGTATGCCGGAGGCAACGGCACGCAGACCGAGATCCTCGACGACACGCACGTACGCATCACGCGGCTGATCGACGGTCCGATCGACCTCGTCTGGCGCGCGCACCACGAGCCCGAGCTGATGAAGAAGTGGCTGCTCGGTCCCGACGGCTGGCGACTCGCGGTGTGCGAGGTCGACTCCACCGTGGGGGGGCGCTATCAGCACGTGTGGGAGCCGGTCGGCGACACCGAGGGAGAGCGCTTCGGGTTCGACGGTGAGACGCTGCTCATCGATGCGCCCCGCCGGGTCGTGACGACCGAGCACATGACGGGAACCGACTTCCCGTCGACGCTCAACGACCTCAACCTCTACGAAGAGGACGGCGCCACGCTCATCACGCTGCTGATCGAGTACCCCGACAGCCAGACGCGGGACATGGTGCTCGCGACCGGCATGACCGACGGCATGGAGGCCAGCTACGCCCGGATGGAGTCCGTGCTCGCGGCAGTCTGACCCGGCTGGCACGTCGGGGCCGGGGGTTGGGGCATCCGTCGGGCGTTGCCCTCTCGTGCGCGAGGCGCACGCCTGGCCGGCGCCCATTGACCGCTGCAGTTTCCTGCGAGCGCTGCAGTTCCTGCGAGCGCGCCAGTTTCCTGCGAGCGCGCGGTCGCGCGACGCAGCGCTCGCAGGAAACGCCCGCGCTCGACCCGGTCGAGTCGGCGGCGAGGGATGCCGCGCTCACCGGCCGGGACGGGGCCGCGTCGTCGGCAGGCCGGCGGCGTTCAGGATGTCGAACAGGAGTCTCGGTTGGTCGAGGGCCGGCACGCGCCAGCGTGAGAAGCGGGATACCTGTCGACGAAGCTCGTCCTCCCGATCCTTCTCGGCCAGTAGCACCTCCTCGGCAGTGCGTCCGCGGAGCAGTTCCGGATCCCGGTACTTGCCGACGCCGTCGAACTCACCGATGTGGCGGTGCTCGCGCCAGAAGAAGTCCGTGAAGGCGCTGCGTCCGTTCGAAAGCGTGAAGCGCGCCTGAAGCTCCGGCGGCGGAAATCCCATCACGTGGATGAGCACGCGGCTGTGGGACTCGCGCACACTGTCCGAAAGCGGCTCGGCGAAATCTGCCGCGCGCGCCGCGCGCGCGGAACCACGTCCGGTTCGACTGTGTGCGGCATCGACGAGCGCTTTCGTGCTCACGAGCGCTCCGCCCTCCCGCCGTTGCCAGAGCGCCTGGTCGGCGACCGCCACTGCTTCGACGAAACGCATCGATGCCGTGAGGTCGACCGCGGTCTGCAGGGCGGTCGTGATGCGGTGGCGTCCCCACGGCTCTGTCTCGACCTCCTCCTCATGCCGACACGCGTGACGGCGGAACGTGCCGCCGGAGCGGCCGCCGGTCGTGGCGCCGATCGTGACGTCGATGTCGGAGGGCCACGGACCCAGGATGTCGATGCCGTGCAGTGCGGCGGCGGCCCAGTGCGAGAAGGTGAGCGATGACCCGGTGCGGGCGGCCGCCTCCCAGACGAGCTGGGCGTGCCGCGCTTGCGGCTTCAACCGCCGCCATCCCGGAGCGTCGACGTACACGCCGCGGGTGATCCGGGTGATGCGCCCACCGGCGATCGCCGCCCGAAGGCGACGATCGTTCACAGGTTCGCCGTCGTTCTCGCGTCGACGGAAAACGGTGCTCAACGGGGCCTCGAGCTTCCACATGGAGCAACAGCCTGGCCGCCCGAGCGGCGCCGCTCCCGAGCGCATCAGTTGTCGGTGGACAGTGCGGCCGCGCAGGCAACGGGGGAGGAATCGGCAGCGCATGAGTCTGCGGCGTCGCGTGGGGTCAGCAAGCGTGGGGTCGGCGTCGCGTGGGGTCAACCCGCGCGGGGTCTGCCCGCGCGGGGTCGGCATGCAGGGGCTTCGGCGTCCGTCTTCCGCTGCAGATTCCTGCGAGCGCGCCGTCGCGCGACGCAGCGCTCGCAGGAAAGAGGAGCGCTCGTGCTGCGTCGCCTCGGCAAGGTGCAGCGAAGCGACCCGGGAAGCGCGGGCGCGCTTCAGGAGGCGCGGTTCAGGGCGTCCTCGAACGCGACCCACGCGAGCATCGCGCACTTGACCCGGGCGGTGTACTTCGAGACACCGCTCAGGGCCTCGGCATCCCCATACGTCTCCTCGTCGATGAGGATCGTGCCGCGAGAGCGCAGCGCCGTGCGGAAGCCGTCGATCAAGGCGGTCGCCTCGGCGCGCGGCATCCCGCCCTCGCGGTCCTCGACCAGCACGGCCAGCATCGACGCGGATGCCTGCGAGATCGAGCAGCCTGCGCCGTCCCACGTGAGGTCGCGGACGGTGTCGTCGGGGTTCATCCGCACCTGGACGGTGATCTCATCGCCGCAGATCGGGTTGCGCTGGTGGGAGGCGGTGGCAGGACCCTCGGCGGGGAGGATTCCCTTGCCCACCGGGCGCTTCGAATGCTCGAGGATCAGCTCCTGGTACAGCGACTCGAGCCCACTCATGCGGAGACCCCGAAGAACGGGCGCACCTGCGAGAGCGCGTCGAGGAACACATCGACCTCGTCGATCGTGTTGTACAGGGCCGTCGAGGCACGGACCGAGGCGGTCAGACCGAAGCGTGCGTGCAGCGGTGCGGCGCAGTGGTGGCCGACGCGCACCGCGATGCCGCGGGAGTCGAGGAACTGCCCGACGTCGTGCGCGTGCACGCCGTCGAGGTCGAAGGCCGCGAGGCCGACCCGCTCGACCGCCTGCCCCGATGCTGTCGAAGGGTCACCGAGCAGCCGGACGCCCTCGATCTCGCGCAGACCGTCGATCAGTCGCTCCCCGAGCGCCCGCTCGTGCGCGTGCACGGCCTCCATCCCCACCCCGTCGAGATAGCGCACGGCAGCCGCGAGGGCGATCGCCTGCGAGACCGGCTGAGTGCCGGCCTCGAACCGCTGCGGCGGAGGCAGATACTCGCTGCGGTCAAGTGTGACCCTCGTGATCATCGACCCGCCGGTGAGGAACGGCGGCAGCGCCTCGAGCACGTCGGTTCGGCCGTACAGGCCGCCGATCCCGTACGGGCCGAGCATCTTGTGACCGGAGAAGACCGCGAGGTCGACGCCGAGAATGGGCAGGTCGAGCGGCAGGTGCGGGGCGGACTGGCACGCGTCGAGCACGGTCAGCGCACCGACGCTGCGGGCGAGGGCGACGAGGTCGGCGACCGGATTCACGATGCCCAGCACGTTCGAGACGTGCGTGAAGGCGACGACTCGCGTGCGCTCGCCGATGACGGATGCTGCGGCATCCAGATCCAGTCGGCCGTCGTCGTGCACCGGAATGTGGCGCAGGGTCGCGCCTGTGCGGGCCGCAAGCTCCTGCCAGGGGACGAGGTTGGCATGATGCTCGATCTCGGTGACGACGATCTCGTCGCCCGGCGCAAGGGCGAAGCGCGCGCTCGCGGGGGCCCCGCGCCCGAGCGTCGCATTGCCGATCGCGTAGGCGACCAGGTTGAGGCCCGCGGTCGCCCCGCTCGTCCAGACGAGCTGCTCGGGCTCGGCACCCACGAAGGCGGCGACGGTCGCGCGGGCGTCTTCGAACAGCTCAGTGGCCTCGGCGGCGAGGGTGTGCGCCCCGCGGTGCGCGGCGGCGTTCTCGTTCGTGAGGAAGGCGACTTCGGCGTCGATCACCGAGCGCGGCTTCTGGCTGGTCGCGGCTGAGTCCAGGTAGACGAGCGGTCGGCCGTCGACCGAGCGGCTCAGGATCGGGAAATCGCCGCGCAGGGCGCTCGGGTCGAGCGCGATCGAGGTCAGAGGCAAGAAGCTCACCCTTCTAGGCTACGCCGCCGGGCCGGAAGCCGGGCTGGTCCGGCCACGGGCGCGTTCGCCCACCTACGATCGAGGAGTGGACTTCTCCTTAGCCTTCACTCCCGACCTCATCGCGGTCTTCCTCACGCTGTTCGTCCTCGAGATCGTGCTGGGCGTCGACAACGTCATCTTCATCTCGATCCTCGCCAGCAAGCTCCCGAAGGAGCAGCAGGCGAGGGCCCGCAACCTGGGACTGACGCTCGCGATGCTCATCCGCGTGGTGCTGGTCATCTTCGCGGGGTGGATCATCACGCTGAAGGAGGACGTCGTCGTCTGGTTCGGCATGGGGTTCTCGTGGAAGGACTTCATCCTCATCGCGGGTGGGCTCTTCCTCGTCTACAAGGCGGTGACCGAGATCCACCACAAGCTCGAGGGCGCCGAAGAGGATCACGGCTCGGGCAAGAAGGTCGCCCAGGTCACGTTCGCCTCGGTGATCGCTCAGATCCTGTTGCTGGACATCGTCTTCTCGCTCGACTCGGTCATCACCGCAGTCGGCATGACCGAGAACCTCCTCGTCATCATCACGGTCGTGGTGCTGTCATTCGGCATCATGCTGTTCGCATCGCGGTTCATCTTCACGTTCGTCAACAAGCACCCCACGGTCAAGATGCTGGCCTTGTCGTTCCTGCTGCTGATCGGCGTCTTCCTGATCGCGGAGGGCTTCGGCGTCAAGATCGACAAGGCGCTCATCTACGCGCCGATGGCGTTCGCGATCCTGGTCGAGGCGCTCAACCTCATCTACGCCGCCCGCAAGGCCAAGCGTGAGCAGAAGCGCCAGCACGCGGTGCAGCTGCGCCCGCAGTACCCCGATGTCGACGAATCGGTCGCGGTGGCCGCGGCGCTGTCGAAGGGGCCGGATGCCGGATCCGTCGGTCTCTCGCGCAAGCC
>NZ_WOYP01000022.1 GCF_011620715.1 Microbacterium sp. | reverse complement strand
CTCTCTGCGCTGAGCAGCGCGCGAACATCGCCATCGGGAACCCTCATCGCACAGCGTCCTGACGCCGTTTCCTCCGATTATGCGCCAATAGGTTGTGGGCGATTTGTGGGCGATGCGGCTTTGCATGACCAACCAAAACCAAAGAAATGGGCCCGAGAACCGGCGTACTTCCGCGCGGCTCTCGGGCCCATTTCACGTGACAGCGGATTGGTGGAGATGGGGGGAATCGAACCCCCGTCCATCGCTGTGTCTCTGCGCCTTCTACGGGCGTAGCCTGTGCTGACGTTCTGCTCGGCCCCGACCTTTGCCACAGGCATCTAGGTCGACGGGCCCAGTCTGGGAAGAGTCCCGCGCGACGTCCAGACGCCATCACGCAGCAAGTCCCCTAGATGACGCCAGGGTCCGTAGCGGGATCGCCTACGGTCTGACGGAGTTCAGGCTCGCTTAGGCAGCGAGGGCGAACTCAGTGCGCTTTGAATTGGCACTTATTGGTTTGCAGAGATCGTTTACGAGATAACCCTGCATCCTCGGCCCGCTTCTCGCAGGAGCTCAGGCGATGTCGAAACCGATCATCCCCATGCACTCCCCTGACCTGCAGAGGGCCGCTGTCACGCGCTGTGTAGTTTTGCACCTCGGACCCATCGGGTGCCGAGCATTACAGTCTACAACGGATGCCGCATCCCCGTCATTCCTCGTCGGCTTTCCCCGACCATGCTCCTCAGGCGCTCGCGCGTAGAGTCGGAGCCATGAGCGAAGTCACCATCAGCGTTCGCGGAGAACACGAAACCCGCGTCGCCCCCGAAGAAGCTGTCGCGCACCTCTCCGTGCGCGCCGAAGGCCCCGAACGGGGCGCGGTCGTCGAGAGGATCGCGGCCCTGGCCGCTCCCCTCCGCGACGATCTCGCGACTCGGAAGGATGCCGGCGGCGTCAGCGACTGGTCGAGCCAGCGCGTGTCGGTCTGGGCGAACCGCCCGTGGAACAACGAGGGCAGGCAGCTGGCGCTCGTTCACTACGCCTCGGTCGAGATCACAGCGACCTTCACCGACTTCGCCGCCCTCTCGTGGTGGATCAGCGACGTCGCCGAGCGCGATGGCGTACAGGTCGACAACGTCACTTGGCAGCTCACCCCCGCCACCGCCAAGGCCACCGAAGCCGAGGTCGCCGCGCAGGCGGTCAAGGTCGCCGTCGACCGCGCGACCGCGTACGCCTCAGCGATCAGCCTGGCCACCCTGACACCGCTCGAGATCGCCGACCTCGGCCTGCTCACCGATGCCTCCGCGGGGCCTGCGCCGGAGCCGAAGATGATGCGTGCGATGGCGATGGCGTCGATGGACTCGGGCGGCGCCCCCGCCGTGGAACTGCAGCCCGAAGACATCGTCGTCAGCGCCGCCGTCGAGGCGCGCTTCACCGCCGGCTGAACGGTGTCTGCTGAGCCCGCTCCCCTGACGGAGACCCTGACACCGCGCCCGGGCGTGGGTGAGCGCCTTTCGCGCATGATCAAGATGCCGACCGTGAGCGCCGAGTTCGACTCCCGCGGATCTCAGCCATTCGAGGACTTCGTGGCCCTCTTGGCGGAGCTGTACCCGCTGGTGCATGAGCACCTCTCCCTCGAGCGGATCACCGATTTCGGCTTGCTCTTCCACTGGGCCGGGGAGGCGGCATCCGCTCAGCCCATCGTGCTGATGGCGCACTACGACGTCGTTCCGGTCGACGAGTCCGACGCATGGACGTACCCGCCGTTCGAGGGACGCGTCGAGGACGGCTGGGTCTTCGGGCGCGGCGCGCTCGATGACAAAGGACCCCTCCTGGTCGTGCTCGAGGCCGTCGAGAACCTGCTGGCGGCGGATTTCACTCCTGCCCGCGACGTGTACCTGTCGTTCGGCGGGAACGAAGAGACCTACGGCGCGGCAGCTGCCTCGATCGCCACCACGCTGCGCGAACGCGGCATCGTGCCGTGGCTCGTGCTCGACGAGGGAGGCGCGATCGTCGACGCACCGCTGCCGTTCGCGCTCGGGGATGCTGCCATGGTCGGCGTCGGCGAGAAGGGCGTCGCGACCCTGCGGCTGAACGCCCGCGGCGACGGCGGTCACGCCTCCGCCCCGCCGAAGATCACGGCGGTCGGCCGTATCGCACGGGCGATCGATCGGCTCGACCCCGGAACCTTCCCCGCGCGGACCCCGGCGGCGATCACCCGCATGCTGAGCCTGTTCGCTGACAAGGCCCGCGGTCGCGACCAGACGCTCCTGCGCACGCTCGCAACGTTCCCGGCTCTCACCGCGCGGATCTTCGCGGCGATGGGCGGCGAACCGGCAGCTCTCGTGCGCACGACGGTGGCCGCCACCATGCAGCAGGGCGGAACTGCGGCGAACGTGCTGCCCTCGCAGGCGTCCGCGACGCTCAACCTGCGTATCGCTCTCGGCGAGACGGTCGCCGGAACGGTCCGGCGCGTGAAGCGCCGCATCCGCGATCCGCTCGTCGAGGTCACGATCGTCGAGTCGAGCGAACCCTCTCCTGAGTCCCCGACCGACAACGACCAGTTCGCGTTGATCGTCGACGCGGTGAAGGAGTCGTATCCGGATGCCGCGACCGTGCCGTACGTCATGATGGCGGCGACCGACAGCCGGCACTTCCACCGGTTCTCGCCCGCCGTGTACCGGTTCGCTCCGCTGCGGATGTCGAACGCGCAGCGCGCGTCCATCCACGGCGTGGACGAGCGGGTCGAGATCGCGTCGCTCGAGCGCGGAGAGGTGTTCCATCGGGCGCTGCTGCAGCGGCTACAGTGATCGCACCCGAACCCGCTGTGTAAAGGAGCCGCGATGAAGCGCGCCGCACTGGGCACCCTCGCGACCGTCGTCGGCTTCCTCGCGTTCGTCGAGTTCACCAGCGGCGTGCTGCAGGGCTACTACACGCCCATGCTCACCGACATCGCTCGGCACCTGGGCATCCACGATGCCGATGTGAACTGGCTCGAGGGCGCCCAGCTCATGCTGTCGGCACTCGTCGTGCCGGCGTTCGCAAAGCTCGGCGACATGGTCGGCCACAAGCGGATGCTCCTGATCTCGACCCTGATCACCGGGCTCGCCGGGTTCGTGCTCCCGTTCACCGACTCGTTCCCGATCTTCCTCGCCGCATGGGCGATCATGGGCTTCTACGTCGTGTGGCTGCCGCTGGAGATCGCCCTGATCTGGTCGCGGTCGCGCCGCATGGAGGGGCGGTCGGTTATCACCGCGCGGGCCGCCGGATTCCTCGTGGCGGCGCTCGAGACCGGCGCGATCGTCGGCGCGCTCGTCGGCGGCGCCCTCATCGACGCCCTGCCGTTGACAGTCGTGCTGCTCGTGCCGCCCGTACTGATCGTCGCGTGCTTCTTCGTGATCCTCTTCGGGGTCAAGGAATCGCCCGAGCCGACCGGCGGGGTGTTCGACACGGTCGGCCTGATCCTGATCTCCCTCGCCCTCATCTGCTTCACCGGCGGCCTGAGCCTGCTGCGCCTCGAGGGCGGGCTCGTGAACCCGTGGTCCTGGACGGTCGTGGTGCTCGGCATCCTGCTCGTCATCCCGTTCGCGATGTGGGAGCTGCGCCACGACGACCCGCTCATCGACGTGCGCATGTTCCGCTCGCCCGCGCTCGGCCCGGTCTTCCTCACGGCGGGGCTGTTCGGCATGAGCGTGCTCGGCGCGCAGGCGCCGCTGTCGACCTTCGCCCGCACCGACCCCGACGTGTACGGCTACGGACTCGGCACGACCGGTTTCGCGACCTCACTCATCATCGGCATCTACCTGATCGCGATGATCACGGGCGCCCTGCTGTTTCCCCTGATCGCCCGGCTCACGGCGCCGCGGCTCACGCTGATGGGCGCGTCGACTCTCGTCGGCATCGGCTTCCTGCTGTTCCTGCCATTCCACGACTCGTACGGGCAGATCATCGTGAACATGGTGATCGTCGGGCTGGGCTCGGGTGCCCTGGTCGCCGCATTACCCGCGGCCGCGGCATCCGCTGCACCTCCGACCCAGACCGGCGTCGCGACCGGCCTGACCAACTCGGTCAAGACCGTGGGAGGCGCGATCGCCTCGTGCGTGTTCGGCATCGCCCTGCTGCACGGCGTGACCGGTGCCGCGTCCGGGGCGGAGGGGACCGCCGGCTCGCTGAGCGGCTACTTCACCGTCTGGATCGTGTGCGGTGTGACGGCGCTCGTCGCGGCAGTGGCGCTGGCATTCGTGCCCAAGACGGCGTTCACCGACCGCGCGATCGAAGAGGCCGGCGCCGAGCCGGTGGTGCGCTAGCCCGCCGCCTGCCCGGCTCCGTCGGCCGGGCCGAAGCATCCCGCCGGGGTCAGTCGCCGAGGCGGTTCTTCGAGCGCATCGCGCGCTCGGCCTCGCGCTTGTCCTGACGCTCGCGCAGCGTCTGTCGTTTGTCCCACTCGTGCTTGCCCTTGGCGATCGCGATCTCGACCTTGGCGCGACCGTCCGAGAAGTAGAGCTTGAGGGGCACGAGCGTGTATCCGCCCGCCGAGACCGCGTGCGAGAGCTTCACGATCTCGTCCTTGTGCAGAAGCAGCTTGCGCACGCGCTTGGTCGCGTGGTTCGTCCAGTGGCCCTGCGAGTACTCCGGGATGTGCACGGCATCCAGCCATGCCTCTCCCCCGTCGATGTACGCGTACCCGTCGGAGAGATTCGCGCGGCCCTGCCGCAGCGACTTCACCTCGGTGCCGGTCAGCACCAGTCCGGCTTCGTACGTCTTCTCGATCGTGTACTCGTGGCGGGCGCGACGATTGGTCGCGACGACCTTCTCACCGCGTTCCTTGGGCATGACGACTCCGTGTCTTTCAGAAGCTGATTCAAGACTTGTGGGATGCCGAACCAGGCGCCCGGCAGCCTGTCAGTCTAGCCGACCCGGCGAACGACGAGCGTCAGGCCCGCAGCCAGCGGCGGATCGCGAAGCCGGCCGAGAGCGCGGCGAGGAGGGCTCCGATCACGATCAGGATCGGCACCACCACCCAGGCGTCGGCGACGCTCACCCACGTCGTGACGAAGTCCACGCGCTGACGAAGGTACTGGTCGACGCCGAAGTGCACGCCGGCGATGATCGCCGCGCCCGCCAGGAGCGAGCCGAGCAGCGCTGCGAAGACGCCCTCGAGGATGAACGGCGTCTGGATGAACCGATTCGACGCGCCGACCAGTCGCATGATGCCGAGTTCTCGCCGGCGGGCATAGGCGGACAGGCGGATCGTGGTCGCGATCAGCAGCACTGCCGCGACGAGCATGAGGGCGGCGATGCCGACCGCGATGTAGGTCGCGACCGTGAGCGCCGAGAAGAGCGGTTCGAGGTACTGCAGCTGGTCCTTGACCTCTTCCACGCCCTGCTGCCCCGTGAAGGCCTCGACGATCACGTTGGACTGACTCTGGTCGACCAGGTTGATCCAGTACGTCTCATTGAGCTGCTCGGGCGTGATGACGCCGGCGTAGTCCGCGCCGAGCAGCTCGATCACATTCGCATAAGCCTGGTCGCGGTCTTCGAACCGCATGTCACGGATGAGAGGCGAGATGGCGGGGCCGTCGAGCTTGGCCTGCACTTCGGCGAGCTGCTCGTCGGTTGCGACACCGTCGGTGCAGGTCGGCGCCTGCGAGATGGCGGTGCACATGTAGATCGCGACCTGGGCGCGGTCGGCCCAGTAGTCCTTCATCTGGCCGATCTGCATCTGCATGAGGATCGCGGCGCCGACGAAGGTGAGCGAGACGAAGGTCACCAGCACGACGGAGATGACCATGGACGCGTTGCGCCGCAGACCCGTCAGCGCCTCGGAGAGAACCAGACCGACCCTCACGAGGTGGGCCCCACTTCGTCGCCGGGATCTGTCTCGCCCAGACCGAGCCGATCTGCGAGCCCGAGTTCGGCGACGTCGACCTCGGCGATGTCGACGAGCGGCACCGGCTGCGTCCGCGGCGGGAGGCTCTCGGCGGGTGTTTCGGCGTGCCTCGCGGCCCCTGCGGCGGGAGGATCACCGGCGGGAGGTTCACCGGCGACAGGGTCAACGTCGACGACGGGTCGCGTGACCGATTCGGCGACCGGGGATGCCGCATCCGCTGTGAGTTCGTCATCCGCGGTCTCTGCGGCCGGAGTGGCCGTCGAGCCATGACCGTAGGCGGCCGAGACGGCCGAGGAAGCGCTGAGCGCCGTTTCGCGCTGCACCTCGAGGACGGCGGTGAGAGCGGCGACCGCGGCGGCACCGCGTTCGGGCTCGGGGGCGAGGCTCGGCAGGCCCGACGTGTCGCCGTAGCCGCCGTGGCGCTCGTCGCGCACCATCTCGCCGTCGACGAGCTCTATCACGCGGCGCTGCATCTGGTCGACGAAACCGGCCTCGTGGGTCGCCATCACCACGGTGGTGCCGCCGGCGTTGATCCGGGCGAGCAGCTGCATGATATCGACCGAGGTCGCGGGGTCGAGGTTGCCGGTGGGCTCATCGGCCAGCAGCACCTGGGGGCGGTTCACCAAGGCCCGCGCGATCGCGACGCGCTGCTGCTCTCCGCCGGAGAGCTCGTGCGGGAACCGCTTCTCTTTGCCGGCCAGGCCGACGAGCGCGAGAACCTCGGGCACCGCCTGCTGGATGAACCCTCGCGAGGAGCCGATCACCTGCAGTGTGAAAGCCACGTTCTGGAACACGGTCTTGTTCGGCAGCAGCCGGAAATCCTGGAACACCGCGCCGACGTGTCGGCGGAAGTAGGGCACCTTGCGGTTCGACAGCGACCGCAGATCGCGGCCGAGCACCACGACACGTCCGTCGCTCGGCGTCTCTTCCCGCAGGATCAGACGCAGGCACGACGACTTGCCGGAGCCGGAGGCGCCGACGAGGAACACGAACTCGCCGCGGAGCACCTCGAAGTCCACATTGCTGAGGGCGGGCTTCACTGTGCCGCGGAAGCGCTTCGTGACGTTCTCGAACCGGATCATGGCCTGACGAGCCTAAGCGGCGGCATCCCCCGGTTCGTCGTGCGACACCCGCCCGAACTCATTTCGCCGGGACTGCGGCGACTGCGGCGACGGCGAGACCGAAGGTCAGTCGCCGGTACCGGTAGGGCGCTTTCGCCATTTGATGCCGGCGGCGATGAAGCCGTCGAGGTCGCCGTCGAACACGGCGGAGGGGTTGTTGACCTCGTAATCCGTGCGCAGATCCTTGACCATCTGGTACGGCGCCAGCACGTACGAGCGCATCTGGTCGCCCCAGCTCGCTGTGATCACACCGGCGAGGTCCTTCTTGATGGCGGCTTCCTGCTCCTTCTGAAGGATCAGCAGGCGCGACTGCAGCACGCGCATCGCGGCGGCGCGGTTCTGGATCTGCGACTTCTCGTTCTGCATCGACACGACGGTGCCGGTCGGAAGATGGGTCAGTCGCACAGCGCTGTCGGTCGTGTTGACCGACTGGCCGCCCGGCCCTGAGGAGCGGAACACGTCGACGCGCAAATCGCTCTCGGGGATCTCGACCTCGACCGCTTCGTCCAGCAGGGGGATGACCTCGACCGCCGCGAAGCTGGTCTGGCGCTTGCCGGCCGAGTTGAACGGACTCATGCGCACCAGCCGGTGCGTGCCGGCCTCGACGCTGAGCGTGCCGAACGCGTAAGGCGCGTCGACCTCGAAGGTCGCCGACTTGATGCCGGCCTCTTCGGCGTAAGACGAGTCCATGATCGTGACCGGGTACTTGTGCTGCTCGGCCCACCGTAGATACATGCGCAGCAGCATCTCGGCGAAGTCGGACGCGTCCACTCCCCCGGCGCCGGCGCGGATCGTGACCACGGCCGGGCGCTCGTCGTATTCGCCGTCCAGCAGCGTCTGCACTTCGAGCTGGCCGATGACGTCCTCGAGTTCGGCGAGCTCGTGACGCGCCTCTTCGGCGGCATCCTCGTCGTCCATCTCATTGGCGAGCTCGACCATGACCTCGAGATCGTCAAGCCGCCGCTCGATGCCGCTGATGCGGGCGAGCTCGGACTGACGGTGGCTGAGCGCACTCGTGACCTTCTGCGCCTTCTCGGGGTCGTCCCACAGGTCGGGCACACCTGCGGCCTCACTCAGACGGGCGATCTCGGCGGTGAGCGCATCGACGTCGACGACCGACTTGATGTCGGCGAACGTGGAGCGCAGCGCCTGAATATCGGCGGACAGATCGAAATCAAGCATGACAGTCCAGACTAACGTGCATGCGATGACCGGCCGCGCCTCGACCCGTATTGCAGCCGCCCCGGCCTTCGCGCCGTTGGTCGCGATGTGCCGTGCTGCGAGCGCGGCCATCGACAGCGGACCGTCATCTGGACGGATGCCGCAGCCCCGGTAGCTGGTAGCACTCACGCGCCGATACCGTGGAACCATGCTGTTCGTCTTCCTCGCGCTGTACATCGCGCTCGGCGTCGGGTGCGTGGTCATGGGAATCGTCCGCACATCGCGGACGGCGCGGGTGTGCGGGATCGTGACCCTCGCGCTGGCTTCGGCCTCCCTCCTGGTAGGCGCTCTCTATGCTGCCGGTTCCACGCACTGGACCCTGTCGCTGCTGCAGGTGCTGCTGTCCCCGATGCCCGAGTCGGTGCTCGAACCGCAGTCGGTGACGGACGCCACGCAAGGGCTCGGGATCCCCGTTATCGCCCTCTCGACCGCAGAACTCATCGTCGCGATAGCACTCTGGGCCGTGCCGGTCATCGGCCTGGTCGCGGCTGGTCGCGCACCGCGGAGCGCGCAAGCGTAGTACGCGGCTCAGCGCAGCGCCGTGCGACTGGTCGCCGTCGCCTCGAGTGCGACGCCGTCTGGCACGAACAGCGCGATCACGGGCGGCCGCCACGTATCGGCGACCGTGACGCGCGCCGAAACCCCGTCGGGAGTGCCGGCGTCGACGATCACGGCGTCGACACCCACGTCGCGGACCAGGGCGGCGGCCTGCTCGCGGACTCCCTCGTCGGTGAGCTCGGCGCGAGGCTGGCCACTCTCGGCGACGAGGACGAAGCCGTCCGCACCGGCGAGGGCCGCGGCATCCGCCAGGGCGTCGAGACGCTTCTGCGCGAGGTACAGGCTCGTCGCGTCGACGCACACCAGGATCACCGCGATCGCGAGAACCGCATAGCCCAGGGTCAGGATCAGGATGCTGCCCTCGTCGTCGGCGGGCCGAGCATCGCGCAGGCGCTTCAGCGCGCCCCGCGCACTCACTCCGACTCCCAGAAGCGCGACACCTTCTGCGCGGCGGATGCTTCGACCGGGATGCTCGCGAGCCGCTCCAGACCCAGGACCGGTGGTACGAGCGGCAGCGCGACGCGCGTCTGGATGGTCACCATCAGCGTCGACCCGGCCTCGGGGCATGAAACGCCGAGCGGGCGGCACTCGAACGACACGTGAACGGAGTCGGCATCCAGGGAGTACTCGTCGATGACCGAGCGCAGGATGAGGTCGGCGCTGCGGCGTGCGGCATCCGGATTCTCCGCCGTGGACAGCGCCCGCGCGATGTGCCTCGCTCCGGCCTGCGCACCCAGTGACTGACCCTGGATCAGTCCGAGCGACACGATGAGGTAGACGAGCGGGACCAGCAGCAGCAGCCCCATCAGGATGAACTCGAGCGCCGCCGACCCGGCGTCGTCAGGGTCACTCGAGCGACTCGACAGGTGCATGCGCGGTCACCTCCATCAGACGCGGCAGCCCGAGCAGGCCGACCAGCGGCAGGGTCGCCCGCACGCTGATCTCGACCGCGGGGTGGCCGAGCGCGCTCGTCTCGCGCGCCTCGACGTCGGCCGCATACTCGGCGCCGACGGTCCGCGTGACGATCTCGCGGGTGCGCTCGGCTCCCTCGCTCAGTGTCGTGTCGGCAAGGGCCGCCCGGTGCGCGCCCTCCACGGCGGCGTCATGCACGACATTGCGCACGTAGACGGTCAGTCCGAACTGCAGCACGCCGAGCGTGAGGAGTGTCAGAAGGGTTCCGACGAGCACGAATTCGACAGGACTCGATCCGCGATCGTCCGCCCCTTGTGGGGCGGAGCCCCATTGGGGACGAGGCCGGATGCCGCGCACGCCTTACAGACCCGAGACCCGCTCGATGGCCTGCTGGAACAGGTCGGCCAGCGCCGGACCGGCCAGTGCCCAGATCACGACGACGAGGCCGGCTGTCATCAGCGTGATCAGCACCCAGCCGGGGACATCGCCGCGTTCGTCCTCGTACGCGTCCTGCAGCAGGCTGCGCAGCCGCTCTACGGTTCTTGCGAATGCGTTGCGGATCATGGTGGTTCTCCTTCCGGCGGTCAGCCGATTCCGAGTCGAAGCATGAAGATCCCCGGGAAGACGGCGAACAGCACGCTCAAGGGCAGGATGAGGAAGACGAGCGGGAGCAGCATGTAGATCTCTTTGCGGCCGGCGCGCTCGATGAGTCCGCGCTTGGCGTCCTCGCGCGCATCGAGGGCCTGCGAGTGCAGCACATGGGCGAGCGGCGCGCCGCGGTCGATCGCGGCGACGAGCTGGTCGATGCTGCGCGAAAGCGCTGCGATCTCGAGTCGGCTCGACAGCCGCCCGAGCGCTTCGGACAGCGACGAGCCGGTGCCGACGGCGAGAACCACGCCCCGCAGCTCGCTGGTCAGCTCGCCCGCGCCGACCGCACTCACGCGGCGGAGCGAGTCGAGAATGCCCTCTCCTGCCGACAGGCAGAGCGCCAGGAACTCCAGAACGGTGGGCAGCTCCTCCTGGATGCGGCCCACCCGGGCCCGCGCGGCCTGGGATAGCCGTGCGTCGTAGGCGATAGCGGCGACCACGCCGGCCACCGGCGGCAGCAGCGCTGCCGCCGGTGATGCGCGGCCGAGTAGCACGAGCAGGACCACAGCAGCTCCGCCGATCCCGAGCCCGCCGATCGCCCAGGCGAGCTGCCGGCCACGGAAGGCGGCAGCATCCGCCGCCCACCCGGCCTGATGCAGCCGCCGATCGACCGACGCTGATCCGCCCGCGAGGTGCGTGAGGCGCTCCTGCGCGGCCGCCCATAGCGCGGTGAGTTCGGCGCCGCGCGCGTCGGAGCGGAGCGACACGCCCCGCGGATCGGTGACATCGCGGATGTACGGGGCGATCCGCCGCGCGAGCGACGGCGCACCCCATCGCGGGGTGAGCGACACCAGGAAGCAGACGCCGAGACCGAACGCTCCCCCCAGCACGACGGCGAGCGCGATGTCGGTGACGCCGAGCGGGCTCATCCGAACCACCTCCGCGGCTCAGGCAGGCGCCCGATGCGCAGCATGACCCGGTAGGCGACGAAGGAGACAGCCGCCCCCGCGAGAATCAGCGCGACGCCCTCCGGGCTGCTGTAAGCCCGCGAACCCTCGGGCCTCATCGCGAGCATGGCGAGGATCACCCACGGCGCGGCGACCCCGAGCACCGCGGCGCCGCGGATCCATGACTGCCGCGACTCCACCTCGGCGCGCAGGGCGGCGTCGGCGCGTACCGACGCCGCCAACGCGCGCAGCACCGGGGTGAGCTCGGTACCGCCGACCTGCCGGGCCATGCGCAGGGTCTCGACGATGCGGTCGCCGACCGGGTCGGAGAGCGCGAGCTTCAGTCGCTCGGCGCTCGAGTCGAAGTGGCCGGATGCCGCGACATCGCGCGCAAACGCGGCGAAAGGCGGCCGCAGCGGCGCCGGTGCGGACTCAGCGAGACTCGCGACCGCATCGGGGAGCGACATTCCGGCGCGCACAGAGGCGATCAGCAGGTCGCAGACGTCGGGCCACAGCGCCCGGCGCGACTTCACGAGACGGGAGCGCCGTGTCAGCAACCAGGCGAACGGCGCGACGGCGCCGACGACCGCCGCGACGAGCGCGAGGGCCACCACCTGCGTGAGCAGCCACGCGGCGGCCGCGAGGAAGACCGCGGTGCAGACGGATGCCGCCACCAAGCCGGCCGCCGGAACCCGGGTCAGCCCCGCCGACTCCAGCAGTCGGGTCACCCGTCCGGCGGGAACGGTGACCGCGCGCGGTCCGCGCGCCGGCCACACCCACGGCGAGACGACGAGCAGCAGCCCGGCCGCCAGCATTGCGCCCCAGACGAACGTCATGCGGCGGCATCCACCCGGTAGACCGTCCGCGCCTCGACGGCCGAGCCCGCGACTCCGGTCGGCTCGACGATCTCGACGACGCGGCGACGGCCGGTGGCATCGCGCTCGCAGTGCGCGACGAGGTCGACCGATGCCGCGACGGCCGGCAGCACGAACCCCGCGTCGATGTTGCGACCGGCCAGAAGGGGCAGTGCCGCCAGTTTGGCGAGCGCCTCCCGCGCGGAGTTCGCGTGGATGGTCGCCGCTCCGGGCACGCCGGTATTCAGAGCCAGCAGCAGGTCGAGCGCCTCGGCGTCGCGCACCTCGCCGACGATGAGCCGATCGGGGCGCATGCGAAGTGCCTCCTTCACCAGTCGTCGCAGCGTGACCTCGCCGGTGCCCTCGAGGCTCGGCTGCCTACCCTGCAGTGCGACCAGGTCGGGCGCGTCGACGGCGAGCTCGAAAGTCTCCTCGACCGTCACGATGCGGTGATCCGGCGGGCACGCCGCGATCAGCGCTCCGAGCAGTGTGGTCTTTCCGGCGTGCGTGGCGCCGGAGACCAGGATGCTGCGCCCGGTTGTCATCGCCCGCTCCAGCAGCTGAGCTGCCGCCGGCGCGACCGATCCGGTCGCGGTGAGTCTGCCCAGGTCGCGGTATGCGGGCAGGAACTTGCGGATGTTGACCGACCAGTGCCGGCGGGTGATGTCAGGGATCACGACATGCAAACGGCTGCCGTCCGGCATCGAGGCATCCACGAACGGCTGGCTCAGGTCGACGCGCCGGCCGGTGGCGTGCAGCATCCGCTCGACGAGGTCGCGCACCGCCGCATCGCTCAGCGCGAGCGGGACGCGCTCGGCGACACCGGCGCGGGCGATGAAGATGCGGTCGGGGGCGTTGATCCACAGCTCCTCGACGGTCGGGTCGTCGAGATAGGCCTGGAGGGGACCATAGCCCGCCACGGCGGCGAGCACCTCGCGCACGCAGGATGCCTCGTCATCGACCGGAGCCAGACCTCGCGCGAGCGCGAAGTCGTTGTGGCGGCGCACTTCGGCGCGGGCGATCCGGGTCGCGAGTTCGGGATCGCGGCCTGGATCGGTGCGCTCGGCGCGCAGTC
This sequence comes from Microbacterium sp., assembly GCF_011620715.1. Taxonomy (GTDB): domain Bacteria; phylum Actinomycetota; class Actinomycetes; order Actinomycetales; family Microbacteriaceae; genus Microbacterium. Next base: position 15,658 of record NZ_WOYP01000022.1, on the reverse strand, counting down.
GCTCTCGCACGCGCTCGGCCACGACCGCTGCGGCGGTTCCGGCTGGCGCGTGCGCGAGGCTCATCTGTGCATCCTCGCAAGCCAGAGCCGTTCGGCTCCGAAGTTATCCACAGGTGCGCCTGGTCACCTCGAGGAGCAGGATGGTGGGACGGGCGAAAGGAACCCCATGACCGCTTCGAAGAAAGACATCGCACCGGGCCGGCAGGTCGTGGCCGGCCTGTTCGGTGTGGTGCAGCTCGCGCTCGCCTTCCTCGCATTCTGGGATCTCGCACATCGGCCGGCCACCCAGGTGCAAGGGCCGAAGCCGGCGTGGATCCCGGTGATCCTCATCAACGGGATCGGGCCACTCGCCTACTTCTATGTGCACCGCAATCGCTGAGCGGTGACAGCGAATCCGGGGGTCAGCCCCACCGCGACCGCACAGTCGCCTCGGTAGACTGTCAGCACCCGCGGGAGTGGTGAAACTGGCAGACACGCAGGATTTAGGTTCCTGTGCCTCCGGGCGTGTGGGTTCAAGTCCCACCTTCCGCACGCGAGTCCCCTGCCGCCCTCACCGATAGCAGCACTGCATCCGCAACTCGACCGCCGACAGTGACGACCGACGGGAAACACCTTGCACAACATCGCCCTCATCCCGTGGCTCGACCCCGAGACGATCATCGCCGTGGCCGGTCCCTGGGCACTGCTGGTGGTCTGCTTCATCGTCTTCGCCGAGACCGGCCTGCTCGTCGGCTTCCTGCTGCCTGGCGACACGCTGCTGGTCATCTCGGGACTGCTGACCAACACCAGCAACATCTTCGGCGTGAACGTCTGGGTGGTCGGGCTCCTGATCGCCCTGTCGGCGTTCCTCGGCGGTGAGGCCGGCTACTTCATCGGCCACAAGGGTGGCCCTGCGGTCTTCGAACGCAAGGAATCCGGACTGTTCAGCGTCAAGAATGTCGAGCGCACGAACGCGTTCTTCGAGCGCTTCGGCGGCCTCACGATCATCCTGGCGCGTTTCGTGCCGATCGTGCGCACCTTCGCGCCGGTGGCGGCGGGCGTCGGGCACATGCCGTGGCGCAGGTACACGCTCTACAACTTCATCGGCGCCATGATGTGGGGCTTCGGGCTCGTGATGCTCGGCTACATCATCGGTTTCATCCCGTGGGTTGCTGACCTCGTGACCCAATACATCGACATCATCCTGCTGATCGCCGTCGGCGGCACAGCGCTCGTCACGCTCTGGCACTACTTCAGCGAGCGCCGCAAGGCCAGCAAAGCGGCCGCGGCCGGCGAGGACGTCGTAGTCGACGACGAAGAGGCTCAGCACCTGGTCCTGGACCCCGAGGTCTTCGAGCGCGGTCCCGCCCACCCCGACAGCGGTCCGAAGGGCTAAGAAGCCTTCGACTTCTTCGCGGGAGCCTTCTTCGCAGGAGCCTTCTTCGCAGCGGGCTCCTTCGACCCCGTGTTGTCCGTTTCATCGGCCGCGGCATCCGCCGGCCCGCGCGAGCGCGCGGCGCGACTGCGCTCGACGCTGGCACGCAGCGCTTCCATCAGGTCGATGACCTCGCCGCCCTTGACCTCCTCCTGGTGCTCGCCGAAGGTCTCGGACGTATCGAGCGCATCGCCCTGCTCGAGCTTCGCCTCGATGAGTGTGCGCAACTCGTCCTGGTACTGGTCCGAGAACTCCGACGGATCGAAGTCCGCGGCGAAGCTCTCGACGAGGGATGCCGACAGCTCGAGTTCCTTCGCCGAGATGCGCACCGGCTCATCGAGTGCGGGGAAGGCGGCTTCGCGCACCTCGTCGGCCCAGAGCAGCGTCTGCAGCACCAGCACGTCGCCGCGGACGCGGAGGGCTGCCAAGCGCGTCTTCTGGCGCAGCGAGAACCGCACGATCGCGGTGCGCTCGGTCTGCTCGAGCGTCTTGCGCAGCAGCACGTAGGCCTTCGGCGATGCGGAGTCGGGCTCGAGGTAGTAGGCACGGTCGAGCGTGAGCAGGTCGACCTGCTCGCTCGGCACGAACTCAACGACATCGATCTCGCGACTCTTCTCGGCGGGCAGCGACTCGATGTCCGCTTTGGTGAGGACCACGGTGCGCTCACCGTCGTCGTACGCCTTGTCGATGTCGGCGAACGGCACGACCTCGCCGTCGATCTCGCAGATCCGCTGGTAGCGGATGCGCCCGCCGTCCTTGTTGTGCACCTGATGCAGCGGAACATCGTGGTCCTCGGTGGCGGAGTACACCTTCACCGGGACGTTGACGAGGCCGAACGTCAGGGCGCCCTTCCAGATCGCTCTCATCGCACCAGTGAACACCTGTCACAGCCGCGGCGGCTAGTCGGATCGTTGTGCGAACGGTCATCTGTCATCCTCCCGGCGGCGATCACCGCGCCGTAGAGTCGGCGTGTGTCGACCCCACCCGCCCTCGTGCGGCGCCTCGGCCTCTCCGACGCCGTCTTCATCGGCCTCGGATCCATGATCGGCGCCGGGGTGTTCTCGGCCTTCGCTCCGGCGGCCGCTGCGGCCGGCACCGGATTGCTCATCGGACTCGTGATCGCAGCGGTCGTGGCGTTCTGCAACGCGACATCGTCGGCACAGCTGGCGGCCGCCCACCCGACTTCCGGCGGGACCTACGCGTACGGCCGGGCGGAGCTCGGGCCGTGGTGGGGCTTCGTCGCGGGCTGGTGCTTCGTGATCGGCAAGCTCGCCAGCTGCGCCGCGATGGCGCTCACATTCGCCGCGTACGCCGCGCCGCCAGGCTGGGAGCGGCCAGTCGCGCTCTTCGCGGTGGCCGCTCTCGTGACGGTCAACTACTTCGGGGTGACCCGCACCGCGCAGCTGACCCGGGTGATCGTGGTCCTCGTGCTGCTGACGCTTGCCCTTGTCGTGGCCGCCGGCGCCGTAGCCGGGCCTGGTCCGGACGGGTGGAGCGCCTCGAGCCTCACAGAAGGCGGCATGTACGGCATCCTGCAATCGGGCGGCCTGCTGTTCTTCGCTTTCGCCGGCTACGCGCGCATCGCCACGATGGGCGAGGAGGTCAAGGACCCGCGGCGAACGATCCCCCGCGCCATCGTTCTCGCTCTGTCGATGGCGATCGCGGTCTACGCGATCGTGGCGGTCACCGTGCTCGCCGTTCTGGGTCCGGCGGCAACCGCCGTCTCAGCCGCACCACTCGCGGACGCGGCGGCCGCCGCGGGGTGGGGATGGACGCAGCCCGTCGTCCGGGTCGGCGCGGCCGCGGCGTCCCTCGGCGCCCTTCTCGCCCTCATCGCGGGGATCGGCCGCACCACCCTCGCCATGGCGCGCGAAGACGACCTGCCGCAGTTCCTCTCGGCCGTGCACCCGCGGTGGCACGTTCCGCATCGTGCCGAACTCGCGATCGGCGCGATCGTCATCGTCACGGTCGCGTTCGTCGACCTGCGCTCGGCGATCGGCTTCTCGTCGTTCGGGGTGCTGATCTACTACTTCATCGCGAATGCGGCGGCCCTGCGTCAGGGCCCTCGTGCGCGCCGCTACCCGCGCGCCCTGCAGGTTCTGGGGCTGATCGGCTGCACGATGCTCGTCGTGACGCTCCCGCTCGTCGCGGTGCTCGTGGGAACGGCCGTGGTGCTCGTGGGAGTGGCATACCGGTGGGTGCGGCGGCGAATGCTGCGCTGCCGGTTTCGTTGACGGCAGGATGAAGGCATGGCGGATGCCGCGGGTCGAGCGAGCACAGGGGCTTCGAACGAGCAGTTCGCGAGCATCGGCGGCCGCCGGCTGCGCATCACGAACCTCGACAAGGTGCTCTATCCCGAGACCGGGACCACCAAGGGCGAGGTGATCGACTACTACACGCGCATCGGCCCGACGATGATCCCGCACGTCACCGGTCGCCCGGTGACCCGCAAGCGCTGGCCCGACGGCGTCGGCACCGACGAGCATCCCGCGCAGTCGTTCTTCGCGAAAGACCTCGAGCGAGGTGCACCCGACTGGGTGCACCGACTGCCGATCCCGCACTCAGGCGGTCCGAAGGACTATCCGCTCATCGACGACGTGCCGACGCTGGTGTACCTCGCCCAGGTCGCAAGCCTCGAGCTGCACGTGCCGCAGTGGCGCTTCACGCCCGAAGGGGCCCGGGGGGATGCCGATCGCCTCGTGCTCGACCTCGACCCCGGCCCAGGTGTGGGCCTCGCCGAGTGCGCGCAGGTCGCGCGCTGGGCCCGCGAGATCCTGGACCAGATGGGCTTGCATCTGTTCCCGGTGACCAGCGGCAGCAAGGGGATGCAGCTGTACGCGGCGCTGCCTGCCGGGCAGAGCAGCGAGGCGGCTTCGGCGATCGCGCACGAGCTGGCCCAGGCCATCGAGGCCGATCACCCCGACCTCGTGGTCAGCAGCATGAAGAAGGCCATCCGCGGCGGGCGCGTGCTGATCGACTGGAGCCAGAACAACGGCGCGAAGACCACGATCGCCCCGTACTCGCTGCGCGGCCGAGCTCACCCCGATGTGGCCGCTCCGCGCACGTGGGACGAGTTGGAGCGTCCCGATCTCGCCCAGCTCTCCTTCGAGGAGGTGCTCGCGCGGGTCCAGACCATCGGCGACCCGATGTCGGAAATCGGCTACCGGATGAAGACCGACATCGACGGGCGCGTGCAGCCCGGCAGCGCGCCGGTGACGGCAGCCTTGCGAGCCGACGGGCCGGCGGATGCAGCCGCGGATCCGCCCCTTGCCTGGCCGCCGACCGCCGCCGCCCTGCGGCCGATGCTCTCGACCAGTTCGACACCCGAGAGGGCGAAGCTCGCCGTACGCCGGTGGGGCGACCCGGTCTGGGCGGAGGCCAAATGGGACGGCATCCGGGCGGTGGGCGTCTGGGACGGCAGCCGGCTGCGCCTGGTGGCCCGAAGCGGAAACGACTTCACGTCCACATACCCGGACGTCACGGATGTCGATGTCGGCCTGGGCGCCGAGCCGGCCATCCTGGACGGCGAGATCGTCGCGATCGACGAGCGCGGACGGCCGAGCTTTCCGCTGCTGCAGACGCGGATGAACCTCCAGCGCCCGGCGGAGATCGCCCGCGAGGCGACGCGCACGCCGGTGCAGTACTACCTGTTCGACGTGCTCGCAGCGCACGGGCGCGATGTGACGGGCCGGCCACTGCGAGAGCGCCGGCAGATCCTCGAGGAGCTCGCCTCTGCCGCTACCGCCCCCGTGGTCGTGCCGCCCGTCTTCGACGACGTCGACGGTGCCCTGGCTGCCAGCGAGAAGTACGACCTGGAGGGGGTCGTGGTCAAGGATCCGGCCTCCCCGTATCGTCGCGGCGACCGCTCCGAGACCTGGCTGAAGGTCAAGCTCACCCGCACCCAGGAGGTCGTGCTCGCCGGCATCCGGCCCGGCCGGGGCGGACGCGCCCAGACGTTCGGGTCGCTGCTGCTCGGCATCCCCGGCCCCGGCGGACTCGAGTACGCGGGCCGGGTCGGCACCGGGTTCAGCGACGTGGCCCTGCGCACGCTGGTGCGCACGCTCGAACCGCTGCACACCGACCAGAACCCGCTGCTGTCGGTGCCGGCGCTCGACGCCCAGGGGGTGCAGTGGCTGCGCCCCGAGATGGTCGGCGAGGTCCAGTTCGGCGAGTTCACTCCGGGCGGCATCCTGCGACATTCGCGTTGGCGGGGCCTGCGGCCGGACAAGTCCCCCGCCGATGTGGCGCGCGAGTCCTGATCCTTCTCGACGGATGCCGGAGCTCAGGCGTGCGCGTCGTTCTCGACGTGCCCGGCGGGCTCGAGCTGGAACGTCGAGTGCTCGACGTCGAAGTGCTCGCTGAGGCACGACTGCAGCCGCTGCAGGATCGGCCCCGCCCCGCCGTCGGCCAGCGTCGTGTCGTCGACGACGACGTGGGCGGTGAAGACCGGCGCGCCGCGGGTGAGCTGCCACACGTGCACGTCGTGGCAGTCGACGACCCCGGGCGTCGCGAGGATGTGGTCGCGGATCTCGGTCACGTGCATGCCCGTGGGCGTGGACTCGCTGAGCACCGAGACCACCTCGCGCAGCAGGGTGATCGCGCGCGGGATGATCATGGCGGCGATCAGCAGCGAGGCGATCGCGTCGGCCTGCACCCAGCCGGTCGTGATGATGATGATCGCCGCGACGATGACGGCGGCCGAGCCGATGAGGTCGCCCATCACCTCGAGGTAGGCTCCGCGCACGTTGATGCTGGTGCGCTGCGCCGCGCTCAGCAGCCACATCGCCACTGCATTGGCGACGAGTCCGACGATCGCGACGACCAGCATGAGCCCGCCTGCGACCTCGACCTCGCCCGGAACGAGAAGCCGCTGGATGCCCTCGATCGCGACCCAGATCGACAGTGCGACGAGGATCACGCCGTTCACGGCGGCGCCGAACACCTCGGCGCGCTGGAATCCGAAGGTGCGACGGTCGTTCGCCGGGCGTGCCGCGACGATGCTCGCCACCAGCGCGATGACCAGGGCGGCGGCATCCGTGAACATGTGGGCCGCGTCGGCCAGCAGCGCGAGCGATCCTGACAGGACCGCCCCGACGATCTGCACGATCATCACGACGGACGTGATCGCGAGCGAGATCCCCAGCAGCCGGCGATTGCCGGTGCCGCGGATGCCGGGCGGGTGGTCGTGCATGTCTTCAGGCTACGACCGCCCGCGGCCAGGCGCGCGGTTTCGGCTAGTCAGGTGTCTCGACGCGCCTCTTCACGGCTGCTCGAGGCCCGTGAGACGTTCTCACCGGTCAGATCAGCGCGAGCAGTGGAGTCAGCGCCGCGAAGGCGCGCGAGCGGTGCGACGCTGCGTTCTTCTCCTCGGCCGACCACTCCCCGACGGTGCGCTCCGCGCCGTCGGGCTGACCGTCCGGGATGAAGATCGGATCGTAGCCGAACCCGCCCCCGCCCGATGCCGCGGCGGCGAGCCGACCGTGCCAGCGACCCTCCACGACATGCTCGGACGCGGTATCCGGCACGACGAGCGCGATCGTGGAGACGAAAGACGCCGTGCGGTGAGGATCAGCGACATCGGCGAGCTGATCGAGCAGCAGCGTCAGATTGGCGGCGGCATCCTTCGCATGTCCTGCCCAGTACGCGGAGAACACGCCCGGCGACCCGCCCAGCACGTCGACGCAGATGCCGGAGTCGTCGGCAAGCGCCGGCAGTCCGGTGTGCGCAGCGGCGGCGCGGGCCTTGATGAGCGCGTTCTCGGCGAAGGTCACGCCGTCTTCGACGGGCTCGGGTCCGTCGTAGCCGATCACCTCGAGGTCGGGCCGGGTGGCGGCGACGATGGCCTGGAACTCCTCGACCTTGTGCGCGTTATGGGTTGCCAAGACGACGCGTCGATGGCCGACGAATGACGAGGAATGCGGCATCCGCTACTGCCCCGCGAGCGCAACGGCCTGCAGGTCGCGAAGGTCCGCGCATCCGCCGACACCGAGCTCGAGCAGCGCATCGAGCTCGCGCTTGTCGAACGGGGCGCCCTCGGCGGTGCCCTGCACCTCGACGAACAGGCCGCGCCCGGTGACGACGACGTTCATGTCGGTCTCGGCGCGCACGTCCTCTACGTAAGCGAGATCGAGCATCGGCTCGCCGTCGATGATGCCCACCGACACCGCCGAGACCGAGTCGATCAGCGGAGTGGACCGCTGCGCGATGAACTTCTTGGCGCGACCCCACTCGATCGCATCCGCGAGGGCGACATAAGCGCCGGTGATCGCGGCGGTGCGCGTGCCGCCATCTGCCTGCAGCACGTCGCAGTCGATCACGATCGTATTCTCGCCCAGCGCCTTGGTATCGACGACCGCACGCAGCGCGCGACCGATGAGCCGGGAGATCTCGTGCGTGCGACCTCCGATCCTGCCCTTGACGCTCTCCCTGTCGTTTCGGCTGTTCGTCGCCCGGGGCAGCATCGCGTACTCCGCCGTGACCCAGCCCTTTCCTTTGCCGGCCAGCCAGCGCGGTACGCCGTTCGTGAACGACGCGGTGCACAGCACCTTCGTGTCGCCGAACGAGATGAGCGCCGAGCCCTCGGCGTGGCTGCTCCAGCCGCGCTCGATCGTGATGGGGCGTATCTGGTCGGCCGAGCGGCCGTCCTTGCGGACGGTGGCGGGGGTGATGTCTGTCATGGGGCTCCTCGGGATGGGACGGGTGCCTCAGCGAGGCGTGGGGAGGTCGATCGCGCCGGTCTGAACGAGCTGGACTTCGGTGACCTCCCGGCCCATCAGGCGGTGGGCGAGGCGGAGGAAATCGTCGGCGGACGCACCGGTGGCCTCGTAGACATGGCGTGGTGCGGCATCCGGCCCGGCGAGGAGGTCGCGGCTCACCAGCTGGCGGTATACGTCCTTCGCGGTCTCGGTGTCGCTCGAGACGAGCGACACCTGGGAACCCATGACATAGCTGATCGCGCCCTCGAGGAACGGGTAGTGCGTGCAGCCGAGCACAAGCGTGTCGACACCGGCGTGACGCAGCGGCGAGAGGTACTCCTCGGCGACGGCGAGCACCTCGGGCGAGTCGGTGACGCCCGCCTCGACGAACTCGACGAACCGCGGGCACGCCTCAGCGAAGACGGTGAGCTTCGCGTTGACCTCGAGCAGGTCCTGGTAGGCGCCCGAGCCGATCGTGCCGGCGGTGCCGATCACGCCGATCCGGCCGTTGCGGGTGGTCGAGATCGCAGTGCGCACGGCGGGGCCGATGACTTCGACGACCGGCACGTCGTAGCGCTCGCGCGCATCGCGCAACATCGCAGCCGATGCGGTGTTGCAGGCGATCACGAGCATCTTCACGCCCTGCCCGACGAGCGTGTCGAGGATCTCGAGCGAATAGCGGCGTACATCGGCGATCGGCTTCGGACCGTAAGGTGAGCGGGCGGTGTCGCCGATGTACAGCAGCGATTCGCGCGGCAGCTGCGCCGAGATCGCCCGGGCGACGGTGAGCCCGCCGACCCCGGAGTCGAAGATGCCGATCGGCGCGTCATTCACGATGGTCCAGCCTACCCGGGGCATCCGCGCGGGTTGCCCGAGTCCCGATCGCGCCCGACCTAGGCTGACCACATGAGCACGCGCAGCACCGCCCTGCACACCGACCGCTACGAGCTGACCATGCTCGAGGCCGCGCTGCGCGATGGTACCGCGCACCGGCGGTGCGTCTTCGAGCTGTTCGGACGGCGCCTCCATGGCGGCCGCCGCTTCGGAGTCGTGGCCGGTACCGGACGACTGCTCTCCTTGATCGCGGACTTCCGCTTCGGCGACGACGAGCTGAAGTACCTGCGCGATGACCGGGTGGTGGATGCCGCCACCCTGGACTTCCTCGCCGGCTACCGGTTCAGCGGCTCGATCACGGGGTACCGCGAGGGCGAGCTGTACTTCCCCGGCTCCCCGATCCTCACGGTCGAGGGCACATTCGCGGAGGCGGTCGTGCTCGAGACACTGGCGCTGAGCGTGCTGAACCACGACTCGGCCGTCGCGACCGCAGCCGCTCGGATGTGCATCGCGGCGGGCGAGCGCCCGGTGGCCGAGATGGGTTCGCGGCGCGCTGGCGAGGAATCGGCGGTCGCCGCCGCCCGTGCCGCCTACATCACCGGCTTCGGCGCGACCAGCAACCTGGAGGCCGGGCGGCGCTGGGGCATCCCGACGATGGGAACGGCGGCGCACGCGTGGACGCTGCTGCACGACACCGAAGAAGACGCGTTCCGCTCGCAGGTCGAGGCGCTCGGAACCGGGACCACCCTGCTCGTCGACACCTACGACACGCGCCGCGGGGTGGAACTCGCCATCAGGGTCGCCGGCACCGACCTCGGCGGGGTCCGCATCGACTCTGGCGACCTGACGACCGTCGCGGCCGAAGTGCGGGCCCAGCTGGATGAGCTCGGCGCTGCCGCGACGAAGATCACTGTGACCAGCGACCTGGACGAGTACGCGATCGCGGCACTGGCGGCATCCCCCGTCGATTCCTACGGCGTCGGCACGTCCGTGGTCACCGGGTCGGGAACCCCCACGGCGGGCATGGTCTACAAACTCGTCGCCCGACAGGCGGCTGACGGCTCGTGGGTGGGCGTTGCGAAGGCCTCGATCGACAAAGCCTCGAAGGGCGGTCGCAAGGCGGCGTTCCGCACGCTCGAGCACGGCAAGGCCACGAGCGAGCTGATCACTGTTTCGGACGGCTTCGAGCAGGTCGACACACCTGAAGAGCACGCGAACGCGCGGCCGCTGCAGGTGCCGCTGGTCTCAGGCGGAGAAGCGGATGCCGCCTACCTGGGTCACGCCGGGGTAGAGGCCGCGCGCGAGCACCACGCCCGGGTTCGCGGGGAGCTGCCGGTGCGCGGGCTGGCGCTCAGCCGGTCGGATCCGGCGATCCCGACCGTCTACGTCGACGCCGAGCGGTGATCTCAGGCACTCAGCCGACGAGCGACTCGTAGATCTCTTTGCATGTCGGGCAGACCGGAAACTTCTCGGGGTCGCGCCCGGGCGTCCACTTCTTGCCGCAGAGCGCGCGCACGGGCTTGCCCGTGATTGCCGACTCGAGGATCTTCTCCTTCTTCACGTAATGGGAGAAGCGCTCGTGGTCGCCGGGTTCGAGATTCTCTTCCCGGATGAGCTCTTCGAGTTCCCGGTCGAGGGTCAGCGTCGCACTGTCTGGGCCACCCTGATCCGGGCTGTCGAGAGGGGTGCTCATGGTCAGCCAGTGTATCGCGCGCTCGGGCCATCAGGGCAGGGGCGATCGGAATGCGCGGCTCAGATCGACTCGGCGAACTCCATCAGCCGGCCGCCGCGGCGCTCGAACATCGCCGATCCGATGGCGATTCCGACGATCAGAACCGACACGCCGATGCCGAGGCCGCCCCACAGCGCCATGGTGGCCGCGTCGATGTCGCCGTTCAGCGCGAGCCATCCCCACCACAGTGAGGGTACGCTCAACGCGATGGCGCCCAGCATGACCGTGGCCTGGGTGATCGCGGCGCCCGCACCGGTGCGCGGCGGCTGCTGGAACGGACTCTCGCCGGGCCGCGAGGCGGCATATGGCGCGACCACCGACGAGATGCTCGACAGACCCATACCGCAAAGGAACAGTGCCGCGCACGCGCCCACCATCGCCGGCAGCAGCGACCACCGGCCGTGCAGCGAGATCGCGACCGGAATCAGCACGGCCAGGAGCGGGATGCCGATCAGCAGCACCGGAACCAGTCGGCCGATGCGATCGGAGACGCCGCGCAGGCCGCTGGCGATGTGCATCCAGACGGCCGTCGAGTCGTAGGCCACGTCGTTGTGCGGCAGCCAGCCGAGGAAAACCGCGACGATCGGCACGGGCACCAGCACGACGATCTCGGGGGGCACGCCGGCGATCAGCAGCGGGACGGTGGTCAGCGCCGCCGCGATCGGGATGACCACGATGTTGACGAGGTACCGGCTGTCGCGGAGCCAGTAGACGAGGCTCCGCGCGGCGACCGCACCGCTGGGCGTTCCGGGGGCCACTGCGAACCAGCCCAGACCGCCGCGATCGCGCACCGAGACCGGCCGCTCGGTGCTCGACAGCATCCGGCGCACGAGCACGACCCACAGCAGCGCGAGCATGATCAACGTCGCGAGGGCGACCAGCAGCGCGGGCGCCGCGGACGCCATGCCGCCCTGGGCGATCCGCCCGGGGAAAGCCCATGCCGCGCCGAGCGGCGTCAGCCCCAGCACCGAGACCGCCTCGCCGAGCTGGGTGGGAACGCGGCCGCGCCACTCCAGCGACGCGAAGAACACGCCCACCGGCACGACCACCACCAGGACCCCGAGCGCGAACAGGCCGGACAGTTCGCGCGAACGACGCTCGCGCAGAAACAGGGCCGTGAGTGCCATGCACACACGTGCGAGCAGCACGCAGGTCGCGACGCCCAGCACCACGCCGAACGCACCGGCCGCCCAGGGCACGCCATGCTCTGCCCACACGATCGCCGCGCACACGGCGACCGCGATCAGCGCGAACGTGGGAACGCTGAGCAAGCCCGCGACCGCCAGCACCGCGGCGAGCCGTCCGCTCGGAAGACCGAGGACCATGAAGCGGCGCGGGTCGAGCGGGTCAGTCGCCCCTGCGATCAGCGGGGCGAGCGCGAACCCGAGCGTCACGGCGGAGCCGCCGAGCACGATGACGGCCAGCACAACCGGCGCGGCGGCATCCCGCAGTGTCAGCAGCGCCCAGCAGGCGACAGCCGTGGCGGCTGCGAGTACGAGCAAGCCCACCACCGTCCGCCGCACATGCGCGGCATCGCCGCGGAGAGCACCCAGCAGCAGGGCGATCCTCAGTCGGAGAACGTGTGCAGCCACTCGAGGCCCTCCACGTCGCTCAGCCCGCCCGCGAGTTCGATGAAGCGCTGCTCGAGCGTGAGCTCGCCGCGCACCTCGTCGATGGTGCCCTCGGCCAGCACCTGGCCGGCGACGATCACGGCGACCCGCGAGCAGACGCGCTCCACGAGGTCCATGCCGTGACTGGAGAGGATGACCGTGCCGCCGTGCGCGACGTACGTCTTGAGGATGTCGAGGATGATCGCGCTCGAGACCGGGTCGACCGACTCGAAGGGCTCGTCGAGCACGAGAAGCCTCGGCGAGTGGATCAGCGCACCAGCAAGCATGACCTTCTTCACCATGCCGGCGGAATAGTCCGAGACGACTCGGCCGAGCGAGTCAGACAGGTCGAAGGCGCGGGCCAGATCGGTGGCGCGACTCTCCACGACAGCCGGCGGGAGGCCGCGCAGCAAGCCGTAGTAATGCAGCAGCTGCCGGCCGGTAAGGCGATCGAAGGTGCGCAAGCGGTCGGGGAGCACGCCCATCTGCCGCTTCGCGCCGAGCGGGTCGGATGCCGCGTCCACGCCGTTCACGCTGATCGAGCCGCGATCGGGCCGAAGCAGACCGGCGATCATCGACAGGGTTGTGGTCTTGCCGGCGCCGTTCGGTCCGACGAGGCCGTAGAAGATGCCGGCGGGGACGGTCAGATCGATGCCGTCGACGGCTCGCGTCTCACCGAAAGACTTGGTCACGCCCTTGACGCCCAGCGCGACGGCGGCGGTGTCGATGGATGCCGCGGCCGGCGTTTCCGGCACGACGACGGCGGCTGGTTCGAAGTCACGCTTGACCTCGGGCTCGGCGAAGTCGGTCGGCGGTTCAGAGACCTCGGCAGGAAGCTCGGCGACCTCGGGCTCGGCGAAGTCGGTCGGCGGTTCAGAGACCTCGGCAGGAAGCTCGGCGACCTCGGGCTCGGGCTCGGGCTCCGGTTCAGGCTCCGGCTCGGGCTCCGGCTCGGGCTCGGGCTCCGGCTCGGGCTCGGGCTCCGGTTCGGGGGGCTGCGTCTGCTCGATCGGCGGCAACGGCGGTTTCGGTGGGATGACGAGGTCGGCAGGCAGGGGCGGAGGTGCTCCGGGATCGGCTGCGACCTCCTTTCGCGGCGTCTTGCCGGGCGGTCGCTTCACCGGCGCTTTGACTGCGGGATTCGCACTGGGCTTCTGCTGGGCGGCGAGCTCGGCGGGGGTCTCCGGCTTGGGAGGCAGGGACAGCACCGCGCCTTCCGAACCGCGCGCACCGCCACGGTCGCCATCCGGGTCATCCGAGTGTGCGTCCTGTGGCATGGGCAGCGAGGCTGTCACGGACACAACCTACCAAGCCTGTCCGCGGGTCCGGCAATGCTCGTCATGGGTTGACAGCGACCGCGTCATGTCACAAATCGGCAACGACGGCCCGACATTATGCCCCTTCACAGGCGCCATCGCTACCCTGGATTCGGCACGAGGGGGTGTCGAGTCGGTGAACCGACAGTGACAGCACTCATCTCAGGAGCAGACTTTGACCCTTCAGACCGTGATTCTCGCAGCCGGAATGGGCTCGCGGCTGGGTCGTAGCCTGCCCAAGCCGCTGACCGAGCTCAGCGACGGCCGCAGCATCATGCAGCAGCAGCACGACAACATCCGTGCCGCTTTCGGCACGGATGCCCGCATCATCACGGTCGTCGGGTACAAGGCCGAGACGATCGTGGAGGCCTTCCCGCAGGTCGATTACGTCTACAACGACCGCTACGACCAGACGAACACCTCCAAGAGCCTGCTGCGCGCCCTGACCAAGAGCGGCAAGGGCGGCGTGCTCTGGATGAACGGCGACGTCGTGTTCGACCCGATGGTGCTGGGCCGGGCGATCGAGCTGATCGAGCGGGAGCAGTCGTTCGTGACCGTCAACACCTCCAAGGTGAGCGACGAAGAAGTCAAATACACCGTGACCGCCGATGGTTTCATCCGGCGGCTGTCCAAGACCGTGAAGGGCGGGATGGGCGAGGCCGTCGGCATCAACTACATCTCGAGGGCAGACAAGAAGGCGTTCATCCGCCAGCTTTCGCGCGTTGACGACCAGGACTACTTCGAGCGCGGCCTCGAGCTGGCGATCGAACACGACGCGGTGCTGCTGCATCCGCTCGACATCTCGGATCTGTACGCGGTCGAGGTCGACTTCGCCGAAGACCTCGAGCGGGCGAACCGCTTCGTCTGATTCTGCTCGGCTGCACACCGCCAGAGGTGCGCAGAGCCCAGCATTCGCTCAGTGCGCGCGCATAGGATCGGGCCGTTATGGCCGACAAGGTGCACCGCATCCACTCCCTCCCCGATGACGCTCCGTGGACGGGAGGGCTTGCGCCGGCCGGTTCGGACGAGCATCCGATGTTCGTGCGCATGCTCGATCGGGTCCTCGCCATCCAGCGGCCGGTCGTCGTTTCGCACCTGCGCAGCATTCGCCTGCGCAACCCGAACGCCACCACCGTCGAGATCGTGCGCATCCTCGAGCGGCGCTACCTCGCCGCCGTGACCACCGGCGGTGCATCCGTCGGAGCGACGGCGGTCGTTCCGGGCATCGGCACCGGGGTGACGCTCGCGCTCAGCGGTGCCGAAACCGTCGGATTCCTCGAGGCCACCACGCTGTTCGCCCAGTCCGTCGCCGAGGTCCACGGCATTCCGGTCTCCGATCCCGAACGTGCCCGCGCGCTCGTGCTCACGATGATGCTGGGCAAGGAGGGAGTCGATCTCGTCTCGCAGCTGGCGAGCCAGGCTGCGGGCAAGGGGGTGACGCGCGATCGCTACTGGGGCGAGCTGGTCACCAAGAGCATCCCCCGCGCGGCGATCGGCCCGCTCGTGGACCGGCTCAAGAACAGCTTCATCCGGTCGTTCGCCGGTCGCGGCGGTGCATCGTTCATCGGCAAGGCGCTGCCGTTCGGCATCGGCGCGGCAGTCGGCGGCGCGGGCAACCACATCCTCGGTCGCCGGGTGCTCGTCGGCTCCCGACGCGCGTTCGGACTGCCGCCGATCGACCTGCCGGCCGACCTCGAGCCTCGCCCTGACACCCTCCGCCTCGAACACGCCGCCACCCGCGGCATCCGGCGGGCCGGCGGAGCAATCGCCGGAGGCGTCACACGCGGCGTGTCGGCGGTCGGCTCGGCAGGACGCAGGGTCGGCGGCGCGGTCACACCGCGCAAGCGCACCGAGATCGAGGGCAGCGAGATCGAGGGCGCCGCGCTCGAGGGCGCCGAGGCCGCGGCATCCGTCGACGATCGGCTCGATGCCGGACTCGCCGACGACTGACACCGCGCACCCGGTCCTCCTCCCCAGTGAGGGCGGATCGCGCGTCGCTCACAGCAAGACCATTGCAGCCCCGATTCGGCTGAGCCGGCGTCTGACGCCGCGCCTAG
>NZ_WOYP01000014.1 GCF_011620715.1 Microbacterium sp. | reverse complement strand
GCAGGGCGGTGGGTAACACCCACCCGGAGTGATCCGCGAGACAGTGCCACAGAGAACAGACCGCCGCGGTTCCGGCCGCGGCAAGGGTGAAACGGCGGTGTAAGAGACCACCGGGGTCGTGGTGACACGGCCCGCAAGGTAAACCTCGCCCGGAGCAAGGCCAGACAGAGGATGCTGACGCGGCTCGCCGAGTCCTCGGGTAGGCCGCTGGAGCGGCACGGCAACGTGTCGCCGAGAGAGATGACCGTCCACGGGGCTCACGCCCCCGGACAGAACCCGGCGTACAGGCCGGCCCATTCGCCCTCTCGGTGATCAGTCGAGTGCGAGTGCCGCGGCCCCGATGATCCCGGCGTTGTTGCGATGGATCGCCGGCACGATCGGCGTGTTCAGGTTCAGCAGCGGAAGGAACGAGTCGGCGTGCTTGGAGACGCCGCCGCCCACGATGAACAGGTCAGGGGTGAAAAGGAACTCGAGGTGGCTGTAGTAGTGCTGCAGCCGTTCCGACCACGCCTCCCAGTCGAGAGCGTCGCGCTCCATCGCCGAGTATGCGGCGTAAGCCTCGAAATCACTCGCGTGCTCGGCGCGCTGCAGGTGGCCGAGTTCCGAATTGGGGATGAGCACGCCGTTGTAGATCATGGCCGTGCCGATGCCGGTGCCGAGTGTCGTGAGGATCGTCAGACCCCGGACACTTCGCGCCGCACCGTACCGCATCTCGGCCACACCCGCGACATCGGCGTCGTTGGCGAAGTGGATGTCGCGTCCGAGCCCATCCTCGAAGAACTTCTCGGCTTCGAAGCCGACCCAGTTCTTGGAGACGTTCGCGGCCGACAGCGTGCGACCGGATTTGATGATCGCCGGGAATGCGACTCCGAGGGGGATCGCATCTTCGAGCACGTCGAGCTTCTCGAGCACTTGGAGGACCGCCGCGAGGACATCCTTCGGCTCGGCCCCCTGCGGTGTGGCGACCTTGACGCGGTCGCTGCGCAGCGTTCCGGTCGCGAGGTCGACGATGGCTGCCTTGATGCCGGTGCCGCCGATGTCCACGCCGACGGCGCGTGTGTTCTCCGATGCCATGGCCTCAGCCTATCCAGGAGCGCGCGGCCGGTCAGTAGGATCGAGCGAGTGGCCCCGTCGACAGGCTCGGGGATCGCGAGAGGAGCGGAAAGTGACCGGCGACAGCGAAAAGTACTGGTACAACCTCACGACCGGTGAGGTGGAGCACGGATTCGTGTCTGCGCACGTCGATCGCGCCGGACCCTTCGACTCGGCCGAAGAGGCCGCACGCGCTCCCGAGATCATCAAGGAACGCTCGCGTGCGTGGGCCGAGGAAGAGCATCGCGAGGACGGACCGGCGCCCGTCTCGGCCGCTGACACGCTCGAAACCGACGAGAACTGAACCCTGGCCGCAGCGGCCGGGACCGGAGGGGGATTTCGATGGACAAGCAGCGTGACTTCGTTCTGCGCACGATCGAGGAGCGGGGCGTCAAGTTCGTTCGGCTCTGGTTCACCGATGTCATCGGAACCCTGAAGTCGGTGGCGATCGCGCCGGCCGAGGTCGAGGGCGCGTTCAGCGAAGGTCTCGGCTTCGACGGATCGGCGATCGAGGGTCTGACGCGATCCTACGAGTCCGACCTGCTCGCCCACCCCGACCCGACCACGTTCCAGATTCTGCCCTGGCGGGGCGAGATCGACCCGACCGCGCGCATGTTCTGCGACATCACCACCCCGGACGGGCAGCCCGCCGTGGCCGATCCGCGTCATGTGCTGAAGCGCACGCTCGCCAAGGCGGCCGATGCCGGCTTCACGTTCTACACGCACCCCGAAATCGAGTTCTACCTCCTGAAGTCCTCGTCGTTCGGACCCGAGGGCCCCGAGCCAGTCGATTCGGCCGGCTACTTCGACAACGTTCCCGGGGGCACCGCGCACGACTTCCGCCGTCGCTCGGTGAGGATGCTCGAAGACCTCGGGATCTCGGTGGAGTTCAGCCACCACGAGGGCGGCCCCGGCCAGAACGAGATCGATCTGCGCTATGCGGACGCGCTGGCCACCGCCGACAACGTCATGACGTTCCGCACCGTGATCAAAGAGGTCGCGATCGAGCAGGGCGTGTACGCGACGTTCATGCCCAAGCCGCTCAGCGGCAAGCCCGGCAGCGGGATGCACACGCACATGTCGCTGTTCGAGGGCGATGTCAACGCGTTCTACGAGGAAGGCGCCACGTACCAGCTGTCCCGGACGGGCCGGCACTTCATCGCCGGTCTGCTGCGCCACGCCGGTGAGATCTCGGCCGTGACGAACCAGTTCGTCAACTCCTACAAGCGACTCTGGGGAGGCGACGAAGCGCCGAGCTTCATCACCTGGGGCCACAACAATCGGTCCGCTCTCGTGCGAGTGCCGATGTACAAGCCCAACAAGGGGCAGTCCTCGCGGGTGGAGTACAGAGCGCTCGATTCGGCCGCGAACCCTTACCTGGCATATGCGCTCATGCTGGCCGCCGGTCTGAAGGGCATCGAGGAGGGCTACGAGCTGCCTCCCGAGGCCGAAGACAACGTATGGTCGCTGACGGATGCCGAACGCCGCGCCCTCGGCTACGCGCCGCTCCCCGCGAGCCTCGATCACGCGCTGGAGTACATGGAGGAGTCCGAGCTGGTCGCCGAAACGCTCGGCGAGCAGGTCTTCAACTACGTGCTGCTCAACAAGCGCAAGGAGTGGCAGGAGTACCGCGCGCAGGTGACTCATTTCGAGCTGAAGAGCAACCTCGAGATTCTCTGAGCTCGCACCGCGAGACGATGTCCACCAGCGAACGATCGCAGTCACTCACCCATCTCGCGCGGATCGGGTTCAGCCGCCTCGCTGAGGCGGAAGCCGAACTCATCGAGCTGGAAGGGCTGCTGGGTCTGGAGCGCGATGCCCTGACCGGCCCCGCATCGCGTGCGGCGGACCCGGATGCGGCGCTGGCGGCCGTCACTCGCATCGCTCGCCGGGATGCGGTCTCCGTTCGCGCCCTTCACGCCGACGATTCGGGATGGCGCGCCCTCTGGGCGCTGCTGGGGATTTCGGCGGGTTTCGCCGACTTCTACCTCCGGCATCCCGGAGAGCTCGCTCATCTCGTCGGGGCAGGGGCTTCGGTGCCGTCGGCGGACGAACTGCGCGATGCCCTGCTCGCGTCGGTCGGCGCGGTGGACGGATTCGCCGCTGACGCGGGCGACTCGTCCTGGGTCGCCCTGCGTGTGCGTTACCGGCAGCTGCTCGCGGCGATTGCCGCGTACGACCTGATGAGCGCTTCTCCGTTGGACGAGGTTGCGCTCGTCGCAGCGCGGCTCGCAGACGCGGCCGGTGCTGCCCTGGAGGCCTCGCTGTGCGTTGCACGCACCCGCATATCGGCGGGGGGGTCGGGTGCAGGGCTCTTTCCTCGGGACCAGGTCGCCGGAACCCGGCTGGCCGTCATCGGAATGGGAAAGACGGGTGCGCGCGAGCTGAACTACGTCAGCGACGTCGATGTGATCTTCGTGGCGGGCGCCGACGATCCGCTGATCGAGACCGTCGGCGAGAGCCGGATCGTCGACATCGCGACACGCCTCGCCGTGCAGACCATGCGCGGCATCGACGGCGCGGAGATCGAGCCGCCGCTGTGGGAGGTCGACGCGAATCTGCGGCCCGAGGGCAAGCAGGGTGCGCTGGTCCGCACGCTCGAATCGCACTTGTCCTACTACGACCGGTGGGCCAAGAGCTGGGAGTTCCAGGCGCTCCTGAAAGCGCGGCCGATCGCAGGCGATGTCGAACTCGGCGAGGCATACGTGCGGGCCGTCCAGCCCAAGATCTGGACGAGCGCAGCGCGGGAGAACTTCGTCGACAGCGTGCAGCGCATGCGCGAGCGCGTGACGGAGCACATCCCCGCAGCCGAAGTGCCGTACCAGCTGAAGCTCGGCCCCGGCGGCATCCGCGACATCGAGTTCACCGTGCAGCTGCTCCAGCTCGTCCACGGCCTCACCGATGACCGCATCCACCAGCGCGGCACGCTGCCGGCGCTGGATGCGCTCGTCGAGCAGGGCTACATCGGCCGTGCCGAAGCGGCCACTTTCTCGCACGACTACCGCCTGCTTCGCCTCCTCGAGCATCGCATGCAGCTGAAGCACCTGCGCCGCACCCACCTCATGCCCTCGCGCCCCGAGGATCTGCGCGTGCTCGCGCGCGCGTCCGGCATCGCAGACTCCGGCGAGAAGGTCTGGCAGACGTGGGAGACGGTGAAGCGCGAAGTGCGCGACATCCACGTGCGTCTGTTCTATCGTCCGCTCCTGTCGGCGGTCGCGTCCCTTCCCGAGGAGGCGCGCTCGCTCTCACCCGCGCAGGCGCACGACCGGCTCGCGGCGATCGGCTTCACCGACCCCGTGGGTGCTTTGCGTCACATCGCAGCCCTGACGAGCGGCCTGAGCCGCGGGGCGACGATCCAGCGCCACCTCATGCCGGTCATGATCAGCTGGTTCGCAGACGGCGTCGATCCCGACTACGGCCTGCTCGCGTTCCGGCGCATCAGCGAGCGGCTCGGCAGCACGCCGTGGTTCCTGCGCATGCTGCGGGACTCATCGGGCGCCGCCGAGAGGCTCACCCGGGTGCTGTCCAGCTCGCGGTATGTCGGCGAGCTCATGGAGTGGATCCCGGAATCGGCCGCATGGCTCGACGATCCCGACCTCCTGCAGCCGCGCAGCGGTGTCGCCCTGCAGGAGGAGGCACGCGCGATCCAATCCCGCCACGTCACGATCGATGACGCGATGCGCGCGGTGCGTGGGCTGCGCCGCCGCGAGCTCCTGCGGATTGCGATGTCGGCCATTCTCGGCACATCGACGATCGAGGAGATGGCGACCGCGCTGACCACCGTCACCGAAGTGACGATCCAGGCGACGCTGCGCGCCGTGCGACGCGAGATCGTACCGCCGCAGGATGCCGCACTGGATTTCTCGGTGATCGCGATGGGCCGCTTCGGGGGAGGCGAGCTCGGCTTCGGATCGGATGCCGACGTGATGTACGTCTACCGACCCAACGGGGTGGACGCCCAGCGCGCGCACGAACTCTCGCTGCAGCTGGTGGCCGGGCTGCGAAAGCACTCCGAGGATCATCGCGTGCCGCTGGATCTGGACGCGGGCCTGCGACCCGAAGGGCGCAACGGCCCCGTCGCGCGTTCGCTGGCCGCCTATGGCGAGTACTACCGCCGATGGTCGTTGTCGTGGGAGGCACAGGCGCTCCTGCGCGCCCGCGGCGTCGCGGGCAGCGTGAAGCTCATCCGCGCATTCACCGAAATGGCCGACCAGGTGCGGTATCCGGCGTCCGTCGACCCGCAGGGACTGCGCGAGATCAAGCGGATCAAGGCGCGCGTCGAGAACGAGCGACTGCCGCAGGGCGCCGATCCCGCGCGTCACCTCAAGCTCGGCCCCGGCTCGCTCAGCGACGTCGAGTGGCTCGTGCAGCTGATGCAGCTCGAGCACGCCCACCGCATCGCGGGCATGCGGACCACATCGACGATGGCCGCGCTGCGGGCGGCTCAGTCCGCCGGGGTCATCGCCGATTCCTCGGCAGACCGGCTCGCCGAGGCCTGGCGCCTGGCGAGCCGCCTGCGTTCGGCCAATACGCTCCTTTCCGGGCAGACGAGCGACGTGCTCCCGACCGACCGCAAGAAGCTCGACGGCATCGGGCGGCTGCTCGGCTACCCGCCGCGATCGGCGACGCAGGTCGAGGAGGACTATCTGGGCACCACACGACGGGCGCGACGGGTGTTCGAGCGGCTCTTCTACGGTTGAGTGCACACGGGCCGAAGACGCAGAGG
>NZ_WOYP01000045.1:86933-101781 GCF_011620715.1 Microbacterium sp. | reverse complement strand
ATCAGGTGTGAGAAATGCCCGAGGCAGTAATCGTTTCGACAGCCCGTTCACCCATCGGACGCGCCAACAAGGGGTCTCTTAAGGAGATGCGTCCCGATGACCTCGCAACCCAGATGGTTCGCGCCGCGTTGGACAAGGTCCCGGAGTTGGACCCG
This sequence comes from Microbacterium sp., assembly GCF_011620715.1. Lineage (GTDB taxonomy): Bacteria > Actinomycetota > Actinomycetes > Actinomycetales > Microbacteriaceae > Microbacterium. Next base: position 101,626 of record NZ_WOYP01000045.1, on the reverse strand, counting down.
ACGGACATCACGGATCTGATGCTCGGGTGCGGTTTGCCCGGTGGGGAGCAGGGATCGAACCTCGGGCGAACTGTGGCCGTGATGCTCGGCTACGATCACCTTCCCGGAACCACGGTGACGCGGTACTGCGCTTCGTCTCTTCAGACCACGCGAATGGCCTTCCACGCCATCCGCGCGGGTGAGGGCGACGCCTACGTTTCCGCAGGCGTAGAGACGGTGAGCCGGTTCTTCAAAGGAACATCCGACTTCATTCCGGGGCAGGACCTCGCCAATCCGATATTCGCCAAAGCCCAATCGCGCACCCAGGCTCGCAGCGCGGCGGGAGCCGCGATGTGGCGGGACCCGCGCGAGGATGGCGAGCTTCCCGATGCGTACATCGCCATGGGACAGACGGCCGAGAATGTGCAGCAACTGCTGGGGATGTCCCGCGAAGAGCAGGACGTCTTCGCGGTCCGCAGTCAGAACCTCGCAGAAGCGCAGATCGCCTCCGGTTTCTGGGCTCGCGAAATCACTCCGACGACTCTCCCCGATGGCACGGTCGTCTCCCAGGACGATGGACCCCGGCCCGGTGTCACCATGGAAGGCGTCAGCCAACTGCAGCCGGTGTTCCGTCCCGATGGCACCGTGACGGCGGCAAACGCCTGTGCGCTCAACGACGGGGCAGCGGCACTGGTCGTGATGAGCGATGTCAAGGCGAAGGAGCTCGGCCTGACTCCCCTCGCGCGGATCGTATCCACGTCAGTGACCGCTATGTCGCCGGAGATCATGGGGTTGGCACCAGTTGAGGCGATCCCCGCCGCGCTGCGCAATGCGGGATTGTCGCTCGAGGACATCGACCTGTTCGAGATCAATGAGGCATTCGCCGTGCAGGCTCTCGGTTCAGCTCAGCGCCTCGGCATCCCGATCGACAAACTCAACGTCAACGGCGGTGCAATCGCCGTCGGGCATCCGTTCGGCATGACCGGGGCGCGGATCACGACGACCCTGATCAACTCGCTGCAGTGGCACGACAAGCAATTCGGCGTCGAGTCGATGTGCGTGGCCGGCGGCATGGGGATGGCCATGGTCATCGAGCGCCTCTCCTGAGCGGGGGCGTTGTGCTGATGGCATGAGCGCGGTCGTTTCGCAGCGCACGGCTATGGCGGGCTGAAAAGAGGGTGCCTAGTTGCGTGTCGCGTCAGCCGTGGAACGCGGGGTTCAGTGCGATCAGCAGGCACGCGGTCCAGTGGCAGAGGAAGGCCAGGACCGTGCAGACGTGGAAGATCTCGTGGAAGCCGAAATGGTCCGGCCAAGGGTTCGGTCGCTTGAGGGCGTATACGACCGCTCCGAGCGTATAGAGCACGCCGCCGACGATCACGAGGATCATCATCGCGGTGTTCGCCTGGAAAAGGTCGATCATGTACATCACCGCGGCCCACCCGAGGACGAGGTACAGCGCGACGTACAGCCACCGCGGCGCGTCGATCCAGAACACGCGGAAGAGGATTCCGAGGATCGTGCCGCCCCAGACGAGCGAGAGCAGGATGATCGCCTTGTCAGTGGGAAGCGCCAGCACCGCGATCGGGGTGTAGGTGCCCGCGATCAGCAGCAGGATGTTGGCATGGTCGATCCGCTTGAGCACCGCGCGGGTCTTCGGACCCCAGTCGAAGCGGTGGTACAGCGCCGAATTGCCGAACAGCAGCAGGGACGCCGCCATGAATACGGCGCACGCCCATTTCGCGGCGGTACCCTGGGCGAGCACGATCAGGACGATGCCGGCGGCGAGTGCGATCGGGAATGTCGCCGCGTGGATCCATCCTCGCCATGTGGGGCGCAGTTCGATCATCGCGTCGAGTTCCGCAGCGTCCAGGAGCGGAAGCTGCGGCATTTCGGCGCTGCCGTCCGCGAACTCGTCTGATCCCGTGCTGCCGGCCACGCCACGAGCTTACGCATCGCAGTATGCCGCCCGGGGCACGCGCGCGGCGGACCCGGCGGTAGCGTAGGCGTGTGACTGCGTCGAGCGAGGGCAGAGGGCCTCTCTATCGGCTGTATATCAATCGCCTTCGCCGTCAGATCGAGCCCGCCGCGGTGCCGCGCCATGTCGCAATGATGATCGACGGCAACCGGCGATGGGCGCGCCAGCTCGGCTACGATTCCGCAGCGCACGGTCACCGCGCAGGCGCGGCGAAGATGCGCGAGTTCCTCGAGTGGTGCGACGACGTCGGCGTGAAGGTCGTCTCTCTCTATCTGCTCTCGAACGACAATCTCCGCAAGCGCGACTCGCAGGAGCTCGCCGATCTCATCGACATCATCGCTGAACTCGCCGACGAGCTCTCACACGAGCGCGATTGGCGGGTACACCACATGGGTCGCGCCCACCTTCTGCCTTCCGACCTCGCCCGCGTGCTCGCCGACGCGGAGCGCCGGACGCAGGATCACCGGGGTCTGCATGTGAACCTCGCGGTCGGCTATGGCGGTCGCGGCGAGATCGTCGATGCCGTGCGCAGCATCATCGCCAAGCACGACGAGGAGGGCGGCTCACTGGAAGAGCTTGCCGCGAGCCTCACACCCGAGCAGATCGGCGAGCACCTTTACACGGGCGGGCAGCCCGATCCCGACCTGGTGATCCGCACCTCGGGGGAGCAGCGACTGAGCGACTTCCTGCTGTGGCAGTCCGCGCACAGCGAATTTTACTTCGTCGAGGCGCTCGGACCCGACCTGCGCGAGGTTGACTTCCTTCGGGCGATCCGCGACTACACGACGCGCGACCGGCGCTACGGCAGCTGAGGGCAAGACGAGACCCAAGATGCCCGCATCCGCATCGCCCGCCCCCTCTGCCCGAGGCCGTGCCAGAATGTGACGGTGATGGACCTGGACACATTTCTGGCATCCTTCGACGGCGAGCCGGGATACCTGGATTGGGCTGCGTTCGGACCCCTGTCACCCTCGGTGCGCAGCGAAGTGCATGCGGATGCCGAGCTTCTCGGTTCGGGGCGGCGCACCGGCATCGACCTCGTGGCCGAGCATGTGCTCGAGTCTCGACAGCTCGTGGCCGAGTTGCTGGGTGCAGAAGCCGACGAAGTCGTGCTGCAGCCTTCCACCAGCTATGGCCTCATGCAGGCCATGTACGGTCTCGCCGGCGGGCTGATGCTCTCCCGTGCAGAGTTTCCGAGTCTGACGGTCACGGCCACGCGCGCGGCGGACGCTCTCGGCTCCATCGACCTGCAGTGGCTCGAGCCGGAAGACGGTTTCGTCACTCCTGAGGTCGTGCGTGAAGCGATCGACGACGACACGCGCGCACTCGCTGTCAGCCTCGTCGACTTCCGTACGGGCTATCGCGCCGATCTGACCGCCCTGCGTGACGTCATCGGCGACAGACTGCTCATCGTCGACGCGATGCAGGGATTCGGTGCCGTCGGTGCCGACTACGCGGCGGCCGACGTCGTCTGCGCGAACGGCTACAAGTGGCTCCGCGCTGGCCGGGGGACGGGTTTCGCGTGGTTCGGTGAGCGCGCACTGGAGCGCCTGGCGCCGGTGCTCTCCGGCTGGGCAGGTACCGACGGCGACCTCCCGATCGATGTCGTGCCCCAGCCGGCGGCATCCGCGCAGGCCTTCTCGGTCAGCCGACCGGACCACCTCGCCGTCGCGCGGCTGGCGACCGCCCTGCGCGACGTGCGCGATGTCGGGGTAGAGCGCATCGACGCCGAGTTGTCGCAGCGATCGCACGACGTGATGTCCTTCGCGGACCGCTACGACGTGCCGGTGCTCACCCCGCGCGACCCGCGGCAGCGGGCGGGGATCGTCACTCTGGCGCCCGCTGCGCAGGATGCCGGCGCCCTTGCGGCTTCCCTGGCCAACCACGGGATCACCGTCACCGTGCGAGCCGGGCTCGTACGCGTTGCCCCGCATGTCGGAACGAGCCCCGACACGCTGCGCCTGTTCGGCGATGCGCTGGCCGCGTTCTCGTCCGCGCGGGTGCGGTGACCTCCGCCGGATTCCGGGAATTCACCCGCCCGTAACATCCCCCAGCGTGTCGGTAACGTGACCGACGTGCGCCGGTCGTACCGTCTAGACATCGGGCAAGGCGCCCGGTCGGGTCGGCCTTCTGGATCGCGACTCGTGACCACCGGTCGACTCGTGACTGCCGGGTGTTGGCACCCGGGTCGGGAGTGGGTTGTGACCACACGAGCACCACAGCAGCAGCACCATCAGGACTTCGACGAGGTCGGCGAGCAGTCTCAAGAACTGTGCACCTACGTCCTCGACACCTCCGTGCTGCTGAGCGATCCGCGGGCGTTCTTCCGCTTCGCCGAGCACAACGTCGTGATCCCCGTCGTGGTGATCACCGAGCTCGAGGGCAAACGCCACGATCCCGAGATCGGCTACTTCGCCCGGCAGGCACTTCGTCATCTCGATGAACTGCGCATAGAGCATGGCAGGCTCGACTTCCCGGTTCCGGTCGGTGAGGGCGGCACTCTGCGCGTCGAACTCAACAACACGGACTCCGGCGTGCTGCCTTCGGGCCTGCGCCTGGGCGACAACGACAGCCGCATCCTCGCCGTCGCGATGCACCTCACGCAGGACGGTCAGGAAGTCAGAGTCGTCTCCAAGGACCTCCCGATGCGCGTGAAGGCGGCATCCCTCGGTATCACCGCCGAGGAGTACCTCGCCGAACAGGCCGTCGACTCCGGCTGGACGGGCATCGCGACCGTCAACGTCTCCGGCGACGACATCAGCGACCTCTACGAGACCGAGATCGCCACGGGCGAGGAGGCGCGAGGACTCCCGGTGAACACCGGCCTGATCGTCCACTCGGAGCGTGGTTCGGCCCTGGGCCGGGTCACCGGCGACGGCGAGTACCGGCTGGTGCGCGGCGACCGCGAGGTCTTCGGGCTGCACGGCCGTTCCGCGGAGCAGCGGATCGCGATCGATCTGCTGCTGGATCCCGAAGTCGGGATCGTGTCGCTCGGCGGCCGCGCGGGAACGGGGAAGTCCGCGCTGGCTCTGTGCGCGGGTCTTGAATCCGTGCTCGAGAGGCAGCAGCAGCGCAAGGTGATCGTGTTCCGCCCGCTGTACGCGGTCGGCGGCCAGGAGCTCGGCTACCTGCCCGGCGATCAGGGCGAGAAGATGAACCCGTGGGGCCAGGCGGTGTTCGACACTCTGGGCTCGGTTGTCACCGGCAACGTGGTCGAAGAGGTCATCGCCCGCGGGCTGCTCGAAGTGATGCCGCTCACCCACATCCGCGGTCGCTCGCTGCACGACGCGTTCGTGATCGTCGACGAGGCCCAGTCGCTCGAGCGCAACGTGCTGCTGACCGTGCTGAGCCGCATCGGCCAGAACTCGAGGGTGGTCCTGACCCACGATGTCGGCCAGCGGGACAACCTGCGGGTCGGCCGGCACGACGGCGTCGCATCCGTGATCGAGACGCTCAAGGGCCACAACCTCTTCGGACACGTGACGCTCGTGCGCTCGGAGCGGTCCGCGATCGCGGCGCTCGTGACCGATCTGCTCGAGGCGGGCGAGCTCGCCTGAGCGACCAATCCACGTGATCTCATACAGGTGGGCCGGGATGCCGCATCCGGGCCCACCCGTATGAGAAGAGTCTCATGCGAATCTCCGCTTCTGCACCATGCTGTTCTGTCACCATGGTCGAGGTGCTTTTTCTGTGCCCGGAAACGGAGGAACTGCGTGGAGGGTCGAACGCGTCTCGCGATCGGTGGCGTGGCCACTTTCGCGGCGAGCGTCGCCGTCGTCTGCGCCGTCGCAATGACGACCTCGGTCGCGCTGGCCGATTCCGCCGGGGCTCCCGCGGGTGCCCGATCGGTGATCGTTCCGGCCGCCGCGGCGACGCCATCGGTCGTGCCGAGCCCCCCGACATCTGCTGTAGGACCCGCCGCGCGGACCTACGCTGACCTGCCCGAGACGGTTCCGGCACCGGCGCCGGAAGACATCGCCTCGTCTCTGGGTGCGCATCCCTCCGTCGGTGAGCCCTCAGCTGCGTCCGAAGACCAGCTCATCGCCCAGATCGAGGAGTCGGGTTCGCTGGATGCCGCGTATGCCTGGGCGCAGCAGCAAGGGTGGCAGCCCGCGCGCGTCGACGCCTGGATCACCCGACTTGAAGCCAACGTCGCTGAGAAGGGTGCGAAAGATGCCCCTGAATCGCACCTGGGCTCAGACGAATCCGCGGCGGGTAACCGCATCGCCCCACCGCTTCCCGCTGAGACGGGCACAACGTCCGGACGCGACCTATCTGGTTCGTCGTCCGGTACGAAGAGAGAGCAATCGCGAGTCCCCCCAGGCTGACGCGATTGCCTTGGCCGGCAACCCCGAAGTCCGGCCTCTCCCAGCCCCCGGTGTTCCCCCACGCCGGGGGCTTCTTCCTGAGGTCACGCCGGCGCCGTCACTCCCACCGGTAGCCTGCGCCGCGGACGGTGATGATGTGGTGCACGCCGAGCTTGCCGCGCAGATACCGGACGTACACATCGACGACGTTCGAACCCGGGTCGAAATCCATGCCCCAGACGCGGCTGAGCAGCTGCTCACGGCTGAGCACGCGGCCGGGGTTGCGCAGGAACTGCTCCGCGAGCGCGAACTCGCGCGCGGACAGCTCAACCTCGCGCCCGTCCACTGTCGCGCGTCGGCCCAGGACGTCGAGCACGACGTCGCCGTGCGCGACCGAGACCCCGGCGGCCGTAGCGCTCTCGCGAAGGCGGGAGCGCACCCTGGCCAGCAGCTCTTCGAACGTGAACGGCTTCGCCACGTAGTCGTTGGCTCCCGCATCCAGCCCCTCGACGGTATCTCGGGTACTCGAGCGCGCGGTCAGCATGATCACGGGCACCGACGAACCGTGCGCCCGGAGCTGGCGGAGCACGTCGAAGCCGTCGAGCGTGGGCAGACCGACGTCGAGCAGCACCAGATCGATGTCGCCTGCGAGGGCGCGCAGCAGGCCCTCAGCACCGTCGTCGACGATGACGGTGGTGTATCCGGCGGATTCGAGACCCCGGCTGACGAACGCGGCGATCCGCGGTTCGTCTTCGACGAGCAGGATCGTCGTCATCCGGCGGCCTCTCGCTGGAGGACGACGTCGCCCGCGCGGACCGGAGCGGGCAGCACCGCGGTCGGCGGTGGCAGGTGGATCGTGAACGTCGCGCCGCCGCCGGAGGTGTCCGTCACGACGCACTGGCCGCCGTGGCCCTTGGCGATCGCGTCGACGATCGCCAGGCCCAGCCCCGACCCGCCCACCGATCGCTTGAGGTGGGCGCGGTCGAAGCGACGGAAGATGCGATGTCGGGAGGCGGGCGGGATGCCGGGGCCATGGTCGGCGACCCACAGCTGTGCCCCCGATGCGTCCAGCCGGCTGCCCAGCTGAATGGGACCGCCCTCCGGTGTGTACTTCGCGGCGTTGTCGGCCAGCTGCAGCCAGGCCTGCAGCAGCCGGTCCGGATCGCCCTCGATGCGGCCTTCGGCGAACGATTCGACACTCCACACGTGGCCGGGGATCACCGCGACGAGCTCGCCGATGCGGGCGGTGAGCGCGGCGAGGTCGACGTCGGTCATCGTGAAGCCGTCTCCTTCCACCGTCGCGAGCAGGTCGATGTCGTCCACGAGCCGGGTCAATCGGTCCAGCTCGGCCATGCCGATCTCGCGCGTGGTCGCGACATCGTGCGGGTCGGCCGGGTCCATCAGCTCGAGGTGCCCACGCACGATCGTGATCGGGGTCTTGAGCTCATGGCGCACATCGTCCAGCAGCTGTCGCTGCACGTCGACAGAGCCCTCGAGACGATCGAGCATGGAGTTGACCGTGCGTGTCAGATCTGAGATATCGTCGTTGCCCTGCGGCGAGAGGCGCGATGACATGTCATCGAGCGTGATGGCGTCCGCGGCGGCGCGCAGGTCGCGCAGCGGCGAGAGCAGGCGGCCGGCGACGAACCAGCCGACGAATCCGATCGCGCCCAGCATCACGATCGCCGCAATCGAGTACGTCGCCATCGCGGCCGTCACCGGGGCGAGCTCGGCGCCGAGGTCGATCGCGCGCACGTAGATCCCGGTCTGCGGATCGCCCGGCATCGACACCGGGATCGCGATGTACTTCAGCGAACCCTGATCGGTCACCGCCGTGCCGATCTTGGTCTGGCCGTCGGCGGTGTCGGCGATCGCCCGGTCGATGAGCTGCTGGTTGCCGGAGATGTCGAAGTCCGACAGCGTGGCCGGCTGGTAGCGGGCCCGGCCGTCGATGATCGCCACGGCCGCCTCGTTGCGCGCCGGGACGAGGCGCGCGACCGCGCTGTACAGGTAGTCCTCGACTGACGCGAAGTCGTCGATGCGCAGATCCTCGCTCGCTGTCGTGGCGCCCGAGCCCGCGCCGTCCGCCGCTCCGTCGTCCGCGCCGGCAACCGTGATCAGCCGTTCGACCTGCGCGAGCAGACGGTCGTTGACTCCGGTGAGCACGCGCTCGCGCTGAACCAGGAAGGTCACACTGCCCACGATCGCCAGCCCGATGCACGTCACGGTGAGGATCGCGCCGAGGATACGGGCGCGCGCCGAGAGCGGGCGGGACGGTCGGGTCACCTCCCGATTATCGCGCCGGAGCGACATCCGCGGACTCCCGGGCCTGTCAGCCCGGGTGCGTCATCGACAGCAGGTCGAGCTTCTCGTCCAGCTGCGCGAGGGTGATGTCACCGCGCTCCACGTAGCCGAGGTCGATCACCGCTTCGCGGACGGTGATGCCCTTGGCGACGGAGTGCTTGGCGATCTTGGCGGCCGCTTCGTAGCCGATGAGCTTGTTCAGCGGGGTGACGATCGACGGCGACATGCCGGCGTAGGCGGCTGCGCGCTCGACGTTGGCCTCGAGTCCGTCGATCGTCTTGTCGGCGAGGATGCGCATCGTGTTCGCCAGGAGGCGGATCGACTCGAGAATCGCGGTGCCCATGACCGGAATCGCCACGTTGAGCTCGAACGAGCCGGACGCGCCGGCCCACGCGACGGTCGCGTCGTTGCCGATGACCCGTGCGCAGACCATCAATGTGGCCTCGGGTACGACCGGGTTGACCTTGCCGGGCATGATCGACGAGCCGGGCTGCAGGTCGGGGATGTGGATCTCGCCGAGGCCGGTGTTGGGACCGGAGCCCATCCAGCGCAGGTCGTTGTTGATCTTGGTGAGCGAGACGGCGATCGTGCGAAGGGCGCCGGATGCCTCGACCAGGCCGTCGCGGTTGGCCTGGGCCTCGAAGTGATCCTTCGCCTCGGTGATGGGCAGCTCGGTGTCCGAGACGATCAACTCGATCACCTTCTGCGGAAAGCCGAGCGGAGTGTTGATGCCGGTGCCCACCGCGGTGCCGCCGAGGGGAACCTCGGCGACGCGAGGCAGCGCCGCCTGCACGCGCTCGACGCCCAGGCGCATCTGACGGGCGTAGCCGCCGAACTCCTGGCCGAGGGTGACCGGAGTGGCATCCATGAGGTGGGTGCGTCCCGACTTCACGACGTTCTTCCACACGTCGGCCTTGCGCTCGAAGGCGACGGCGAGGTGATCGAGCGCGGGGATCAGGTCGTCGATGAGCTCCTGCGTGACGGCGATGTGCACGGAGGTCGGGAAGACGTCGTTGGAGGACTGCGACGCGTTCACGTGATCGTTCGGGTGCACGAGCGATCCGAGGTCGCGCGAGGCGAGCGTCGCGAGCACCTCGTTCATGTTCATGTTCGAAGATGTGCCGCTGCCGGTCTGGTAGACGTCGATCGGGAACTGGTCCGCATATTCGCCCGCGATGATGCGGTCTGCTGCGCGGGCGATCGCATCGGCAATCGGCGGCGTGAGCGTGCCGAGCTCCTTGTTCGCCACGGCCGCGGCCTTCTTGAGGCGCGCGAGGGCGACGATCTGCGCCGGGTCGAGCACATCGCCCGAGATCGGGAAGTTCTCCACCGCCCGCTGGGTCTGCGCGGCGTACAGCGCATCCCGTGGCACGAGCACTTCACCCATGGTGTCGTGTTCGATGCGGTACTCGATGTCGGTCACGTCGTCGTTCCTCCAGAGATCGGAAAGTGTCTGCTCAGGCGTCGTCGGCCACAACGCCCAGGATGATGTCGGCCACGGCGGTGCCTTCGGCCAGCCGGTAATTGGCGCCCACGATCGCGAGCGTGCCGTCGGCGACGGCCTCGCTGATCAGCTCGGACGAGTGCAGCAGGTCGGCGACAGTGTCGCGCAGGTGCTCCCGGCCGACGAGGTCGGCATCGATCTCGTCAGGCAGAGTGCCATCCACCGTCGTCTCGCGCTGCACACGGCGCACGGCGGGAACGATGGGGGCGATCTGCCGCCAGATGTGGGGTGGCAGGGCCGGGGAGTCGGCGTCGACGGAGCGGATCGCGGCATCCACCGCGCCGCAGGCGTCATGGCCGAGCACGATGATGAGCGGCACTCCCAGCACGGCGACGGCGTACTCGAGGCTGCCGACGACCGAGTCGGAGATGACCTGTCCGGCGTTGCGGACCACGAACAGATCGCCGAGGCCCTTGTCGAAGATGATCTCGGCCGAGAGCCGCGAGTCGGAGCAGCCGAAGAGGGCCGCTCGGGGGCGCTGCCCGAGGGCGAGTTCCGCGCGGCGCTCAACATCCTGTCGCGGGTGGCGAGGCTTTCCCGCGACGAACCGCGCGTTGCCGCGCTGCATCTCCTGCCACGCCTTCAGCGGAGTCGGTGCGGTCACGGCGTGCCCTCGGCGGGTGCTTCCTCGCGCAGGGCGATGATCTGGTCGGCGACGGCTGCCGCGGCAAGTTCGAGCGTGGCGTCGTCGGTGGAGCCGTAGATCAGGACGATGTCGCTGCCGGCCTGGGTGCTCAGGGCCGCCGAGATGTTTCCCGCCCGAACCGGATCGGGGATGTCGTAGGTCTGCCACTCGACGCCGCCGATCATGACGGTGCCGCTGACCGAGGCGCCGCTGAGCGCCCGCGTGGTCCAGGCCGGATCGGCGTCGAACCCCTGTGCGAAGCGGAGGAAGCCCGTGGTCTCGTCGGGCACGTAGACGATCGTCCAGGCGGCGGTGGAGTCACCCTCGATCGAAGCCCGGTTGACGCGCCATGCGTCGGGCACGCCGGGCACGAGCACCGTGCGTCCCTCGGCACTCTCGATCGATTGCGCAACCGCGGCGACGTCGATCGGCGCCGTCTGGGGGGGCTCGCCGCGGGGTACCGCGAGGATGATGACCGCGACCACGGCGAGCGTCACCAGAAGAGCGGCGATCAGATTGCGGGTGTTCTGACTCGCGCGGTAGATGCGCGAGGACTCCGCCTTGCGGGAGGCGGTCTCGTCAGGGGTCTCGGGCCGGCCGAGTTCGGCGACCACTCGCGGGTTCTGCGCCATCACGCGTCCGCGCTCTCGGCGGCGGGCGTGACCCGCGCGGCCTCCAGGCGACGCTTGGCGCCCAACAGCCACTCCTCGCAGCGGGTCGCGAGGGCCTCACCGCGCTCCCACAGGGCGAGCGAGTGCTCGAGGGTCGGGGCGCCCTGCTCGAGTTCGGCCACCACGCGCACCAATTCGTCGCGGGCCTGCTCGAACGAGAGGCCAGCGACGTCGGCGACGCCTTCGCTCGATACGCTCATGACTCCATCTTAGGTTGGCTGAGCAGGCCCACTCGCGGGCGTCGGACGCGCGCTCTCGGCGACCTCGCCCTCCGAGCGCGCGGCGAACGAGCCGCGGCCCACCGTGACGAGCACCGCCGCTCCCTCGACGGCCTGCACGGCATCCCGCACGATCACGCCATCGGTGAGGTGGGCGATCGCGTACCCCCGGGCGAGGGTGGACGCCGGCGAGAGTGTGCGCAGCGCGGCCCGCAGCTCTGCCGCCCGACGCGCCTGCGACTCCAGCCGGCGATCCACGACGTCACGCCCGCGGGCGACGAGCAGCCACTGCTGCTGCGAGCGCGCATCGATCATCGTCTCGGGAGTGCGCAGCACCGGCCGGGACCTCAGCTGCTCCAGCTGCGCGATGTCATGGCTCACGCGCTGGAAGAGCCGCATCGTGAGGCGCGAGCGCAGCTGGGCGACCACCGCGCGCTGCTCCACGACGTCGGGCACGACCCGCTTCGCGGCGTCGGTCGGCGTCGACGCGCGCAGGTCGGCGACCTCATCCAGCAGCGGATGGTCGTTCTCGTGACCGATCGCGCTCACGACGGGGGTGGATGCGGTGGCCACGGCCCGCAGCAGCCGCTCGTCGCTGAATCCCAGCAGGTGCTGCGGGTCGCCGCCGCCGCGTGCGATCACGATGACCTCGACCGAGGGGTCGGCATCCAGTGCTTTCAGCGCCCCGATGGTCTCCGGAACGCACCGGTCGCCCTGCACGGCGGCGTAGGCCATGCGGAAGCGCACGTGCGGCCAGCGCAGCTCGGCGTTGTGCCGCACATCTTTCTCGGCATCGGACTTCTCGCCCGTGATGAGACCGATGACATTCGGGAGAAAGGGGAGCGGTCTCTTGCGCGCCGGGTCGAAGAGCCCTTCGGCGCGAAGCTTCGCGCGCAGCCGCTCGAGCCTCTCGAGCTGGTCGCCCAGTCCGACGTGCCGCATCGCGGAGACCGAGAAGCTGAAGTCGCCGGATCTGACGAAGTAGTCCGCCTTGACGGATGCGATGACGTGGTCGCCTACGGTGAGGTCGGCCGGAAGCCGCTGGCGCGTGCTCGACCAGATGCGGAACGAGATCGTGGCGTCGGTGGAGAGGTCCTTCAGCCGGCCGAACACGTTGCCCGTCCGCACGTTCCACGAGGTGATCTCGCCCTCGACCCACACGGAGCCCCATGTCTCGATGAAGCCACGGATCGTGTCATTGAGTCGGGCCACGGAGGTCGGTGCGTCGGAGGTCGACTCGCGCGGGCGCACCGAGTCGGCCGGCGGGGGCTGGCCGGGCACGGGATCCGCCTGGAACGAGGTCATGCGGTCCTTCCGAGTCGGGTGTTCTGGGCGCACCCGCACAATCCGCGGGCCGTGGACTGCACGGCCTGTGCACAGACCGCCCCCGTAGACTCGGGGTGTGAGCACATCGGCCGTCCGTATGCCCGTTCCCCGCATTCCGCGGCGGCGCGAGCGCCTCCAGGATATCCCCGTCTCCGGACAGAAGAAGGTCCTGCTGGCCGCACCGCGGGGCTACTGCGCGGGCGTGGACCGTGCGGTGATCGCGGTCGAGAAGGCGCTCGAGCGCTTCGGTGCGCCGGTCTACGTGCGCAAGCAGATCGTGCACAACATCCATGTGGTGACCGAACTCGAAGCGGCCGGAGCCGTCTTCGTCGACGAGGTCGACGAAGTGCCCGAAGGCGCGCACGTCGTCTTCAGCGCCCATGGCGTCTCGCCGGCGGTCGTGGCGGCGGCATCCGATCGTCATCTGCAGGCGATCGATGCGACGTGCCCGCTGGTGACCAAGGTGCACCGCGAGGCCGTCCGCTTCGCACGCGACGACTTCGAGATCCTGCTGATCGGCCACGAGGGCCACGAAGAGATCGAGGGCACCGCGGGCGAGGCGCCCGCGCACGTCACGATCGTGAACTCTCCCGAACACGCCGACAACGTCGAGGTGCGCGACCCGTCCAAGGTCGTCTGGCTGTCGCAGACCACCCTGTCGGTCGACGAGACCATGGAGACGGTGCGCCGGCTGCGCGAGCGCTTCCCGCAGCTGCAGGACCCGCCCTCCGACGACATCTGCTATGCGACCCAGAACCGGCAGGTGGCGATCAAGAAGGTCGCGAAGGATGCCGATCTGGTGATCGTGGTGGGCTCGGCGAACTCGTCCAACAGCGTGCGCCTCGTCGAGGTGGCTCTCGAGTACGGGGCGAAGGCCGCATACCGCGTCGACTACGCCGATGAGGTCAGACAGGAATGGCTCGACGGCGTCGAGACGGTCGGTGTGACCAGCGGCGCCTCAGTGCCCGAAGTGCTCGTGCAGGAAGTGCTCGCCGATCTGTTCGGCGCCGGCTACCGCGACGTCGAAGAAGTCAAGACCGCGCAGGAGGATCTGATGTTCTCGCTGCCGAAGGAACTGAGACAGGATGCCGAGGGCCGGCGAGACGATCGGGCGCTCGGCGGACGGGCCACAGCATGAGCGAGCCTTCAGATCGACCCAGGCCGCACGGTGCCGATGAATTGCGACCCAGGCCGCACGGTGCCGATGAATTGCGACCCAGGCCGCACGGTGCCGATGAATTGCGACCCAGGCCGCAATATGGCGAGTACGCGACCCCCGAGGAGCAGCGCGCCCGCATCAAGCAGCCCGACCAGAGCCGGCTGCTGGAGGCGGGACGCGATCCCGACGCCCTCAACGGAGCCGTGCCGGCCGACTCGCCCTCATTGGCGACGAAGACGCCTCCGGCCGGGCCCGCGGCGGGACCGATCCCGCGCGGACGACTCGTCGATCGGGTCGCGACGATCGCGCTGCTGGTCTACGGCCTCGTGAACGTGGTGACCAGCATCCCGAGCATGATCGACTACCAGTCCTATGTGACGACCGTGCTCGGTCTTGTCGGTATCGACGGTGAACTCGCGGATCCGACCGCCGGCCGGCCGTGGGGGATCGCCGCTGCGCTGATCCTCGCGATCGGCTGGCTGCTGACCGCGTACCTCTCTTGGCGCTCTCTCGCGCGGGGCCGGGTGACCTGGTGGATTCCGCTGCTTTCCGGCTTCGTCTTCACCTTCGTCACCGGCGTGCTGCTCATGGTGCCGATCGTGTCGGACACGACGCTCTGGAACGC
>NZ_WOYP01000045.1:72034-86833 GCF_011620715.1 Microbacterium sp. | reverse complement strand
TCGTTGCCGTCTGCGCCGAAGCATCCGCTCGAGCGCGAGCGGGTCAGGACTGCGACTTGCCCGCCGAGCCGAGCTGCTGGGTCGACTGCACGACGCGCGCGGCCATGGCCGACTCGGCGACCTTGCCCCAGGCGCGCGGGTCGTAGGCCTTCTTGTTGCCCACCGAGCCGTCGACCTTGAGCACACCGTCGTAGTTGCTGAACATGAAGCCCGCGACCGCGCGCGTGAACGCGTACTGAGTGTCGGTGTCGATGTTCATCTTGATGACGCCGTTCCTGACCGCCGTGGCGATCTCGGCGTCGGTCGAGCCGCTGCCGCCGTGGAAGACCAGGTCGAGCGGCTTCGGGCCGGTGCCGAACTTCGCGGCGATGCCCTCCTGGATCTCGCCGAGCAGGTCGGGGCGCAGCTTGACGTTGCCAGGTGCGTAGACTCCGTGCACGTTGCCGAACGTCAGGGCGGCGATCCAGCGGCCCTGCTCGCCGAGGCCGAGGCCTTCGACGGCTGCCGTGACGTCGGCGACGGTCGTGTAGAGCGCGTCGTTCGAGCCTTCGTGCCGCACGCCGTCCTCCTCGCCCCCCACGACACCGATCTCGACCTCGAGGATCGCGTTGATCGCCTTGAGCCGGGGGAGCAGCTCCTGAGCGATCTCGATGTTCTCGCCGAGGGGAACGGCCGAGCCGTCCCACATGTGCGACTGGAAGATCGGCTGGCCGCCGTCGGCGACGACCTCTTCGGAGGCCGCGATCAACGGCAGCACGAAGTCCTCGAGGGCGGGCTTGGGGCAATGGTCGGTGTGCAGGGCGACCGTGATCGGGTAGCTCTTGGCGACCTCGTGCACGAACTTCGCGAAGGCGAGCGCACCGGTCGCACGCGCCTTGACGGTGTGTCCGGCGAAATAGTCCGCGCCACCCGTCGTGACCTGGATGATGCCGTCGGATCCGGCCTCGGTCAGGCCCTGAAGGACCGCGTTGACGGTCTGGGAGCTGGACACGTTGAACGCCGGATAGGCGAATCCGCCTGCTTTCGCGCGGTCCAGCATCTCGGCATACTGCTCGGGGGTGGCGACGGGCATGACAGCTCCTTGGTCGTGTGCAGGGTTCCACGGTCACTCTAGCGAAGGGCGCCTCGCCTTCGGGATGCCGTCAGGCCCGCGGCAGGGGTTCCACGTGCCGCAGCCATAAGAATCACGATTCCTTCGGCACGCGTGCCTGCGAATCCGCGAACCGACGCGGAGGTGGTGGCTAGGCTGACCTCATGGTGAGCCTTTCCGCCGACATGAGTCCGCTGCATCCCGACCGAAACCTCGCGCTGGAACTGGTGCGCGCCACAGAGGCCGCCGCAATCCGCGCGGTGCCCTTCATCGGACGAGGTGACAAACTGGCGGCCGACGCCGCCGCCGTCGACGCGATGCGCGCGTTCTTCACGACGGTGAACTTCGACGGCACGATCGTGATCGGCGAGGGCGAGAAGGACGAAGCGCCCATGCTGTTCAACGGCGAGAAGGTCGGCAACGGCCGCGGACCGCAGTGCGACGTCGCCGTCGACCCGATCGACGGCACCTCGCTGACAGCCGCGGGGCGCCAGAACGCCCTCTCGGTGATCGCGGTCTCCGACCGCGGCAGCATGCTCGACGCGTCCACCGTCTTCTACATGGACAAGCTCGTTACCGGACCTGCGGGAGTCGGCGTCGTCGACATCCGCCTGCCGATCGGCGAGAACATCCGTCTGCTCTCCAAGGCGCTCGGCAAGCCGATCGAGGAGATGGTGGTCTCGGTGCTGAACCGTCCGCGGCACGAGAAGCTCATCGCCGATATCCGCGCGGCCGGTGCCGGCACCCGGCTCATGTCCGACGGCGACGTCGCGGGCGGCATCAACGCGGCACGGCACAACGCCCGCACCGACATGTGCGTGGGCGTCGGAGGCAGTCCCGAAGGCATCGTTACGGCGTGCGCCATCAAAGCGCTCGGCGGCCACATCCAGGGGATCCTCTGGCCACGGCACGACGAAGAGAAGCAGAAGGGCGCCGATCACGGTCTGCGCACCGACGGCTACGTCTATGAGGCCGACGAGCTCGTCACCGGCCAGAACACGATCTTCGTGGCCACCGGCGTGACCGACGGCCAGCTCGTCGCCGGCGTGCGGCACGAGGGCGACTTCATCTACAGCGAGAGCGTCGTTCTGCGCGGACGCTCGGGAACGCTCCGCCGTATCGTGTCGGAGCACCTCACCTCGAAGTGGCTCTAGTTCGCGAACGGACCGACACTCCGAGGCGCACGTGGTGTGAGTTGCAGTTGTGACTGAGTCGCAATGCGGTCGGCCGCCGACGTCTGGCACAATCGAACCGGTGTCAACGAGGACGCACGAATGTTCTCAGACCCGAGGGGGTTGACCATGCCAGCACAAGGAGGCGGCACCAAGCCGCAGACCGGCGCGATCGCCGTCGTCGCCGACGCAACCGATCCCGCACGCCGCCCCGATGTGCTCTTCCGCGTTCGACGCGCCGACGATCACCAGGTCTCGGCATGGTGGATGATCGGTGCGTTCGTCGCCGTCTCGGTCGCCGTGATCGCCCTGCTCAGCTTCGTCCCCGGCGGGGCTTGATTCGAAATCAGTCGGTCAGCGGCAAGATGCGCTCGCGCACATCGCCGAGGTCGGCGCCGAGCAGGACGTCGTCGGATGCCGTGTTCGCGGAATCCGGCAGATTCAGCGGTTCGTCCCGCCCGCCGGGCGCGCCGTCCAGCATCTCAGGTGCGGTGAGCCGACGCGGCGCCCTCTCGACGATCGTCGGCGCGGCCAGCGCGTCGAGCTTGGTCTGATCGATTCCGGGGAACTTCCGCGCTGTCACCAGCACCCGGGACTCCAGCGACCCTGCGAAACGGTTGTAGCTGTCGACGGTGCGCTCGATCGCGCGCCGAAGGTCGTCGGCGTGACCTGCCAGCTTGCCGAGCCGTTCGTAGAGCTCGTTGCCGAGCTCGAACAGCGCGCGCGCCTGCTGCGACACGTCCTGCTGCGTCCACGTGTAGGCGACGGTCTTGAGCACCGCCCAGAGGTTGACAGGCGACGCGAGAGCGACCTTCTTGCCGAACGCATAGTCGAGCAGGGAAGGATCCTCCTCGAGCGCGGCGGCCAGGAGCGATTCGCTGGGCACGAAGCAGACGACGAACTCGGGACTGGAGGCAAGGCCAGCCCAGTACATCTTGCGGGCGAGCGCATCGATGTGCGCGCGCAGCGCTTTCACGTGCTTGTCGAGCAGGGACTTGCGCCGTGCGCCCTCGGCGCCCAGCGCCGTCAGCGGGATGGCGCTGGCCTGGAGGTAGGCATCCAAGGGAACTTTCGCGTCGACGGCGATCGCCTTGTCGCCGGGAAGGCGGATGACCATGTCGGGGCGGCCGGCGCCGGCATCCGAGGTGATCGAGGTCTGCGTGTCGAAGTCGATGTAGCGGGTCAGGCCGGCGGCCTCGACGACGCGGCGCAGCTGCGTCTCGCCCCACACCCCCCGTGTGCTGCCTGAGCGCAGAGCGCCGGCCAGCGACTCGGTGGTTGCGCGCAGCGCTTCGTCCGACTGCTGCGCCTGGCGCAGCTGCTCGGCGAGCGTGCCGAACTGGGCGTGCCGGTCGCGCTCGAGGTCGTCGACCTTCGTCTGCATCGACTGCAGCGTCTCGTGCACCGGGGCGAGGGCGCGCAGCACGGCCTGCTCGCGGCGCTCGCGTTCTTCGCGTGACGCCTGGTCGCTGCGCGCCTGCGCCGCGAGCTCGCGGTACAGCAGCTGCTGGTGGTCGAGCTGGTCCTGCACACCCTGGCGCGTCGCATCGCTCGCGGCCAGCCGGGCGCGCAGCTCTGCGGTAGACAGGCTCGCGCGGGTGGTCGCGCGAGCGCCCCCGGCGAACCAGCCGGCGAGGATTCCCGCGGCGACGCAGCCGATCACGACGAGGGAGACGGTGAATGCATCCATGTGTTCACTATGCTCTGGACACCCGACATCTCCCCCCTGGTGCCGTTTCACCGCCACACCGTCGACCATCGCGCAGGCGCCTGGGGTCTGATCCGCGGTCGTGAACGCTCAGCCGACGGCGCCGACCAGGGGGAGCAGCGTTCCGGCGTTCGCAGCGGGCTGGGGGATGTGTACGCGGGACACCCGGACGGATGCCGCATCCGCGAGTGCGGCGATGTCCTTGGCCCCGACGAGCTCGGCGGCGTGGATCATGATGTGCGCGCACGCGAGCGCGTCCGCCGTCGGGTCGTGGTGGGGGAAGTCGATGAATCCGGCCGCCGCGGCCACCGAGGGCAGGCGGTAGGACTCCAGATCGTAGAGCTTGCGTGCCACCTGCAGACTGCAGACGTACTGATACGGCGGGTAGGGGTCGCCCGTGGCTTCGCACGCGCGACGGAGCACCATCATGTCGAAGCCGGCGTTGTGCGCCACCAGCACGTCAGCCCCGGCGAAACCGGCGAGGTCGTCGAGCTGTTCGCTCCAGGTCTTGGCGCCTTCGACGTCCTCGGCCCGCAGGCCGTGGATGCGCGTGTTCAGCTCGAAGAACCGGTCATGTCCGGGCGGGGGCTGGATGAGCCACCCGGCGGTGGCGACCACCCTGCCGTCACGCACACGCGCGAGTCCGACCGCGCAAGCCGATGCGTTACTGGAATTGGCCGTCTCGAAGTCGATCGCGGTGAAGTCCAGGGGCACGCCTCCAGCGTCACCGGATGCGGTTCATCCGCGGCGGAGGCGCGCCGCAGGAGGTAGGCCTAGTGTTCTGACATGGCCAGCAAAGAAGAGATGTCGATGTCCTTCGGCTCCGAAGCCGAAACGTATGAGTCCGGTCGTCCCGACTATCCGATCCAGGCGGTGGACTGGATGCTGCAGCCGGTCGTCGGCGGCGAGCGCAGCCTGAGGGTGGCCGATGTCGGCGCCGGAACCGGCAAGCTCACCCGGGTGGTGCAGGAGCTCGGCGCCGAGGTGGTGGCGGTCGATCCCGACCCGAAGATGCTCGAGACGCTGCGCGAGAACGTGCACGGGGTGCCGACGTTCGTGGGCTCGGCCGAGCACCTGCCATTGCCCGATGCGAGCGTGGACGCGGTGGTGCTCGGGCAGGCGTGGCATTGGGTCGATCCGGTCGCGGCATCCGCGGAGGTCGCGCGCGTGCTGCGCTCCAGGGGAGTGCTCGGACTCGTCTGGAACGTCCGCGACGACGACGTGCCGTGGGTCGCGCGGCTGGCCGAGATCCTGCACGGCAGCCATGCCGAGAAGATGCTCGCAGAGGGCGACCCGGCGCTCGCCGCGCCGTTCGGCGAGCTCGAGAGCGCCCAGTGGCGGTGGTCACGCCCGATGAACCGGGAGACGCTGCTGGCGATGGCGCGCTCGCGCAGCGCCATCATCACCGCCGCGCCGAGCGAGCGCGTCAGTATCGAGTCAGGGCTCGTGGAGCTGTTCGACGACATCGGCGCGATCGGCGACAAGGTCGTCGAGCTGCCCTACGTGACGCGCGCGTATCGAGCGCTGCGGCCCTGACCTGACGCCTGGGCGCGTGGGCAGGCCCGGGTAGACTGGACTCCCGTGGCTCTCACTATCGGCATCGTCGGCCTGCCCAACGTCGGCAAGTCCACCCTCTTCAACGCGCTGACCAAGAACGACGTGCTTGCGGCGAACTATCCGTTCGCGACGATCGAGCCGAACGTCGGCGTCGTGAGTCTGCCCGACCCTCGGCTGGCCAAGCTCGCCGAGGTCTTCCACTCGGAGCGCATCCTGCCTGCGACCGTCTCGTTCGTCGACATCGCCGGCATCGTCCGCGGGGCGAGCGAGGGGGAGGGGCTCGGCAACCAGTTCCTCGCGAACATCCGCGAGGCGGATGCGATCGCGCAGGTCGTGCGCGGGTTCACCGACGACGACGTCGTGCACGTCGAGGGAGGCGTGAACCCCAAGAACGATCTCGAGACGATCAACGCCGAGCTGCAGCTGGCCGACCTGCAGACGCTCGAGAAGGCGATCCCGCGCATCGAGAAGGATGTCAAGGCCAAGAAGACCGATGCCGCCGTGCTCGAGGCCGCGATCGCCGCGAAGGACGCACTGGAGCGCGGCATCCTTCTCTCCCAATCGGGTCTCGACCTCGCTCCGATCAAGGAGCTGGGTCTGCTCACGGCCAAGCCATACATCTACGTGTTCAACGTCGACGAGGCGATTCTGACGGATGCCGCCGCCAAGCACGCCCTCGAAGCACTGGTCGCGCCCGCTCACGCGGTGTTCCTTGATGCGAAGATCGAGTCCGAGCTCATCGATCTGGACCCCGAGGATGCCGCCGAGCTGCTCGCTTCGACGGGTCAGGACGAGTCGGGGCTCGACCAGCTCGCCCGCATCGGCTTCGACACGCTCGGACTGCAGACCTACCTCACGGCGGGGCCGAAAGAGGCGCGCGCCTGGACGATCGGCAAGGGCTGGAAGGCACCGCAGGCCGCCGGCGTGATCCACACGGACTTCGAGAAGGGCTTCATCAAGGCCGAGGTCATCTCGTTCCACGACCTGATCGACGCCGGCTCGGTCCTCGAGGCCCGTCACCGCGGCAAGGCGCGACTCGAGGGCAAGGATTACGTCATGCACGACGGCGACGTCGTGGAGTTCCGCTTCAACGTCTGACGTGCGAGCCGGCCGCTGGACCCGTCGCGCCGCGCTTCCCCCTCCGAGAGGACCCTTCGATGACCGACACCACGATCTTCGAGCCGACCGGCCGCGCCATCCCGTTCGCAGTCGAGGGCGAGGGCCCCGTCTCACTGGTGATGTTCTCCGAGGGAGGCCTTGAGGCCGACGGTCTCGCCGTCATCTCTCACTATCTCGTCGAGGAAGCCGGATTCCACGTCGTGCGCATCGGCTCCGCCGCCGAGTCCGCGGGCGTGGACGAGCGCGTCGAAGGCGCCGTCGACGTTCTGCGCCACATCGGCCTCGAGCACACCTGGATCGGCGGACACGGAGCAGGTGGATCCGTTGCGCGCACCTTCGCGGCGTCCCACCCCGACCGGACGAACGGCCTGCTGCTTCTCGGGGTCGAGGACGGAGGGCTTCCGCTCCCCCCGCTGATGCCGGTGCTGATCATCCAGGGCGCGGATGACGACGTCACGCCTCCGGCCCACGGAGCGCGGCTGCACTCCACCGCTCCTGAGCGCACAAGTGTGAACAACATCGACGGCGCCGGCCATCTGTTCCCGCTCACGCACCCGATCGAGACCGCCTTCATCATCGAGGAGTATCTCGACTGGGACTGATCAGACGGATGACGCGGCGTCGGGTCGATGTCGACTCGCCCCCTCCTCATCTCCGACTCGCACGTGCTCGTTTCGTTCGAGCGGGTGAGCGCGCCGTGGGACTTCTGGCCCTGTGCACCCTCGGCGGGGCATGCGAACCTCGATCAGGCACAGTCGCCGATCGGTGCGGCTGGGGAGGACGTGCATCATGGTCTCGACGGCAGAAGGGGGCCCGACCGGACGGGGGTCAGCCGATCTGAGGTTCCTCGGCGCGGCAGACACCGTGACGGGATCGCGGTACCTCATCGAATCCGGATCGCAGCGTGTGCTGGTCGACTGCGGCCTGTTTCAGGGGCTCAAGGTGCTGCGAGAGCGCAACCGCGCACCGTTCCCGGTGCCGCCCGAGTCGATCGATGCCGTCGTGATCACCCACGCGCACCTCGATCACACCGGCTACCTCCCCGCCCTCGTCCGCGACGGCTTCCGCGGCCGCATCTATGCCACCCCCGCGACCACGCAGCTGGCGGGGGTCATGTTGCCCGACAGCGGATACCTGCTCGAGGAGGAGGCCCGGCATGCGGCATCCCATCGGTGGTCCTCCCACGCGAACCCGCTTCCGCTGTACACGGCGGAGGATGCCGAGCGGGCACTCACCCGTTTCCATCCGGTCGATTTCGACACGACCGTCGCCGTCGCGCCAGGGGTGCAGGTCTCGTTCACGCACGCCGGGCACATCCTGGGTGCGTCCGGGGTGCACGCGACGGTGGCCGGAACGTCGATCCACTTCACCGGCGACCTGGGTCGCAGCGCAGATCCGGTGATGCGTGCCCCGGCTCCCCTGGAGAGGTCGGATGTGCTCGTCGTGGAGTCCACCTATGGCGATCGTGCGCACTCGCCGGTGGACCCGGGTTCGGCGCTGGAGGAGGTGATCACTCGTGTCACCCGCAAGGGGGGCGTCGTGCTGATCCCCGCATTCGCGGTCGGGCGCACCGAGTCGGTGCTGCTTCAGCTGGCCAAGCTGCGGCAAGCGGGACGGCTGCCCGAGGTGCCGATCTTCCTGAACAGCCCGATGGCGATCGAAGTCGCCGACATCTACCACCGGCATCCCGAGGAGCACCGGCTCACGGCCGCCGAGATCGACCTCATGTACAGCATCGCCACGCCGGTCCACTCGGTCGACGAATCCAAGCTGCTCAACCTCCGCGGCGGGCCGATGATCATCATCTCCGCGAGCGGGATGCTGACCGGCGGCAGGATTCTGCACCACATCGCGGCATACGGGTCGGATCCGCGCAACGCGATCGTGCTGACCGGCTACCAGGCGGTCGGCACGCGCGGATCAGCGCTGCTCAGTGGCGCGTCGAGCCTGCGGATCTTCGGCAGGGACGTGCCGATCCGCGCGGAGGTGGTCTCGCTCGACAGCCTGTCGGCCCATGCTGACGCCGACGAGGTGATGGCGTGGATGAGCGCCGTGTCCGAGCCGCCGCAGTCGGTCTATGTCACGCACGGCGAACCCGTCGCTGCCGACGCTCTCCGGGCCCGCATCAAGCGGGAGCTGCATTGGGACGTCCATGTGCCGGAACAGCTTCAACGGGTGCACCTGCCGGTGCGAATGACCACCGGGCAGGTGATCTCCTGACGCATCTGCAAGTTCACAAGTTCTTCCACGCCATCCGGAGCGGAGAATAGGACTTGTTTCCGTAGCCTGAGAACACGACGTCCGACCTTACGAGGAGCACCGCCATCGACACTCCGCTCATCGCGCCCCCCGCTGCCGGTCAGCCGGTGCGGGCGGCGTACTTCGTCTCGGACAGCACGGGCATCACGGCCGAGACTTTGGGCAGCGCTCTGCTGGCGAACTTTCCCGGCGTGACGTTTCACCGTCACACGATCCCGTTCATCGACACGGCCGAAGGAGCACGCAACGTCGTGCGTGAGATCCAGGACTCCTTCCGCTCCGGCGGCGACCCGATCGTGTTCGCGACAGTCAAGTCGGCCGACATCGTCGCAGAGCTCGCTGCGTCGGGAGCGGTTGTGATCGATCTGCTCGGCGGCCACCTGCGCGAACTGGAGGCCGCTCTGGGCAGCACGGCCTCCGAGCAGCTGGGGCAATACCACGGCGTCGGTGACATCGAACGCTACTTCGCGCGGATGCGCGCCGTCGAGTACGCCATCGAGCACGACGACGGTCAGAGCATGCGCGCGCTCGACATCGCGGATGTCATCATCATCGCGCCGTCGCGGTGCGGCAAGACGCCCACGACGATGTACCTCGCGCTGCAGTATGGGCTGCTGGTGGCGAACTACCCGCTGACGGATGACGACTTCCCGTCCGACGGGCTGCCCTCGGCGGTGGCGAAGTACTCGAGCCGCTGCTTCGGCCTCACCACGACGCCGCTGCGGCTCAGTCAGGTGCGGCACGAGCGGCGACCCGGTTCCACGTACTCGAGTCTCGCGCAGTGCACCCTCGAGTTGCGCCGCGCCGAAGACCTCTACCGCCGCAACCGCGTGCCGTTCCTCAACTCCTCGACGAAGTCCGTCGAGGAGATGTCGGCCGTGATCATGCAGTCCATGAAGCTGCGCAGCTCAACCCCGGTCACCCCTTCGGCGTCCGACGCCTCACACATCAGGAGACTCACATGACGAACATCCTCTGGTTCACGGAGATGGGTATGGCCGACGTGGCCCAGGTCGGCGGCAAGAACGCCTCCCTCGGCGAGATGGTGTCGAATCTGTCGCATCTGGGAGTGAGTGTTCCGGGCGGCTTCGCCACCACCGCCGACGCATACCGAGAGTTTCTGGCCGCCGACGGGCTGTACGACCGGATCAAGTCCGTGGTCGAGGAGCTGGATGTCAGCGATGTCGCCGACCTTTCGCGCGTCGGTGCGAACGTGCGCGAATGGATCGAGCAGCAGCCCCTTCCCGCGCAGGTCGAGGCGGACATCCGCACCGCGTACGCCACCCTCGTCGACAACGACCCGATGCCGGAGTCGGTCTCGTGGGCGGTGCGCTCCAGCGCGACGGCGGAAGACCTGCCCGACGCTTCGTTCGCGGGGCAGCAGGAGACCTTCCTGAACATCAGCGGCATCGACAATGTGCTGGCTGCAGTCCGCAGCGTCTTCGCGTCGCTGTACAACGATCGCGCGATCGCCTACCGCGTGCACAACGGCTTCGAGCACCACGACATCGCCCTCTCGGCCGGTGTCCAGCGGATGGTGCGCTCCGACCTCGGGTCCTCCGGCGTGCTGTTCACCGTCGATACCGAGTCCGGCTTCGACCAAGCCGTATTCATCACCAGCTCCTACGGTCTGGGCGAAGCGGTCGTGCAGGGTGCGGTCAACCCCGACGAGTTCTACGCGTACAAGCCTGCGCTGCGCGACGGCCACCCGGCGATACTGAAGCGCTCTGTGGGTGAGAAGGCCGTGAAGATGGTCTACGCCGACGGCACCCACGTCGGGGGCAGCACCGTGTTCACCGACGTTCCGTACGAGGACCGCGCGCAGTTCAGCATCACGGATGCCGAGATCGAGGAGCTGGGTCGCCAGGCGCTCACGATCGAAGCGCACTACGGCCGGCCGATGGACATCGAGTGGGGCAAGGACGGCATCGACGGAAAGCTGTACATCCTGCAGGCGCGTCCCGAGACCGTCGTGTCGCGGGTGGACGGCAACGTCACTCGCCGCTTCGTGCTCGAAGAGCACGGCACCGTCGCCACGGTCGGCCGGGCGATCGGTCAGAAGATCGGCGCCGGCCCGGTGCGTGTCATGACGAACCTGGAGCAGATGAATCAGTTCCAGGCGGGGGACGTGCTGGTCGCCGACATGACCGATCCCGACTGGGAGCCGATCATGAAGCAGGCGTCCGCGATCGTCACCAACCGCGGGGGGCGCACCTGCCACGCGGCGA
The DNA here is from genome assembly GCF_011620715.1 of Microbacterium sp. Lineage (GTDB taxonomy): Bacteria > Actinomycetota > Actinomycetes > Actinomycetales > Microbacteriaceae > Microbacterium. The sequence goes on along the minus strand of NZ_WOYP01000045.1, from coordinate 75,700 downwards.
TCATCGCCCGCGAGCTGGGAATCCCCGCGGTCGTCGGCACGGGGGATGCGACGATCCTGCTGCGTGACGGGCAGGACGTCACCGTCTCATGCGCCGAGGGCGACAACGGGTTCGTGTATGACGGCATCCTGAAATTCGAGGAGGTCATCACGCGGCTCGACGAGATGCCCGAGAGTCCGACGAAGATCATGCTCAACGTCGGCACTCCGGATCAGGCGTTCGCGTTCTCGAAGCTCCCCAACGAGGGCGTCGGGCTCGCGCGCCTCGAGTTCGTCATCAACCGGCAGATCGGCATCCATCCCCGGGCCCTGCTCGATTTCGACACGCTCGCACCCGAGTTGAAGGGCGAGATCGCCGAGCGCATTGCGGCATACCCGTCGCCGCGCGACTACTTCGTCCAGCGCGTCGCCGAGGGGGTCTCGATGATCGCCGCGGCGTTCGCGCCGGAGCCGGTGATCGTGCGGCTGTCGGACTTCAAGTCCAACGAATATGCGAACCTCCTCGGCGGCGAGATCTACGAGCCGCGCGAGGAGAACCCGATGCTCGGGTACCGCGGCGCGGCCCGGTACATCTCCGAGGACTTCCGCGCATGCTTCGACATGGAGTGCGAGGCGCTGAAGTTCGTCCGCGACGAGATGGGACTCACGAACGTCGAGATCATGGTGCCGTTCGTGCGGACCGTCGGCGAGGCGCACGCGGTCATCGACCTGCTCGGAGAGAACGGCCTGCGGCGCGGCGAGAACGGGCTTCGGGTCATCATGATGTGCGAACTGCCCTCCAACGCCGTCCTCGCCGACGAATTCCTCGAATACTTCGACGGGTTCTCGATCGGCTCGAACGACATGACCCAGCTCACTCTGGGCTTGGACCGAGACTCATCGCTGGTGGCCGCGACCTTCGATGAGCGCGACCCGGCGGTGCTGAAGATGCTTTCGCTGTCGATCGAGGCCTGCCTGCGCGCCGGCAAGTACGTGGGGATCTGCGGGCAGGGTCCGAGCGATCACCCTGATCTGGCCGAATGGCTCGTCGATCAGGGGATCGGGTCGATGTCGCTCAACCCCGACACGGTCGTGGAGACGTGGCTGCGGCTCGCGAAGAGGCACCGTGAGCCCGCGCAGCTCTCGCCTGCCCACTGACGCGGCAGTACTGTCCGACCTGCCAGACCGGCGGGACGCTGCGCGCGTGACGCCACCGCGCCCGGGCGCGTGACTACGATGGATGACATGACCACTTCACAGCTGCCCGCCCCCGTGACCCTTCTTCCCGTCGGCGACGACGAGAACCTGCTGCCGGTCGTCGAATCCGGCGCGTCCTGCTGCGGCGGCTCGGCCTGCGGCACCGGCAACTGACTGCTCCTTCGTGCGAGAGCATCTCCGCTGAGATCACCTCGTCGTTCTGCCACCTTTACGGGGAGGTTCGCGATGAGCGACGAGCAGCTGCTGGGTACCACACCCAAGGTCACCCGCATCCTCATGTCCGAAGAGGCGATCTACGGACTCATCCTCGTGTCCGGCATGATCGTGGTCAGCTACGACCTCACCGGCACCTCGCTGAGCGCACTGATCACCGTCGTCGTGACCGTTCTGGTGTTCTTCGCGGCGCACGTCTATGCCGGCACCCTCTCGCGTCTCGCGGCGACGGACGGCAAGGCGGGCCTGCCCGAGAGCATCGGGGGTGCAGTGCATCACTCGCTCGGGATGCTGCTGGTCTCGCTCGCGCCGGTCGCGATACTGCTGCTGGGCGTGACGAGGGTGGTCGATGACGACTTCGCGATCTGGTGTGCGCTGTCCATCGATGCGCTCGCCCTGGGAGTGCTGGGATGGCTCGCGGTGGCGAAGTGGACGCGCCACTTCTGGCCCCGGCTCGCGAGTGCGCTGGTGACTGCTGCCTTCGGCGGCATTCTGATCATGATGAAGGCGTTCATCCACCACTGAGGGCGCGAGGCGCGGTGACCCACCGCGCGGCGTCAGTGCGCGATGGGCGCGTCGAACTCCTGATCCGCGGGCTTGCGAATCAGGAATGCCCCGACGAGCAGCGGCAGCGACACGATCGCGGCGATCATGAAGGCAGCCCGCACTCCCTGGGCGCCCGCAGCTGCCTCGGAGGCGCCGGATTCGACTGCGCCGGCGGTGACCGAGGCCATGATCGTGATCATGAGCGCGATCCCCGCCGCGCCGGCGACCTGCTGGACCGTGCCGAGGACGGCGGAGCCGTAGGAGTAGAAGCGCGGCTGCAGCGAGCCGAGGGATGCCGTGAACAGCGGGGTGAACGAGAGGGCGAGACCGATCGAGAGGATCGTCTGCGCGAGCGCGATCACCCAGATCGAGGTGGACTCGTCGACGGTGGTGTAGAACCACAGGATCGCGCTGGCGATGACCGAGCCGGGGATCAGCAGCACACGGGTGCCCCAGCGGTCGTAGATCCGGCCGATGATCGGTCCCGCCAGGCCCATGGCGAGCGCGCCGGGCAGCACGACCAGGGCGGTGGTGAGCGCGGAGACCTGCAGCACGCTCTGCATGTAGAGCGGCACCACCGTGATCGCGCCGAAGAACGCCAGGGACAGCAGGCCCATCTGAGCGATCGCGAGCGAGAAGTTCAGCGACCGGAACACGCGCAGATCGAGCAGCGCGCGGTCGCTCTTCTGCAGGACCAGCTGCCGCCAGATGAACAGACCGAGCGCGATCGTCCCGATCCCGAACGACACCGACAGCGTCACGGTCGACAGTGAATCGGCCGCAGCGGCGTCGGCGGCGCTGTCGCCGTCGGCCGCGCCCCCGCCCAGCTGACTGAGGCCGAACACGATCCCGCCGAATCCGAGCGCCGACAGGATGATCGACGGCACGTCGATCGGAGCGTTGGTGGGCTCACTGAGATTGTGGATCCAGCGGATGCCGACTCCCCACGCGACCAGCGCGATCGGCAGGACGATCCCGAAGATCCAGCGCCAGCCCACCGAGTCCAGCAGCAGACCCGACATGGTCGGTCCGATCGCGGGAGCAAGCGACATCACGATGCTCACGCGCCCCATGATGCGGCCCCGCGAATGCGCGGGGACGAGCGTCATGAGCGTGGTCATCAGCAGTGGCATCATGATGGCCGTGCCGGAGGCCTGGACGACGCGGGCCACCAGGAGCATCGGGAAGCCGGGTGAGAGGAAGGCGATCAGCGTGCCCAGGGAGAACAGGCCCATTGCCGCGATGAAGACCTGACGGGTTGTGAATCGCTGAAGCAGGAACCCCGAGATCGGGATGACGACCGCCATCGTCAGCATGAACGCCGTGGTCAGCCACTGCGCCGCCACCGCGGTGATGCCGAGGTCGTCGATGAGGTGCGGGATCGCCACGCCCATCGTGGTCTCGTTGAGGATCGTGACGAAGGCGGCGCCCAGCAGCAGCCAGATGACGCGGCTGTCGGCGCGGCTCAACCCCGCGCCCGGCGACGCGGGGACGCGGATGCTGTCGGTTCCGGGGGCGGTGTCTGTGGTGGCCAAAGGCATCTCCTCGGGGGTCGGCGTGCACCAGAGCCATCCCGTAGGCGGGTCACACGAAGAAGAACAAGTCCTCAGCGTAACGGCCCCGTCGGAGACCGCATTCCCGCCCGGCGTGAAAACATGCGGGTATGGCCCAGACTCGACGGCATCCCACCCTCTACCCCCGCGCCGCCGTC
>NZ_WOYP01000045.1:56192-71934 GCF_011620715.1 Microbacterium sp. | reverse complement strand
TGCGGGTATGGCCCAGACTCGACGGCATCCCACCCTCTACCCCCGCGCCGCCGTCATCCTCGCGACCGTGATCAACCTCGTGACGGGGCTCGGCTGACCTCGCGGCCCCTTCGTCGGGGCCTGTAAGTAGGCTTGCGGAGGTGAGCATGGGTGGCAGGGGCGGCGGAGGCGGCGGATTCCGGCCTGTCGACATCGACGCCCAGAAGAAGCTCAACGCCGAAGCGCCGCGCATCCCGCACCTGGGCAAGCGGGTCATCGCGCTGTTCCACCCGTACCGCTTGCGCATTCTCGTCACCGGCGTGCTCGTGATCGCGGGCGCCGCGATCGCGGTGGTGCCGGCCCTGATCGTTCAGCAGATCTTCGACCAGGCGCTCTTCCCCGTCGATGGCGGCCCGCCCGATCTGTCCCTGCTGCTGCGGCTCGTGCTCATCATGATCGGCCTGTTCGTTCTGTCCGCCGCCCTCGGCGTGCTGCAGACCTGGTACACCTCGACGGTCGGCAACCGTGTCACCGGCGACCTGCGCGTCAAGCTCTTCGATCATCTTCAGGCGATGGAGCTCGGCTTCTTCACCCGCACGAAGACCGGTGTCATCCAGTCCCGGCTGCAGAATGACGTGGGAGGCGTCTCCGGGGTTCTCACGAACACGGCGACCAGCATCCTGGGCAACGTCGTGACGGTGATCGCCTCGCTCGTGGCGATGATCATCATCGACTGGCGACTGACTCTGATCGCCGTCGTCATGATGCCGTTCCTGGTGATCGTGCAGCGGCGGGTAGGCCAGGTGCGCGCCCGCATCGCCGGTGAGACCCAGGAATCGCTGTCGGAGCTGACCTCGATCACGCAGGAGACGCTGAGTGTGTCCGGCATCCTGCTGTCGAAGTCGTTCAATCGACAGCGCACCGAATCGGCCCGCTACGGGGCGGAGAACGTCAACCAGGTGCGGCTTCAGGTGCGGCGCGCGATGAGCGGACAAGGGTTCTTCGCCGTCGTGCAGGTGCTCATGGCAAGCGTCCCCGCGGTGATCTACCTCGTCTCGGGCTACCTGATCACGGGCGGCACCGACGCGATCACAGCCGGGACGATCGTCGCTTTCACAACGGTGCAGGCCCGGCTGCTCATGCCGCTCATGGGTCTGATGCGGGTCGCGCTCGACGTGCAGACCTCGGCGGCGCTGTTCGCCCGCATCTTCGAGTACCTCGACCTGGTGCCTGCGATCAGCGATGCGCCGGACGCGATCGCGGTCTCGGCTGCCCCCGGCCCGATCGGGCGCATCGAGTTCCGGGACGTGATCTTCCGCTACCCGGATGCGCCCGCAGATGCCCGCCCGACCCTGAACGGCATCTCGTTCACGGCGGAGCCAGGGCAGCACGTCGCCTTCGTCGGACCCTCCGGGGCCGGCAAGACCACCGTGCTCTACCTCACCCCCCGCATGTACGAAGCATCCGGCGGGGCGGTCCTGTTCGCCGGCGAGGACGTGCGCCGGCTGACTCAGGAGTCGATCATCGACGAGGTCGGCATCGTCTCCCAGGAGACCTATCTGTTCCACGCCACGATCCGTGAGAACCTGCTCTACGCGAAGCCCGAGGCATCGCAGGACGAGCTGGAGCAGGCGTGCCGCGCCGCGAACATCCACCACATCATCACCGGGTTCCAGAAGGGCTACGACACGATCGTGGGGGAGCGCGGCTACCGGCTTTCGGGCGGTGAGAAGCAGCGCATCGCAATCGCTCGCGTGCTGCTCAAGGATCCGCCGGTGCTTCTGCTCGACGAGGCGACCTCCGCGCTCGACACGGTCTCGGAGCGCGTCGTGCAAGAGGCTTTGGATGCCGCCGCCCGCGGCCGGACCACCCTGTCGATCGCGCACCGGCTCTCGACGGTCATCGGCGCGGATGTGATCCACGTGGTGGACGGCGGCAGCATCGTCGAGTCCGGCACCCATGCGACGCTCATCGCCGAGAACGGGCTGTACGCCGAGCTCGCCGCACAGCAGCTGGCGGCATCCCGCATCCTCGACGTCGAAGCCACGGAGCCGCTCGGGGCACTGCCCACCCTCCGTGCGGATCGGGGGCCCGACGACCCGGTGCCGGTGCCGCTCGATGATCCGGTCGTGGTGCTGACCGGATCGCTGCGGCTCGTGGAGCCTGCCGAGGATCCGCTGGTCTGAGCCGCGGCTACCAGAGCCGCGCGGCGGCGACGATGGTGGCGGATGCCTCGTCCAGGCTGTCCTGCGCGGTGCCGGCGCGTGCCCAGATCTCCCGCGTGAACGCTCCGAGGGCGCGGCGGTAGGCGGCATCCGGGTGCCGGCGCGCGATGTCGGCGAGCCGCGGGATGTCCATCCGCAGCATCTGCCCGATGCGCGCCTGCGCCGCGAGGCGGTGGCCGGCGGATTCGAGCACGTGAAGGCCGGCATCCATCGCTTCGAGGCAGTCGTGCAGCACGTCGAGCTGGGCTTCGCGCTGGGTGATCGAAGAGCCGTCGGCGCGGATTCGCCACTGCGCGACGACGTCGGGGATCGTGTCGAAGCGTCGCGCGCGCGCATACATCTGCTGCGCGACGACCTGGTCCTCATACAGCTTGCCTTCCGGGAAGCGCAGGTGCACCCGATGCCAGAACTCCGTGCGACTCACCTTCGACCAGGCCACGATGTTGGCGGTCGCATCGGGATGTGCGTCGATCGTGGTGGCGCGGCGCTCAGGCGCGGTCGCCGCCGCGACCCAGGGCTGCACCGTGCCCGGGGAGTATCCGCCGGAGTCGTCGGGCCGGAGTCGCACGTATGCCCCGGCCGCGAAGTCGCTGCCCGTCTCGTCGAGCACGCCGACCAGGCGCGCGAGCGCCGTCGGGGTCAGCACGTCGTCGGCGTCGAGAAACCCGAGGAAGGGCGTGTCGACCCTGTCGAGGCCGGTGTTGCGGGCGGCGCCCAGACCGGTGCGCTCGGCGTGCCGCACGACGCGGAAGCGGGAATCGGCATTGGCGGCCTCGTCGAAGATGCCAGCGGTGCCATCGGTGGACTCGTCGTCGATCAGGACCGCGATCCAGTTCTGGAGCGTCTGCCTGCGCAGCGAGTCGAGCGCCTCGGCCGCGTACGGGGCGACGTTGTGGCCCGGTACGATGACGGTGATCGCAGGGCGGGCAGCGGGGGCGGTCATCTTCTCGATTGTACGACCGAGATGCCGGTCACCCGCCCGGTCGCACGGCGAGGACGGATGCCGCGACGGCGTCGGCGACGGCGTCCAGGGGCTCGCTGAGCGCGTGCGGGAAGGTGAAGCGCACGGCGGTCAGGGCGAGCTCAGGGGAGAGCCCCATGGCGAGCAGCACGTGCGAGGGTTCATCGCTGCCGGCGGCGCACGCCGATCCGCTCGAGGACACGATCCCGCGCCGCTCGAGCTCGAGCAGCACCGCCTCGCCGCTCGTGCCCGCGAAGGTGAAGCTGGCCGTCCCCGGCAGGCGGTGCACCGGATCGCCGGTCAGCTGCGCGCTCGGCACGGTGCTCAGAATCCGTGTGATGAAGCGATCGCGCAGGGCGGCGACTCGGGCGGCGGATTCGGCGCGCTCCGCCTCGGCGAGTTCGAGCGCGGTCGCGAAGCCGACGGCGCCGGCGACGTCTTCGGTTCCGCTGCGACGCCCTCGCTCCTGCCCGCCTCCGTGCAGCAGAGGCTCGAGCGGCACGCGGCCGCGCACGGCGAGCACACCGGTGCCCTTGGGTGCGCCGAGCTTGTGCCCGGCTAGCGATAGCGCGTCGACGCCCAGTTCGGCGATGTTCAGCGGCAGCCACCCGGCCGCCTGAACGGCATCGACGTGCACCGGCACTCCGCGCTCACGTCCTACGGCCGCGATGGCGGCGACGTCCTGCACCGTGCCCACCTCGTTGTTCGCGTAGCCCAGCGTGACGAGTGCGGTGTCCGTGTCGAGGGCGTCGGCGACGGCATCCGGATGCACGCGTCCGAGGTGATCGACCGGAACGTGCGCGACCTCGAAGCCGTGCACGCGTGCCAGATACGCGGCCGACTCGAGGATCGACTCGTGCTCGATCGGCGTGGTGATCACGCGCCGGGCGCTGCGCCCTGCCTGGGCGGCGATCGCGATGCCCTTGACGGCGAGGTTGTTCGCCTCGGTGCCGCCGGAGGTGAAGATCACGTCGCTCGCGCGCATGCCGAGCACGCGGGCCACGCGCACGCGGGCGTCCGCGAGCGCGCCGGCCGCTGCCTCGCCGACGGTGTGGTGACTCGACGGGTTGCCGAACCAGTGTGTGAGGAACGGCATCATCGCCTCGAGCACCTCGGGCCGCACGGGGGTGGTCGCGGCGTTGTCCAGGTAGAGCATGGTCATGACGCAGCCGTCAGGAGATGCGGACGTCGAGGCCCAGATCCAGCGCGCGGGCCGAGTGGGTGAGCGCCCCCACCGAGATGACGTCGACGCCGGTCTCGGCGATCGCCCGCACGGTCTTGAGCGATACTCCGCCGGAGGCCTCCACCGTCGCCCGGCCTCCGACCTGCTCGACGCCCCGGCGCAGGTCCTCGAGCGAGAAGTTATCGAGCATGATCGTGCCGATTCCGGCGGCAAGCACGGCCTCGATCTGATCAAGCCGGTCGACCTCCACCTCGACGTGGGTCGTGTGGGAGAGTCGGGCGATCGCGCCCTGCAGCGCAGCCGTGACCGAGACCCCCTTCTCGGCGAGCACGGCGAGGTGGTTGTCCTTGGCCATCACGGCATCGGACAGCGAGTAGCGGTGGTTGTGCCCGCCGCCGTCGACCACCGCATGCCGCTCGAACGCGCGCAGGCCCGGGGTCGTCTTGCGGGTGTCGGCGATGCGCGCCCCGGTGTGCGCGACCTCGGCGACGTAGCGCGCCGTGAGCGTGGCGATGCCGGACATGCGCTGCGCGAAGTTCAGCCCGATCCGCTCGGCCGTCAGAACGCCGCGGGCCGGCCCGGTGACGAGCGCGAGCACGGCGCCCTTCTCGAAGGGCTCGCCGTCGCGCACGGTCAGCTCGACCCGGATGCGCGGGTCGGTCAGCCGGAAGGCGGCTGCGAACACGTCCCCGCCGCTGAACACTCCGGTCTCGCGTGCGATGAGGTCGGCCTGCGCGGTCGCGGACTCGGGAATCAGCATCTCACTCGTGATGTCGCCCCACGGGGCATCCTCTTCGAGCGCCGCCGCGACGGCCCGCTCGATCGCGCTGCGGGTGAGCATCAGGCGACTCCGGGCGTGACGGAGACCGCGGTGGCGGCATCCACCCACTCTCGAGAGTGCTCGTCGGAGCGGTAGTGGGCGCCGAGCGACTCCTCGCGCCGGAGCGCCGCTGCGACGAGCTGTTCTCCCACCACAAGCAGGTTCTGGTCCTCGAACTCCGCCTGGGTGACGGGGGAGCGGTGGGTGCGGCGCCATCGCGCGATGACGGATGCGGCATGCTCGAGTCCTGCGGCATCCCGCATGAGTCCGGCATCCTCCCAGAGCATTTCCTGCAGCGCGCTGCGGGTGAACGACCTGACGGAACCCTCGATCGAGAGCACCTTCGGCGGAAGCGGATGCACTTTCGCGAGCGAACCTGCCGGCCAGGCTCCGGATGCTGCGTCTTCGGCGATGGCGTCGCCCGCGCGCGCGCCGAACACGGCGCCCTCCAGAAGCGAATTCGAGGCCAGCCGGTTGGCGCCGTGCACGCCCGCGCGCGCGACCTCGCCGACCGCGTACAGCCCGGGGATCGTCGTGCGCCCCTGCAGGTCGGTCGTGACGCCGCCCATCAGGTAGTGCGCGGCAGGGGTCACCGGGATCGGCTCTCGCGCCCAGTCGAGTCCGCGGTCGCGCACGGCGCGGTCGATCGTCGGGAAGCGGCGCGCGAGGAAGGCAGCCGTCTCGTCGGGGGTCGCGCGCAGGTGCGTGGCGTCCAGGAAGACGGGGCGTCCGTTCTGGGCCTCCATCTGCCGGGCGATCGCGCGAGCGACGACGTCGCGTGGCGCGAGCTCGCCGTCGGGGTGCGCGTCGAACGCGAAGCGTCGCCCGCTCTCGTCGATCAGCGTCGCCCCCTCGCCGCGGACGGCCTCGGAGACGAGGAACGACTCGCCGAGGGAGAGACCGGCGGCGTAGGCTTTGCCGTCCAGCACGGTCGGGTGGAACTGGAAGAACTCCAGGTCGGTCACCTCGGCCCCGGCCCGCAGCGCGGCAGCGATCCCGTCGCCGGTGGCGACCGACGGGTTCGTGGTGTGCGCGTACAGCTGGCCGGCTCCACCGGTGGCCAGCACGACGGCGTCGGCGTCGACCCGTTCGCGGCGGCCGGGAACCTGCGGTGTCCGGCCGGATGCCGGGACGTCGCCGACCAGCAGCTCGACGCCCGCGACGCGACCCGCATCGAGCACCAGGTCGATCAGGAAGGCGTGCTCGATGACCTGCACCTCGCTCGTGCGCAGCCGCGCGACGAGCGCCTTCTCGATCGCGGTGCCGGTGGCATCGCCGCCGGAGTGCAGGATGCGCGGGTAGGAGTGCGCGGCCTCGAGTCCCTTCACGAACGCGCCGTCCTCGCCGCGGTCGAAGGCGACGCCCAGGGCGATCAGCTCGCGGATGCGTGCCGGGCCCTCGTCGACCAGGACGCGCACCGCCTCGGGGTCGCTCATGCCGGCGCCGGCGGTGATCGTGTCGCGGATGTGGTCTTCGACGCGGTCGTCGTCGAACATCACGCCCGCGATCCCGCCCTGGGCGTAGCGGGTGTTGGCGTGCTCGAGCACGTCCTTGGTCACCAGGGTGACGCGGCAGCCGTTGTCGGCGGCGTGCAGGGCGACCGTGAGGCCGGCGATCCCGCTGCCGACGACGACGGCATGGACGATCGGGCCGGCGGTCATGACGCGTTCGCCCACCCGGAGGCCGGCGCGGCGGGCGGCTTTGCGGCCAGCATGCGCTCCAGGGCGAGACGTGCCGGGTCGGCGACGTCCTGGGGCACGGTGATGCGGTTGAGCACCTCCGCGTTCACGAGCCCTTCGAGCACCCACGCGAGATAGCCCGGGTGGATGCGGTACATCGTCGAGCAGGGGCATACGACCGGGTCGAGGCAGAAGATCGTGTGCTGCGGGTTGTCGGCTGCGAGGCGCTGCACGAGGTTTACCTCGGTGCCGATCGCGAAGGTCGCGGGCTCGGTCGCGCCCTCGATCGCGCGCCGGATGTAATCGGTCGAGCCCGACTCGTCCGCTGCGTCCACGACCGCCATCGGGCACTCCGGGTGCACGATCACCCGCACGCCCGGGTGTTCGGCGCGTGCCTTCTCGATCTGATCGACGGTGAAGCGGCGGTGCACGGAGCAGAAGCCGTGCCACAGGATCACCCGCGCGTCCGCGAGCTCGATCGCGGAGGCACCCCCCAGCGGCTTGCGCGGGTTCCACATCGGCATCTGCTCGAGCGGCACTCCCATCGCCTTGGCAGTGTTGCGGCCGAGGTGCTGGTCGGGGAAGAAGAGCACGCGGCGGCCTCGCTCGAACGCCCACTCGAGCACGGTCTGCGCGTTGGAGGACGTGCACACGATGCCGCCGTGGCGCCCCACGAATCCTTTGATCGCCGCCGACGAGTTCATGTACGTGACGGGGATCACAGGAACCAGGCCATCGGCGTCCGGCGCATCCATGTCGCCGTAGATGTCCGAAAGCTGCTCCCAGCATTCCTCCACCTGGTCGATGTCGGCCATGTCGGCCATCGAGCAGCCGGCGGCGAGGTTCGGCAGGATGACCGCCTGCTCGGGGGTTGACAGCAGGTCGGCGGTCTCGGCCATGAAGTGCACACCGCAGAAGACGATCGCCTCCGCCTCGGGGTGGGCCTTCGCGGCATTCGCGAGCTGGAACGAGTCGCCCACGTAGTCCGCGTGGCGCACGACTTCTTCACGCTGGTAGAAGTGGCCGAGGATCATGACGCGATCGCCGAGCTTCTCCTTCGCGGCGCGCACGCGTGCGTCGAGCTCTTCTGGCGATGCCTCGCGGTATTCGACGGGCAACTCCCCCTGACGCGGTGAACCGACCGGGATCACATCGCCCATCGACGATCCCGGGCCGTATCCGGGCCGGTCGTCGAAGTTCCATGGACCGGCGGCGAGGTCGGTGTTGCAGGTCTCGGCGGTCGACGCGCCCGAGACGATGGCCTGGATCTCGTGGTCGACGGAGGGATCCACCGGCAGCGGCGGGAAGGTGACGGATTTCGCGGACATGGCGTACTCGATTCGCTCTCGAAGGTTCAGTGGCGCACGACGAGGGGGCCGCTGTCGGCGAGCTCGACGTCCTGGTTGTAGCGGTACAGGCGGGCGGGCCGGTGGCTGCCCGTGCGGAAGCGGTCGGTGGGGATGAGGTTGCCCGATCCCTCGACCTGACGGCGGAAGTTGGCAGGGTCCAGGCGGCGGCCGAGGATCGACTCGTAGACCTCGCGCAGCTCGGCGAGGGTGAACTCGTCAGCCAGCAGTCCGTGGGCGATCCGGCTGTACCCGACCTTGTTGCGCAGGCGCCAGAGCGCGTAGTCGACGATCTCGTTGTGATCGAAGGCGAGCAGCGGCAGCTGCGCCGCCTCGAACCACGTCACGTTCTCCACGCCGCCGTCCATGAGCCCGTGGTCGGGGATCTCGTCGGGGCGCACGAGCGCCCAGTAGACGATCGACACGACCCGGCTGGGGGAGCGGTCGACGGCGCCGAACGCGTACAGCTGCTCGAGATAGCTCGGCGCGATGCCGGTGGTCTCGGCGAGCGTGCGGGATGCCGCGGCGTCGAGGCTCTCGCTCGCGCCGAGCCAGCCGCCCGGAAGCGCCCACAGCCCCTCGTGCGGGTCGCGCGTGCGACGCACCAGCGGCAGCACGATCGCAGCGCGATCGGAGACCGGGTCGCGACGCAGGGTGAAGATCACGGTCGACACGGCGACGCGCGTGACTTCGTGCGACGCGGATTCCGCAGCCGGGACGCGAGGACTCAGCGTTGTTTGTGTCATGGTGACCATTACCTCGAAGTCGATCTTAGTGTCACCGTGACCCGAAGTGCAACCCCGATTCGCATGATCAGATTCTCGCGGTGTCGGCACAGGAACGGATGCGTACGCTGAACGCCTGGATCCTGCACACCCGAGAGCGGAGGAGAACGTGCTCGTCTTCGACGTGGTGCTCGTCGCGATCCTGCTCGTCGCGCTCATCATCGGCGTGCAGCGCGGTCTGCTGGCCAGCCTCGGTGCGCTCATCGGCCTGGTGATCGGCGGATTCGCCGCATTCTGGCTCGTGCCGATCGTCAACGATGTGTGGCCATGGCCGAACTCGCGCGTGATCGGCGTGATCGGGGTGTCGGTTGCGCTGCTGGTCGGCGGCGCAGCCGCCGGAGGCGCCGTCGGCGGCGCGCTGCGGCGCGGCGTCGACCGGAGGACGCCCCTGCGGGTCGTGGACCGAGTGCTCGGCGGCGCGATCGCGGTCCTGGTCGGCGCGCTGTCGCTCAGCCTGATCGGATCGAGCATCTCCGTCACCGGCACCCCCGGCGTCTCGACGATGGTCGCGTCGTCGCAGGTGCTGCGCACGATCGAGGCGGTGACCCCGCGGCCCGTCACCGAGACCCTCGCCCGGATCCGTTCCGCCGTGCTCGTGGACGGTCTGCCGCAGTTGGGCGTGCTCCTGGACCTCGATGTGCAGCCGAGCGCCCCGCCCGTCGCGCTCGATGATCCCGAACTGGCCGTGGCTGCGGCATCCGTCGCCCGCGTATCGGGGGTCGCCTACGCGTGCGGAACCAGCGCGACCGGCTCTGGGTTCGTGATCGCGCCCGACCGCGTCGTCACGAACGCGCACGTCGTCGCCGGGGTCACCGCCCCCCTGGTCGAACTGCCGGGCCGTCCTGCGCGGGAGGGCACAATCGTGTACTTCGACCCGATCGACGACCTCGCGCTGATCGCCGTGGATGATCTCGGCGCGGCCGCGATTGCGGTGAGCGCCCCGCTCGCACCGGGTACCGCCGCGGTCGTGCAGGGCTACCCCTTCGGCGGCCCGTTCACGATGACGGGCGCCGAGGTGATCTCCTCGGGCTCGGTGTTCGTGCCCGACATCTACGGCACGTCCAACTCGCAGCGCGACATCTACGCGCTGGCCGCGGTGGTTGAGCCCGGCAACTCGGGCGGGCCCGTGCTGACGGCCGACGGCGACGTCGCCGGCGTGGTGTTCGCCCGCGCCGAGGCCGATGCCGATCGCGGCTACGCGATGACGACCGTGGAGCTCGAGCCGGTGATCGCGGGGGCAGCCGGGTGGACGCAGCCGGTCTCGACCGGCCCCTGCACGGGGTGACGCGTCGTGCAGGACGCGAACGCTATGCTGGGTGGGCAAGTCAATACAGGCCAACAACCCGGACGGGAGAGCCTCGGCGGTATTCAGCCGAGCACCGAAGGAGCAAGCCTCCCCGCCAATCTCTCAGGTCACGCGTACCGCCCGGGCTCGGCCGCTCTGAAAAGCGATCCTTCGAGGATCCGCCGACGGTGAAAGTGCTGGCACCCGTTCCTGCGATCGGACGCCGCGACGAAACTCTCAGGCCCATGACAGAGGGGGAGTTCACAGGCGCCATCCGGCGTCTGCCCGCACGATCCCGGGAGAACTCATGACGGACCCCCGCGATACAGAGTCGCCGCCCGAGAGCGCGCCGCGCCATACGCAGCTGCGAGAGCGCCACGAGGCGCTCGGAGCGTCGTTCACCGACTTCGGCGGCTGGGCCATGCCCGTCCGTTACAGCTCCGATCTCGCCGAGCATCATGCGGTGCGCTCGGCGGCAGGCCTGTTCGACATCTCGCATATGGCCGAGTTCTTCGTCGCCGGCGAAGGCGCAGCCGACTACCTGGACTTCGCGCTCGCCGGACGGTTCGCGACGATGGCGGTGGGCAAGGCGAAATACTCGCTCGTGCTCGCGGAGAGCGGCGGCATCATCGACGACGTGATCGTCTATCGACTCGGCGACGAGCGCTTCCTGGTGATCGCGAACGCGGGCAACCGTGAACCCGTCGCCGCGGCGCTCGCGCAACGCGCCCACGGGCGTGCCGTCGACGTCGCCGACGCCACAGACGACTACTCGCTCGTCGCCGTGCAGGGCCCGCTCGCCCGCGCGGTCCTCGAAGCGACCGAGGCACTCGGAACGTTCGAGCATCCGCTGGACGAACTGAAGTACTACGCCGCCGTCGCGGCATCGTTCGACGGACACCCGGTGCTGATCGCGCGCACCGGCTACACCGGCGAGGACGGCTACGAGCTTCTGGTCCCGAACGCGCACGTCGGCCCGCTGTGGGACGCGCTGCTGGCCGCGGGCTCGCCGCTCGGCCTCGTGCCGGCCGGCCTGGCCGCCCGCGACACGCTTCGCCTGGAAGCCGGGATGCCGCTCTACGGACACGAGCTCTCGCTTGAGATCGTCCCCGCCCAGGCGGGCCTGGGTCGCTCCGTCGCCGCCGACAAGAGCGACTTCGTCGGGCGCGACGCACTGGCAGCGGTGGTCGCGGCCGACGCCCCGGTCCTGGTCGGTCTCGTCTCCGAGGGCAAGCGCGCCGGACGCGCGGGATACGCCGTGTTGGATGCCGATGGCCCGGTCGGCGAGATCACCAGCGGCGCCCTGAGCCCCACGCTCGGGCACCCGATCGCGATGGCGTTCGTCGCCCCCGCAGTCAGCGCACCCGGAACCGAGCTCTTCATCGACGTCCGCGGAACCCGTATTCCCGCGACCGTCACCACGTTGCCGTTCTACCGCCGCACCGCGTGACCTCTCTCAGCCCGACCGCAGTTCTCGACCCGACCAATGACGCCCACCCGGAGGATGACGTGACCGACCTCAACAGCCTCAAGTACACCGCCGAGCACGAGTGGATCGCCGTCGACGGCCCTATCGACCAAGACGGCACCCTGGCCACGGTCGGCATCACCGACTACGCCGCCGACAAGCTCGGCGACGTCGTCTTCGTCGAGCTGCCCGCCGTCGACTCCGGCGTTTCCGCCGGCCAGGTCGTCGGCGAGATCGAGTCGACCAAGTCGGTCGGGGAGCTCTACGCTCCGCTCACCGGCGACGTCGTCGCGGTGAACGAGGCGGTCGTCGGCGACCCGTCGCTGGTCAACAGCGACCCGTTCGGTGAGGGCTGGCTCATCAAGATCCGCGTCGACTCGTCGGCCCCGGCCGAACTGCTCGACCGCGAGGCCTACCTCGCGCTCACGGGTGGCGACCAGTGAGCGAGCGCAGCGACGCCTTCGGCCGGACCCGCGGGTTCGGTGCCGGCCCCCTCGGGTTCGCGGATCGCCACATCGGCACGGATGCCGCCTCGCAGGCTCTCATGCTGGGTGCCCTGGGCTACGACTCGGTCGACGCCCTCGTCCAGGCTGCGGTGCCGGCATCCATTCATGTGAACCCGCGTGAGACCTCCGACATCCCGCCCGCCGCCACCGAGGCCGAAGCCCTCGCCGAGCTGCGTGCGCTCGCCTCGCAGAACCGGGTCGCGCGTCCGATGATCGGGCTGGGCTACTACGACACGTTCACGCCGTCGGTGATCGCGCGGAACGTGCTCGAGAACCCGTCCTGGTACACGTCGTACACGCCGTACCAGCCCGAGATCTCGCAGGGCCGGCTCGAGGCCCTGATCAACTTCCAGACGATGGTCACCGACCTCACGGGGCTCGCCACCGCGAACGCCTCGATGCTCGACGAGCCCACCGCGGTGGTCGAGGGCATGCTGGTGGCCCGTCGCGCCTCGAAGTCGACCTCGAACGTGTTCGCCGTCGACGCCGACGCGCTGCCGCAGACCAAAGCGGTGCTGCGTACGCGCGCCGCGGTGGTCGGCGTCGAACTCATCGAACTCGACTTCGCACACGGTGCGACTCTTCCGGACGCGCTGTTCGGCGTGTTCGTGCAGTACCCGGGCGCGTCCGGGCGCGTCTGGGACCCGTCCGGCGTGATCGAAGCGGCCCACCTCGTGGGCGGGCTCGCGGTCGTCGCGGCCGATCTGCTCGCCCTCACGCTGCTGCGCTCGCCCGGGTCGCTCGGCGCGGACATCGCGGTCGGCACCACCCAGCGCTTCGGCGTGCCACTCGGCTTCGGCGGCCCGCACGCGGGCTACATGGCGGTGCGCTCCGGTCTGGAGCGCCAGCTGCCCGGTCGCCTGGTCGGCGTGTCGCAGGATGCCGCCGGGCACCCCGCGTACCGCCTGTCGCTGCAGACCCGCGAGCAGCACATCCGGCGCGAGAAGGCCACCTCGAACATCTGCACCGCCCAGGTGCTGCTGGCGGTCATGGCCGCGATGTACGCGGTGTACCACGGACCTGACGGGCTGCGGGGGATCGCGACCGAGGTCGCGCGCAAGACCGAGGCGCTCGCCGGGCGACTGCGCTCGTACGGGCTCTCGCTCGCGTCGGACGCGTTCTTCGACACCATCCGCGTGACCACCCCGGGTCCGTCGCAGCGCGTGATCGAGCGTGCGAGGTCGCGCGGCTACCAGCTGTTCTGGGCCGACGATGCGACCGTCGGCATCTCGGTCGACGAGACCACGACGGCGGACGACCTCGCCGCCCTCGCGTGGGCCTTCGGTCTTCCGGCGGAGGACGAGCACGGCGACCGCTCGGTCGACTTCGCGGATGCCGCCCTTCTCGCCGGTGTCTCGGACGCTCTCCTGCGCGATGACGATTACCTCACGCATCCGGTCTTCAACACGCACCGCAGTGAGACGGCGATGATGCGCTACCTCAAGCAGCTCGCCGACCGGGACTACGCGCTCGATCGGGGTATGATCCCGCTGGGCTCGTGCACCATGAAGCTCAACGCGGCGACCGAGATGGCGGCGGTGTCATGGCCGGAGTTCTCGCGCGTGCACCCTTTCGCTCCCGAGGACGATGTGCGCGGGTACCTAGCGATGATCGAGCAGCTCGAGACGTGGCTGGCGGAGATGACCGGTTACGACGCGGTCTCGCTGCAGCCGAACGCCGGCTCGCAGGGCGAACTCGCCGGTCTCCTCGCGATCCGCGGCTGGCATCGCGCGAACGGCGAACACGACCGCACGGTCTGTCTCATCCCCTCGTCCGCGCACGGGACGAACGCGGCATCCGCTGTGCTGGCCGGCATGAAGGTCGTCGTCATCGCATGCGACGAGGCCGGGAATGTCGACCTCGACGACCTGCGCGCGAAGATCGCCCTGCATGCGGCGTCGCTCGCCGCACTGATGATCACGTATCCGTCGACCCATGGCGTGTACGAGCACGATGTGCTCGAGATCACCCAGGCCGTGCATGACGCCGGCGGCCAGGTGTACGTCGACGGCGCGAACCTCAACGCGCTGCTCGGTTACGCACGGTTCGGCGACCTCGGCGGCGACGTGTCGCACCTGAACCTGCACAAGACCTTCGCGATCCCGCACGGCGGCGGAGGTCCGGGCGTCGGTCCGGTCGCGGCCAAGGCGCACCTCGCGCCGTACCTGCCGGGTCACCCGTTCTCGCAGCGCAAGGACCACGGTGCCGGTTCACAGATCGGCGGGTTCGTGTTCGACGGAGGTGCCGTGTCGGGTGCGCCGCACGGGTCTGCCGGCATCCTGCCCATCTCATGGGCGTACGTGCGCATGATGGGCGCGGAGGGCCTGCGCGATGCGACCGCGGCCGCAGTGCTGTCCGCGAACTATATCGCGACCCGCCTCAAGGACCATTACCCGGTGCTGTACACCGGCGAGAGCGGCCTCGTCGCGCACGAGTGCATCCTCGATCTGCGGCCGTTGAAGGAGGAGACCGGGGTCACGGTCGACGACGTCGCCAAGCGTCTGATCGACTACGGCTTCCACTCGCCGACGATGTCATTCCCGGTCGCCGGGACCCTCATGGTCGAGCCGACGGAGTCCGAGGATCACGCCGAGATCGAGCGCTTCATCGAGGCGATGATCGCGATCCGGGCCGAGGCGCTCGCCGTGGCGGCGGGGGAGTGGCCGTCCGGTGACAACCCACTGGTGAACGCGCCGCACACGGCGGAGGCCGTGGTGTCGGGCACGTGGGAGCACCCCTACTCGCGCGAGCTCGCGGTATACCCGGTGCACAGCCTGGTGCGCACGAAGTACTGGCCTCCGGTTCGCCGGATCGACCAGGCCTACGGCGACCGCAACCTGGTGTGCGCCTGCCCGCCCGTGGAGGCCTTCGCCTGACGGCGTGAGGCGCTGCCCGTTCTCGAGACAGCATCCGTGCACCGAAACCGCGGCTACCGGCTGCAGTCTCGGTGCGCTATTGCCGTCTCGCGGTGGGAGGCGTGAGAGCGCGCTGCAGCGAGCGGAGTTGGGGACTGTCCTCGGGGCGCTCGGCAGGCAGGCCGGCGGCCAGCAACGCGGCCCGCACCGGCTTGGCTGCGATCGCCTCGCGCCAACCCCAGTGAGCCGTGGCTGCAACGCCGCGATCGAGCAGTCGTGCGTCGCGCAGGCTGCGCTCGCGCATGGCGCTGCGCGCATCGCCCAGCTCGCCGCTGTACTTGATCTCGCCGTCGGCTTCACCGCCGATGCGCCACGGCTCCCACCAGAAGTCCAGGCGGTCTGCGTCCTCTCCGGGGGCGCCGAATATCCACTTCTGCAGCGCCGGTGCCGGGAATCCGAGCCATTCGATCGCGGCGACGCTGACATACTCGAGGGGCGATTCCGGCGTCGATATCGCGCGATCGAGCACCCACCGGGCGTGCCGACGTCCGCGCGCCGACAGCCGAGTCGCGTTCAACTCTGCGAGCTCCTGTGACGTCAGGTGACGATCAGCGCGCAGTGCGGAGCCCGCCACGGCGAGACCGATCGCG
>NZ_WOYP01000045.1:32123-56092 GCF_011620715.1 Microbacterium sp. | reverse complement strand
GGTGCCGGGGTCGGTGCCGGGGCGAAGATCCCCGGCCACAGCGCCGCCGCCAGGGGGTAGCCGACGAACGCGACGACGTCCAGGAGAGTGTGCGCGATGACCAGCGGCATCACCCGGCCCCACCGCCGGTAGCACCAGCCGAAGACGACGCCCATCGCGAAGTTGCCGACGATCGCACCGACGCCCTGGTACGCGTGATAGGCCCCGCGCAAGGCAGCGGTGGACAGGATGATCGCCCACCACGACCATCCGAGACGGCGGAGGCGGTCGAACAGGTACGCGATGAAGATGACCTCTTCGGTCAGCCCGGCCCGCACCGCGGCCAGCAGAAGCAGCGGCACCGTCCACCATGCGGCATCCAGCGGCGAGGCCACGACCGCGACGTTCAGCCCCAATATCCGCGCGATCACGTAGAGGCCGAGCCCCGGAATCCCGATGACGGCTGCGAGCAGGATGCCGCGCCCCAGGTCACCGCCGAACCGCGTGAAGTCGAGGCCGATCCGGCGAAGGGCGTTGTGTCCCGGGTCCCACAGCAGGTAGAGGACCATGGCCACCAGGGCGAGGGCGAACACGATGCCGAGGAACTGGTAGAGGACGTTCCAGAGGATCTCGGCATCCCGATCGGGGTTGAGCTGAGTCTGCTGCTCGCCGATCGGCGTCGTGCGCAGCGAGGCTCGCACCAGCGACAGGACCGAATACAGAGCAGACTGCCCAACCGTGATGGCCAGAACGATGCCGATCTCCCACCACAGGCGTGCTCGGGCGGCCGGTTCAGTGGCATACCTCACATTCGAGGGGCCCGTAGGAGAGGTCACCTTGTCAGATTGCCACATTCAAGGTCTATTGAGTTAAGGCTCTGTAACGTTTTCGCAAGTCGTTTTGAACATCCCACACAACATGCTTATCGTTTCCCTATCCGCGTCCCGGCAGACTCCGTACTGTCGTGTGCGCACAACCCTGCACAGGAGGAAATGTGAGAATCAAGCGCATCTCGGCGGCGGTGGCACTCACCGCAGTCGGCGCACTCGTAATCTCAGGTTGCGCAGCCACCGACGGTGGCGGCGACGACTCGGGTCTGGTCGAGGGATCGTCGATCACCGCCGCGTGGAACCAGGCGTTCTACTCGATGAACGGAAACACGTCGTTCGGCAACGCCACGGCCAACAACAACATCAACTACTTGGTGCTTGACGGTTTCAACTACTACAACAACACCCCCGAGCTGGTGAAGAACACGTCCTTCGGCTCCTACGAGCTCGTCAGTGAGGACCCGTTGGTCGTCACCTACACCATTGCCGAAGGCAAGAAGTGGTCGGACGGCACGCCTATCGACGCGGCCGACCTCATGCTGTACTGGGCTGCAGAGTCACGCTCGCTGGATACCCCCGACTTCGACCCGGCCGACTTCACCGACCCTGACACCGGTGAGTTCACCGACGCTTTCCCGACGGACGTCGTCTACTTCGACTCCGGCGCTACGCCTACCTCGGGCCTCGGACTGGTCTCCCAGACCCCCGAAGTCGGTGAGGACGGCCGTTCGGTCACCCTCACGTACGACCAGCCATTCGTGGACTGGGAGCTCACTTTCGCGACGTTGGGCGAGATGCTTCCGGCTCACATCGTCGCCAAGAAGGCTCTCAGCATCGACGACAACGCGCAGGCCAAGACGGCTCTGCTCGACGCGATCGAGAACGACGATGCCGCGACGCTTGCACCGATCTCGTCGTTCTGGAACTCGGGATTCAACTTCACCGAGATGCCCGAAGACTCCGATCTGGTCGTCGGCAGCGGTCCGTACGTGATCAGCGACTATGTCGCAGATCAGTACGTGACCCTGACGGCGAACCCGGAGTACACGGGCGACAACTCGGCGAACATCGAGGAGATCACGATCCGCTTCATCCCCGACCCGCTCGCGGCGGTTCAGGCGCTGGAGAACGGCGAGGTCGACATCATCCAGCCGCAGGCGACTGCCGACATCACGACGGCACTCGAGGGCATCGACGGAATCACAGTCGACACCAGCCTCGGCGGCACCTACGAGCACGTCGACCTGCAGTTCGATCAGGGTAAGAACCCGGAGAACATCTTCTCGAACCCCCTCGTGCGCGAGGCGTTCATGAAGGTGATCCCGCGCCAGGAGATCGTCGACACGCTCATCAAGCCGATCATCGGCGACGAGGCGATCGTGCGCAACTCGCAGATCTTCGTGCCCGGCGCTGAAGGCTACGACGAGTCCGTCGCCGCCAACGGCTCGGACGCCTACGCAGAGGTCGACATCGAGGGCGCCAAGGCGCTGCTGGCGGAGTCGGGGATCACCGACACCTCGGTCTGCATCCTGTACGCGTCGAACAACCCGCGTCGAGTCAACGAGTTCGCGCTCATCCAGGCGTCCGCGGCTCAGGCCGGGTTCAACGTCACCGACTGCGGCTCGGAAGAGTGGGGTGGCCTCCTCGGTACACCCGGCGCCTACGACGCATCGCTGTTCGGATGGCAGTCGACGAGCCTAGGTGTGACCAACTCGCTCCCGACGTTCGAGACCGGTGGCATCAACAACCTCAACTTCTACTCGAACGCAGAGGTCGACGATGTCATCTCGCAGCTGAACGTCGAGTTCGACGAGCAGAACAAGATCGACCTTCAGATTCAGATGGATGCTGCTCTTTGGGCGGACTTCTACGGAGTCACCATCTTCCAGTTCCCCGAGGTGACGGCGATCAGCGATCGGGTGACGAATGTCGAGTCCTCGATCCTCGCTCCCACCGTGTTCTGGAACGCGTGGGACTGGGAGGTCACTGACGCAGGCGCTGAGGAGTAATCCGACAGCATCACGGTGAGCACTGAGCTTCGGCTGAGCGCGTACCGGGTGGGGTGCAGGTCCCCGAGGGGCCTGCACCCCACCGCGCTAGACTCCCCCAGTGACTGAGCTGGCGTCGGACACGATCCGCCGCGCTGCTCGGGCGCTGTATCTCGGATAGGCAGGCGGCCACACCATGGCTTCATTCATCATCCGGCGATTGATCGCATCGATCTTCGTGCTCTTCGCTGCGACGTTCCTGATGTACATTCTCACGGCGTTATCGGGCGATCCGCTGGAGGATCTCCGGCAGGGGAATGCCCCCAACAAGGCGGAGCTCATCGAAGCTCGTACGAAGCTTCTGAATCTCGACGTCGCTCCGCCGCTCCGCTACTTCCTCTGGCTGGGCGGCATCTTCCGCGGTGACTTCGGTGTCAGCATCCAGAATCAGCCCGTCAATGCTCTGCTGGGCAATGCGATCACATCGACGCTGACGCTGGTCACCACCGCAACGGTCGTGGCGATCATCATGGGCCTCACCGTCGGGATCATCTCGGCCCTGCGCCAGTACACCGGCTTCGACTACAGCGTGACGCTGCTGGCATTCCTGTTCTTCTCGCTCCCGATCTTCTGGGTGGCCGTGCTCCTGAAGCAGTACGGCGCGATTCAGATGAACAACTGGCTGGCCGAGCCAACCATCGCGATACCCGTGATCGTCGTGATCTCGCTGGTCACCGGGGTGCTGTGGATGTCGCTGCTCGGTGGGAGAGCGAAACGAAGGCTCATCGTCTTCGGGATCGCCACCGTGTCGACCGCCGCGGTGCTGACCTACCTGTCGGCGACCCAGTGGTTCGCAGACCCGAGCATCGGCATCGTCGTCTACAGCGCGTCCGCGATCGGCATCGCGTTCGGTGTCACCGCGATCTCGACGGGTCTTCGCAACCGGAGAGCGCTGTACGCCTCGCTCGCGGTGGCGCTGATCGGCATCGGGCTCTACTACCCGATGGTCAACTACATCCTCAACGGCATGACGTTATGGTTCTTCCTGGTGCTGGCGGTGCTGGCGATCGTGGTGAGCGGCCTGATCGGCTTCTTCATGGGGGGCGCGGACCGCGGACCGGTCGTGCGCACGACGGCCATCGTCGGTTTCCTGACCGCCGGACTCATCGCGCTCGACAAATACATGTCGTACTGGGAGGTCTACGCGAACTCGAGCCGCGTGCGCGGTCGCCCGATCGCCACGGTCGGCGCTTCCACGCCCGGCCTCGGCGGCAACTTCTGGATCCAGGGCATCGACCTTTACACCCACCTGCTCCTGCCGACCATCGCGATCATCCTGATCTCCTTCGCGAGCTACACGCGCTACTCCCGTGCCAGCCTGCTCGAGGTGATGAATCAGGATTACATACGCACTGCGCGCGCCAAGGGCCTCACCCAGCGAACGGTCGTCGTGCGCCATGCCTTCCGCAACGCGCTCATCCCGATCACGACGATCATCGCGTTCGATGTCGGGGCCATCGTCGGTGGCGCGGTCATCACCGAAACGGTGTTCGGATGGACAGGCATGGGGCGGTTGTTCATCGACGGACTGAGCGCCCACGACCCGAACCCGGTGATGGCGTTCTTCGTCATCACCGGCACACTCGCGGTGGTCTTCAACCTCATCGCCGACATCGTCTACGCGGGGCTGGACCCGAGAATCAAGGTGGGCTAATGAACACCACACTCACCGACCCTGAGTCTCGCGAGAGCCAGGCCGCCGCAGAGATCTCCATCGAACAGAAGGAGACGGAAGGACTCAGCCAGGGGCAGATCGTCCGCCGCCGGTTCTTCCGCCACCGTGGTGCGCTGATCTCGATGATCGTGCTCGCCTTCATCGTCATCCTCGCCTTCACGTCCGTCGGTGTGGATCTGTGGGGCCTCCAGATCCCAGGCTGGTGGATGTGGCGGTGGGATCAGATCTCCCCGAAGATCAACAACGGCGTTCCCACGCTCAGCCTGCTGCCGCCTCAGTTCGGCATACACCCCTTCGGTCAGGACGAGGTTGGCCGTGACATCTTCGCGGTGGTGATGCGCGGCGCGCAGCAGTCCATCATGGTGATGGTCATCGCCGGCGTCGTGGCCACGGTGATCGGTGTCGTGATCGGCGCGGTCGCCGGCTACTACGGCAAGATCACCGACTCGATTCTGATGCGCTTCACCGACATCGTCATCACGATTCCGCTGATCGTGATCGGCTCGGTACTGGGCAACACGTTCGGCAGCCTCGGCGCCGCGGTGCTCGGCGTGGTCATCGGCATCTTCGCGTGGACGACGATGGCGCGTCTCGTGCGCGGTGAGTTCCTCTCTCTGCGTGAACGTGAGTTCGTGGATGCCGCGCGGGTGTCTGGGGCGCGGGATCGGCGCATCATCTTCCGCCATATCCTGCCGAACGCGATCGGCGTCATCGTCGTCAATGCAACGCTTCTGATGGCCGGCGCCATCCTGCTCGAGTCGGCGCTGAGCTTCCTCGGGTTCGGTGTGCAGTCGCCGGACACTTCGCTGGGCAAGATCGTCTCCGACAACCAGGCGGCCTTCTCCACGAGGCCGTGGATCTTCTGGTGGCCGGGCATCTTCATCATCGCGATCGCACTATGCGTCAACTTCATCGGCGACGGCCTGCGCGACGCGTTCGACCCGAGGCAGAAGAAGATGCCGAGCGAGCGAGCGATGCGCCGAGCCGGCCGGGCCACGGGACCGGCAGTCCCGATCCTCGACACGACCGAGCCGAAGGAGCCGCGCAGCGTGACGGTGCCGATGGAAGCGGTGTACACCGGTGACGTCGTGAACTATCACGATCCGCGACCTGAAGAGCCCGGCGATGTGCAGGACGAGCCACTCAATCCGGAGCGGTGACTGGTGACGCAGCTACACCAGCAGGCCGATCACCGTCGCCGCGACGAGCGCAGCAAGAACGGTGACGGTGGCGTAGTGCCATGTGATCGTGAAGGCGTCCGGGTCTTCGCCGTTCGCGAACGCACCGGAGTCGCGCAGTCGTTCCCAATGACCACGGATCGCCTGGGCGAGGTTGCCGGACGGGGTGGTCAGCGCATCACTCGGGCGAAGGCTCCCGTGTTCGCCCCGGGCGGTCTGACCGACGCCGTCGAAGTCTTCGCGCGCGAGCCCGTAGGCGCGATGGCGACCGGGCGCGGGCGTCGCCCACACGGGCACCTTGCCGCGGGAGGTGTGGATCGTCAGCGAGTATCGGGTGTCGATTCCCTGGATCGACGGCCAGGGGATGAAGTACGTGCGGAAGACGTTCTCGACGGTGACGCCGTGCTCCTGCATCCGCAGACTGGGTCGCCAGAACAGCGCCCACGCGGCGGCTCCGATGAGAAGAATCGGCCAGACGTAGCGGACCGCCGAGTCGGCATCCCCCCAGAAGAGCGCGACGACACCGAAAGCGCACGCCGCCACGGTCACGACAGCGAGCGTGCGGCCGAATGCCGGCCGGTAGAGAACCTCTTGGAAGGCCATGAACGCAAGCTTTGCAGATGGGACGCACCGAATGACTGACACGACCGGCATCGACGGAGAGCCAGCGGCGTCGCATCAGGTCCTGCCCGAGATGATCCTCGAGGTCGATGGCCTCGGCGTCGAGTTCTGGGTAGAGGGTGAGTTCTACCCCGCGGCGATCGACATGAACTACGTCGTGCGCCGCGGTGAAGTGCTCGCGATCGTCGGCGAGTCCGGTTCAGGCAAGAGCACCAGCGCCATGGCACTTCTCGGGCTCCTCCCCGAGAACGCCCGTGTGACGGGATCGATCAAGCTCCTCGGGCGGGAACTGCGAGGTGTCGACGATGCGACGCTCCGCTCGCTGCGCGGCAACGAGATCGCGCCGATCTTCCAAGAGCCGATGACGGCGCTCAACCCGGTCTACACGATCGGCTTCCAGATCATGGAGGCCCTGCGCTCGCACGACCGCGGGATGGCTCCGTCGGTGGCCAAAGAGAAGGCGATCGAGCTTCTTCGCCTCGTCGAGATGCCGAGCCCGGAGCAGTCGTTCAATAAGTATCCGCATCAGCTCTCCGGTGGCCAGCGCCAGCGTGCGATGATCGCGCAGTCGATCTCGTGCGACCCGCTGCTGCTGATCGCCGACGAGCCGACGACCGCGCTCGATGTCACGGTGCAGGCCGAGATCCTCGACCTGCTGCGCGACCTCCACACGCGACTGAATTCGGCGATCATCCTGATCACCCACGATATGGGCGTCGTCGCCGACCTGGCCGACCGCATCATGGTCATGAAGAGCGGCGTGGTCGTCGAATCCGGCACGGTCGCGCAGATCTTCCACGCCCCGGAGCACCCGTACACGCAGCAGCTTCTCGCGTCGGTGCCGCACCTCGGACTCGGTGTGCTCGAAGAGGGTGACGTCGAGCAGGCCGCCCTCGAGAGCGAGACCTCGACGATCCCCGCGATCGCGGGGATCCGGGAGCGCTCGACCGAGGCTGCCGCCGAAGAGGTCGTCGAGACCCGTTCGCCGGTGCTTTCCTTCGAGGACGTCGCAATCGACTACCCGAAGCGCGGGCGCGTGCCCGCATTCCGCGCGGCCGAGCACATCGACCTGCAGGTTTACCCGGGTGAGATCGTCGGCCTGGTGGGGGAGTCCGGTTCGGGCAAGACCACTCTCGGGCGCGCGGCGATCGGCCTGCTCCCGATCGCCGAAGGCAAGCTCACCGCGGTCGGCCACGACATCTCGAAGGCCTCGCAGAAGGATCTGTTCGCGATCCGCCGGCGCACGGGCATCGTCTTCCAGGACCCGGCCTCCTCGCTCAACCCACGCATGCCCATCGGCCAGTCGATCGGAGAGCCGATCCTGCTCGCCGGAGAGGCGAAGGGCAGGGATCTCGACCGACGCGTCGAGACGCTGCTCAGCCAGGTCGAGCTGCCGCGGTCCTACCGCAACCGCTTCCCGCACGAGCTCTCCGGCGGTCAGCGCCAGCGTGTCGGCATCGCGCGCGCGCTGGCTCTGGCACCCGAGTTGCTCGTCGCCGACGAACCGACCTCGGCGCTGGACGTTTCGGTGCAGGCGCGCTTCCTCGATCTGCTGCAGGAGCTTCAGCAGCAGCTGCAGTTCGCCTGCCTGTTCATCAGCCACGACCTTGCGGTGGTCGACATTCTCGCCCACCGCATCGCCGTGATGCACCACGGCACGCTCGTCGAGATCGGCACGCGCGACGAGATCCTCCGCGGCGCGACCGACCCGTACACACAGCGCCTCATCGCCGCCGTTCCCGTGCCTGACCCGGAACAGCAGAAGGTCCGTCGCGAGGCGCGCGCGCTCCTGCTCGCCGCCGAGAGCCCGGAGGGCTGAGCCGGGCTCGGATCGGGCGGGAGAGGGACGCTCAGCAAGC
Source organism: Microbacterium sp. (assembly GCF_011620715.1). Lineage (GTDB taxonomy): Bacteria > Actinomycetota > Actinomycetes > Actinomycetales > Microbacteriaceae > Microbacterium. The sequence continues at coordinate 47,902 of NZ_WOYP01000045.1, read as the reverse complement.
GCCCGGTAGACTGGGGGTGCCCGGTTCCGGGCGCTTCCCCGTTCTGCAAGGATTTTTCATGGTGCGCGCTTTCCGCTCAGACCTCCGCAACGTCGCGATCGTTGCCCACGTCGACCACGGCAAGACCACGCTCGTGGACGCGATGCTGCGGCAGACCGGCTCCTTCGGGTCTCACGAGCACATGGAGGAACGCGCCATGGATTCGAACGACCTCGAGCGCGAGAAGGGCATCACGATCCTCGCCAAGAACACGGCGATCACATACTCGGGCGTGCACGCCACCGAGGGTCCCGTGACCATCAACGTGATCGACACGCCCGGTCACGCCGACTTCGGCGGAGAAGTCGAGCGCGGACTGTCGATGGTCGACGGTGTGGTGCTCCTGGTCGATGCGAGCGAGGGCCCCCTCCCGCAGACCCGATTCGTGCTGCGCAAGGCACTCGAGGCGAAGCTGCCCGTCATCCTCCTCGTGAACAAGACCGACCGTCCTGACGCGCGCATCGCCGAGGTCGAGGAAGAGGCGCACGACCTGCTGCTCGGACTCGCGAGCGACCTGGTCGACGACGTGCCCGACCTCGACGTCGATGCGCTGCTGGACGTGCCCGTCGTCTACGCCAGCGGGCGCGCCGGCGCGGCATCCCGCAATCGTCCCGAAAACGGCACGCTCCCCGACAACGACGACCTCGAGCCGCTGTTCGAAGCGATCCTCCAGCACGTCCCGGCCCCGTCGTACGACGACGAAGCGCCGCTGCAGGCGTGGGTCACGAACCTCGACTCCAGCCCGTTCCTCGGACGCCTCGCGCTGCTGCGCGTCTTCAACGGCACCCTGAAGAAGGGCCAGACCGTCGCGTGGGTGCGCGCCGACGGCACCGTCAGCAGCGCCCGCATCACCGAGCTCCTCAAGACCCGCGCGCTCGAGCGCTACCCCGCCGAGAGCGCGGCGCCCGGCGACATCGTCGCGATCGCCGGGTTCCCCGACATCACGATCGGCGAGACCATCGCCGACCCCGATGACGTGCGTCCGCTGCCGCAGATCCACGTCGACGACCCCGCGATCTCGATGACGATCGGCACGAACACCAGTCCGCTCGTCGGCAAGGTCAAGGGTCACAAGCTCACCGCCCGCATGGTGAAAGATCGCCTCGATCGCGAACTCGTCGGCAACGTCTCGCTCAAGGTCGTCGACATCGGCCGGCCGGATGCCTGGGAGGTGCAGGGTCGCGGCGAGCTCGCGCTGGCGATCCTCGTGGAGAACATGCGCCGCGAGGGCTTCGAACTCACCGTCGGCAAGCCGCAGGTCGTCACCAAGAAGGTCGACGGCAAGACGTACGAGCCGTTCGAGCACCTGACGATCGACGCACCCGAGGAGTATCTCGGCGCGATCACGCAGCTGCTGGCCAGCCGCAAGGGCCGGATGGACAGCATGACCAACCACGGCACCGGCTGGGTGCGCATGGAGTTCATCGTCCCATCGCGCGGCCTGATCGGCTTCCGCACCGAGTTCCTCACCACGACGCGCGGCACCGGCATCGCCAATGCGATCTCGCACGGTTACGAGCCGTGGGCCGGTCACATCGTCGCGCGCCAGAACGGTTCGATCGTGGCCGACCGCTCGGGTGTCGTGACGCCCTTCGCGATCATCGCGCTGCAGGAGCGCATGTCGTTCTTCGTGCAGCCCACGCAGGAGGTCTACGAGGGCATGGTCGTCGGCGAGAACTCGCGTAGCGACGACATGGACGTGAACATCACGAAGGAGAAGAAGCTGACCAACATGCGTCAGTCCACCTCTGACACGTTCGAGTCGATGACCCCCCCGCGCCAGCTCTCGCTGGAGGAGAGCCTCGAATTCGCGCGCGATGACGAATGCGTCGAGGTGACGCCCGAGATCGTGCGCATCCGCAAGGTGAACCTCGATCAGACCGAGCGCGCCCGCGCGACCTCGCGCCTCAAGCGCCAGGACGCCGGGGTCTGACCCGGCCCGCCCCGCGTTGCGGCGGCGGCGGTCCACGGATGCCGCGGGCTGCCGGCGGCTCGGGCGCGATCGCATTTGCATCCCTCGCCTAAGATTGCCCGCATGCTGTCCCGCGCCCCCCGAATCGTGACATGGGTCGTCGCCTTCCTCGTGGGAGCCGTCTACGGGCTGGCCGGCACGATCGCCCACTCGTACCGTCTCGGCTGGTTTCCGCTCGGCCTCGTGCTCGCCATCATCGGCAGTGCGGCCCTGCTGGCGGCGGTGCGGCTGCTGACGGCGGACCGGTGGTCGGCGCTGGCCACCGGCACCGGGATGATCGTCGCCACGCTCGTGTTCTCGGGCAAGGGTCCGGGTGGCTCGGTCATCGTGGCCCAGACCGGCCTGGCAGTGGTGTGGACCGTGTCTGTGCCCATCCTCGCAGTGCTCGCCGTCGCCTGGCCGAACCGGTTGCGGTCCGTCGGCGCCGACGCACCGCCCGCTGGCGAATTAGACTGACTCCGTGACATATGTGATCGCTCTTCCGTGCGTGGACGTGAAAGACCGCGCCTGCATCGACGAATGCCCGGTCGACTGCATCTACGAGGGTGATCGGATGCTCTACATCCACCCCGACGAGTGCGTCGACTGCGGCGCCTGCGAGCCCGTGTGCCCCGTCGAGGCGATCTACTACGAGGACGACCTCCCCGACGAATGGCAGGACTACTACAAGGCCAACGTCGAATGGTTCGAGGACGTCGGATCGCCCGGAGGCGCCGCCAAGGTCGGTGTCATCCACAAGGACCACCCGGTCATCGACGCCCTGCCGCCCCAGGCCTAGCCCCCACATGGGCGTCGCAGACCTCGCCGACTACCCCTGGGACGCGGTGGCTCCGTATGCGGAGCGTGCGCGGGCCCACCCCGATGGGATCGTGGACCTCTCGATCGGATCGCCGGTGGATCCGACGCCGCCGATCGTCGCGCAGGCGCTCGCCGAGGCGACCGATGCGCACGCCTATCCGCAGACCGTCGGAACCCCGGCGCTTCGCGAGGCGATCGTGAACTGGTACGCGCGCCGTCGAGAAGTGCCCGGGCTCGCGCCCGAGAACGTGCTCCCGACCATCGGCTCGAAAGAGCTCGTCGCCCTGCTTCCGCTTCTGCTCGACCTGCGTGGCGGCGACATCGTGGTGCATCCTCGCGCCGCCTACCCCACCTACGAGGTGGGCGCCCGGCTGGTGGGGGCGACGCCGGTCGCGTCCGACCATCCGGCAGCCTGGCCGGAGGGCACCCGACTCGTCTGGCTCAACTCACCGGGCAATCCGGATGGCCGCGTGCTGGATGCCGCATTCCTGCGCTCCGCGGTCGCACGCGCCCGTGAGCTGGGCGCGCTCCTCGCCTCCGACGAGTGCTATGCCGAACTGGGCTGGGACGCCCCGTGGGATGCCGAGGCGATCCCCTCCGTGCTGGACCCGCGAGTGACCGACGGCGACGTGCGCGGCATCCTGTCGGTGTATTCGCTCAGCAAGCAGTCGAACCTGGCAGGTTACCGTGCCGCGTTCCTGGCCGGAGACCCGCAGATCGTCGCGCGGCTGCACACCGCCCGCAAGCATCTCGGCCTGATGCTCCCGGCCCCCGTGCAGACCGCGATGGTCGCCGCCCTCGGCGACGACGGGCACGTCGCCGCGCAGAAGGAGCGCTACCGCGCACGACGCGCGACGCTCAAGCCTGCGCTCGAGGCGGCCGGATTCCGCGTCGACCACAGTGAGGCGGGGCTCTATCTGTGGGCCACCGAGGGCCGCGACGGGTGGGAGAGCCTCGGCCGCCTCGCCGAGCTCGGCATTCTGGCGGGGCCCGGTCACTTCTACGGCGAGCACTTTCCGCAGCACATCCGCCTGTCGCTGACCGCGACCGATGGGCGCATCGCGGCCGCCGCGGAGCGCCTGCGGGGAATCTGACGCTTCGTCGTCAAACGGCTCGGCCGTGGCGGGCGCTCCGGAGGATTCCTCCAGTGGATGCCGATGGCCTTTGGCCGTGTCCGCAGTATGCCGATGCGCCCATTAGGCTGTAGAAGCGCGGTGGCGCGGCATCCCACGTCACCACGCCGGCTCTCGGATATCGCCCCAAGGCGGGGTCTGCAGGGCCCTCCAACCCCCGGAACGACCAGGAATCGCGAGGAGGCGCCGTGAGCGACGCGGGCACCCAGCAGGACACCGCCACTCAGAAGAGCACCGCCACTCAGAAGAGCACGGCCACCCTCACGATCGGCGATCGGACCGCAGAGTTCCCGCTGCTGCGCGCCACCGACGGCACACCGAGCGTGGACATCTCATCGTTCACACGCCAGACCGGGCACACGACACTCGATTACGGGTTCGTGAACACGTCCGCCACGAAGTCGGCGATCACCTTCATCGACGGCGATCAAGGCATCCTCCGCTATCGCGGCTACCCGATCGAGCAGCTCGCACAGAACAGCACGTACCTCGAGGTGGCGTGGCTGCTCATCTACGGAGAGCTTCCCAGCGTCGACGAACTCGCGGCGTTCGACGAGCGCATCCGCCACCACACGCTGCTGCACGAAGACCTCAAGCGCTTCTTCTCCTCGCTGCCGACCACGGCGCACCCCATGTCGGTGCTGTCGTCGGCGACCGCGGCGCTCTCGACGTACTACGAGAGCGAATCCGACCCGAACAACCCTGAGCACGTCGAGCTGAACACGATCAGGATGCTCGCGAAGCTCCCGGTCATCGCGGCGTACGCGCACAAGAAGAGCATCGGGCAGGCGTTCCTTTACCCCGACAACTCGCTGGGCTTCGTCGAGAACTTCCTCAAGCTCAACTTCGGCGTGCTCTCGGAGGTTTACGACATCAACCCGGTCATGACCCGGGCTCTCGAGCGGCTGCTGATCCTGCACGAGGACCACGAGCAGAACGCGTCCACCTCGACCGTGCGCCTTGTCGGGTCGACCGGAGCGAACCAGTTCTCGTCGATCTCGGCCGGCATCAACGCGCTGTACGGTCCGCTGCACGGCGGGGCCAACGAGGCGGTGCTCGAGATGCTGGCGCGCATCCGCGACTCGGGTGAGAGCGTGCGGCGCTTCGTCGAGCGGGTCAAGAACAAGGAAGACGGCGTGAAGCTCATGGGCTTCGGGCACCGCGTCTACAAGAACTACGACCCGCGGGCGAAGCTCGTCAAGGAGTCCGCCGACGAGGTGCTCACCGCACTCGGCGTCAGCGACCCGCTGCTGGATCTCGCCAAGGAGCTCGAGCAGCTCGCGCTCGAGGACGACTACTTCAAGGAGCGCCGCCTCTACCCGAATGTGGACTTCTACACCGGCGTGATCTACAAGGCGATGGGCTTCCCGACGCGCATGTTCACGGTGCTGTTCGCGATCGGGCGCCTGCCGGGCTGGCTCGCGCACTGGCGCGAGATGCAGTCCGACCCGCAGACCAAGATCGGCCGCCCCCAGCAGCTCTACATCGGCGCCGAGAAGCGCGACTACCCTGGCGCGTTCTGATCTCCCCGTCTCGACGCTTGAGGTGAGGTGCAGCAGCGGTACGGGGCGGAACCTATCGTCGCCGTCGCCGGACTATGCGGATCCGGGTGCTTCCTCGGACTTCTCCTCCTTCGCGGCGATGGCGGCTGCATCCGACTCGCGGGTCTTCTTGCTCTTCTTGGACGCGATGCGCTCCTGCTTGTGCCGCTTCTCGACCTCTTTGGCGTAGTCGGGAACAGTGGCGGTCATATCTCGGGGCGGGCGCTCATAGCCGCCCGACGGCGGGCGCTCCGGCACGACGACATCTTCGCGCTCGATGACCTCGTAGGGAACCTGCGAGAGCAGGTGGGCGATCGTGTTGATGCGCCCCCTGCGCTTGTCCTCGTTGTCGACCTCCCACCACTTCGCTTCGGGGATGTCGGTGTGCACGAACATCGTGTCCTTCGCGCGCGAGTAGTCCTCCCACTTCGTGATGGACAGCATGTCGTTCGGGCTCAGCTTCCAGCGCCGCATCGGATCGTTCGCCCGGTCCTTGAAGCGCCGCTCCTGCTCGATGTCCGAGACGCTGAACCAGTACTTCAGGAGAATGATCCCGTCCTCGACGAGCATGCGCTCGAAGATCGGCGCCTGGTGCAGGAAGCGGTGGTATTCCACATTGGTGCAGTACCCCATCACGTGCTCGACGCCGGCGCGGTTGTACCAGGAGCGGTCCATCAGCACGATCTCGCCCGCGGCCGGAAGATGGGGCACATAGCGCTGGAAGTACCAGCGCGTCTTGTCTCGCTCGCTGGGAGTGCTGAGGGCGACGATCCTCGTGACGCGGGGGTTGAGGTATTCGGACACGCGCTTGATCGTGGAGCCTTTCCCCGCGGCATCCCGCCCCTCGAAGATCACCACGATCCGGGCCCCGGTCGCCTGCACCCAGGCCTGCATGTCGACGAGCTTCGCCTGCAGCACCATCAGCTCGGATTCGTACAGCTCCTTCGCCATGCGAGCGCTCATTCGACTCCCTTGCCCCGCAACAATTCCGCGACCGATTCGCGGATGCCTCGACCTTACGCGTGGAGCGCGTCGTTGAGGGTGATTCCCACGCCCGCCCGCCGTACGGCTTCGATCGCGCCGGTGAGCGAGTTGCGGCGGAAGAGGATGCCGTCACGGCCGGAGAGCTCGGCGCCCTTGGCGGTGATGCGGCTGCCGTCATGGAGGGGAGGCTCGTCGGCCAGGACGATCTTCGATCCCGCGGTCACGTAGAGGCCGGCCTCGACCACGCAGTCGTCGCCGAGCGAGATGCCCACGCCTGCGTTCGCGCCGAGCAGCGTGCGAGCGCCGATCGACACGCGGTGCGCACCGCCGCCGGAGAGGGTGCCCATGATCGAGGCGCCGCCGCCGATGTCGCTGCCGTCGCCGACTACGACCCCCTGCGAGATGCGCCCCTCGACCATCGAGGAGCCGAGGGTGCCGGCGTTGAAGTTCACGAAGCCCTCGTGCATGACCGTGGTCCCCGGCGAGAGGTACGCGCCCAGGCGCACCCGGGACGCGTCGGCGATCCGCACTCCCGGTGGGCTCACGTAGTCCAGCAGGCGCGGGAACTTGTCCAGGCTCTGCACCTGGATGCCCTCGCGGGTGAGGAACGGCCGCAGCCGCGCCGCGTCGTCGGGGTGCATCGGACCCGCGTTCGTCCATGCGACGTTGGGCAGGTGGCCGAAGATGCCGTCGAGATCCACCCCGTTCGGCGCGACCAGGCGATGCGACAGGGCATGCAGTCGCAGATAGGCGTCCGACGTCGAGCTGGGCGGCGCGTCGAGGTCGGCTTCGATCACCACGACCTCCAGCGTCACCGCGCGGCGCGCGTCGGGCACCGCGTGGCGGTCGAGCTCGTCCGGGGGCATAGCCGGGTCCAGGCCCAGGGGGATGCGTCCTTCGCCCGGCGATGGAAACCAGGTGTCCAGCACCGTCCCGTCCTCCGATGTCGTGGCCAGCCCGACACCCCATACCCACCGCTCGTCGCTCATCCCCCCACGCTACCGAACCCGCCGCGACGCGTCGGCTGCGACCTGCTCAGTAGACTCGTGGGATGCCGCCGCTCGATCTGACCGCGACCTCCGTCGACCTCGCCCGGACGATCTGCGACATCCCCAGCGTCTCCGGTGACGAGACGACGCTCGCCGACCTCATCGAGGCGGCCATCCGGCCCCTTCCTCATCTGGATTGGTACCGGGACGGCGACACGATCGTCGCACGCACGTCGCTCGGACGTGCGCAGCGCGTCGTGATCGCCGGTCACATCGACACGGTGCCGATCAACGAAAACGTCCCGACACGCGACATCGAGATCGACGCCGAACCGGTGCTCTGGGGCCGCGGCACTGTCGACATGAAGGCGGGGGTCGCCGTGCAGCTCAAGCTTGCCGCCGAGCTCCTGAACCCCCGCATCGACATCACCTGGATGTGGTATGACCACGAAGAGGTCGATGCCGACCTCAACGGACTCACGCGTCTGGCGCGCACCCGCCCGGATCTCTTCCAGGGTGACTTCGCCATCCTCGGGGAGCCATCCAATGGTGCCGTCGAGGGCGGCTGCAACGGCAACATGAGGGTGATCGTCCGCACCCACGGTGTGCGTTCCCACAGCGCACGCGCATGGATCGGCGAGAACGCGATCCATAAGGCCGCACCCGTGCTGTCCCGCCTGGCCGAGTACCGCGCCAGGGACGTACTCGTGGACGGGCTGGTCTATCGCGAGGGGCTGAACGCCGTCCGAATCGGCGGTGGCGTCGCCGGCAATGTCATCCCCGATCTGTGCGAGATCGAGGTCAATTACCGCTTTGCTCCGAGCCGCTCCGCGGAGGATGCCGAACGCCACGTGCGGGACGTCTTCGCGGGCTTCGATGTCGAAGTCGTCGATGTCGCCGCGGGCGCCCGCCCCGGGCTGGACGCCCCGCTCGCGCAGGAGTTCGTGGCCGCCGTCGGCGGCGACGCGCGGCCGAAGTACGGCTGGACCGACGTCGCACGGTTCTCGGCGATGGGCGTGCCGGCGGTCAACTACGGGCCCGGCGACCCGCACCTGGCCCACCATGACCAGGAGCGTGTTCCGTACGCTCAGATCCAGGACGTGGAACGCGGACTGCGGGCGTGGCTGAGCGCCCCCTGACCGAGACCGCTCCGCGCGGGTGGCGCGCGCTTCCCGCGGCGCTGCGGATCGGCATCCTGTTCCTGGCCGCGCGTGCCGTGACCACCGCGTTCCTCCTCGCGGCGGCCGAGCTGTCGGGCGTGGGCTCCAGGTTCGGCGAGGGAGCGAATCTGGCGACTCTGACGCTGGGCTGGGATGCGCAGTGGTACTGGTACCTGGCCGAGAACGGCTACCCCACCGACCTGCCGCTGACCGACTCGGAGGATGTCGCCGAGAACCAATGGGCCTTCATGCCGATCTTCGCATATCTCGCGAAGGGACTGGGCGTTCTGCTCGGGTCGTGGGGTGCGGGCGCGGTGGTGATCTCGCTGGTCGCCGGGTATCTCGCCTGCCTCGTGCTCTACCGCATCGTTCGGATGCGGGCGTCCGACGATGTCGCGATCTGGGCGGTCGTCCTGTTCGCCAGCGCCCCGCTCGCGGCGATGTTCCAGGTCGGCTACGCCGAGTCGCTGTTCCTGTTGTGGCTGTTCCTCTCGCTGTGGCTGGTGATGAGGCGGCAGTACGGATGGCTGTATCTGCTGATACCGCTCATGGCTTTCACCCGGCCGGGCGTGCTCGCGTTCGGGCTGTTCCTGGGTGCCTACGGGCTGTGGCGCTGGTTCTCGCGCCACCGGGAGCCGCTGGCGCCAGCGGAGGTCGTGCACATCGTCGTGCTCGGTCTGCTGTCCGTCGTGACCGGCTTCTCCTGGCAGCTGCTCGCCGGCGCGGTCACGGGGGAGTCCGGAGCCTACCTCGCGACCGAACTGGCATGGCGACGCAACTGGCTCGGCGCCGGGGGCGCGGGATTCTTCCCGTTCGACGGCTTCCTGCAGGGCGCCGCGTTCTGGTTCGGGTCGTGGGGACTCGGCGCGGTGACCGGGTACATCGTGCTCGCGGCCTCCGTCGTCGGGGTCGCCGCACTGCTGCTGTTCGAGCCGCACGTCAAACGCATGGGAGTGGAGACGCGACTGTGGTCGGCGAGCTACCTCGTGTATCTGCTGGCGGTGTTCTTCCCGCAGTCGAGCATCTTCCGCCTGCTCCTGCCGCTGTCGCCGCTGTGGGGCGCCGTCGCGATGCCCCGCGCGACCTGGTGGCGGGTCGGCATGCTGGGAGCGTGCCTGCTGGGCCAGTGGTGGTGGATCTACAACATGTACGCGCTGGGCAACACGTATTGGCAGATCCCCTGAGTGTGACGGATGCCGCGCAATCCGCGGGTTATCCCCTGTCGGAGCAGCGGGATAAACTTGACACGCAGACCACGACGAAAAGGAGCCACGATGGCAGCCATGAAGCCGAGAACCGGAGACGGGCCGATGGAGGCCGTGAAGGAGGGTCGTCTGATCATCGTGCGGGTGCCGCTCGAGGGTGGGGGCCGCCTCGTCGTCTCGGTGAACGACGCTGAGGCCAAGGAGCTCTATGACGTGCTCGGCGGGGTCGTCAACCCCGCCTGATCACACCTCACACGCCGACGGCCGGTCTTCGGACCGGCCGCTTCGCGTACCGGGCGAACGTGCTCGACCTCAGTCGAGCGGCCGTGTCGTGAGCTGCAGGAGCCCCTCGCCCACGATCGACAGGGCGCCGATGACCGCCGGCGACGCCTGGGTCTCCTGGATCAGCGAACGGTAGGCGGCAGTCACGGCGTCGCGGCGCACCGGGTCGGCGACGGCCCCGTGGCCCAGGACGCGGGGAACGAGAACGGTGCCGCCGGCTCGGACCAGACGCAGCCCGTGCTCGACGTACTCGATCACGCCTTCGGCATCGGCATCCACCAGGACGATGTCGTACGAGGCCTCGTTCATGCGGGGCAGCACTTCGGCTGCCCGACCCGAAATGAATCGTGCCCGTGCCGGAGGGATCTTCGCCTCTGCGAACGCCTGGCGCGCAGCGCCCAGGTGCTCGGGTTCGCTGTCGATCGTCGTGAGCGTCGCGCGCGGCGAGCCATGGAGCAGCCAGAGTCCGGAGACTCCCGCGCCCGTGCCGATCTCGACGATGTTCAGCGCCTGCGAGGCGGCCGCGATCACGGCGCATTGCGCGCCGACGGGGGCGCTCACCGGCGCCGCGCCGAGTTCGAGCGCGTGAGTGCGGGCTCGAACGATATGATCCGGCTCGATCGTCGCCTCAGCGGCGAAGCGGTAGTTCGCGTCCTGGTCGCCCATCGGTGCTCCTTCGCGGCCAGCCTACGGGGACAGTCGTCGCCGGACCCTCAGGCGCGGCGGTAACCTGAGTGCATGTTCTTCGGGCTCACGATCGAGAAGCTTCTGCTGATCGGAGTGGTCGCGGGGCTGCTCATCGGGCCCGAGCGACTGCCCCGCTATGTCGAGAGCCTGACCAAGTTCGCCAAGCGCGCGCGAGAATATGTCAGCACGGCGAAGTCGAAGATGAAGGACGAGATGGGCTCGGACTTCGACGACGTCGACTGGCGCACGCTCGACCCGCGCCAGTACGACCCGCGGCGCATCATCCGTGAGGCACTGCTCGACGATGCGCCGGTGCCGACCGTGCGAGCAGCGAGCGCCGCCGCCGCGGTCACTGCCGCAGGCGCATTCACGAAGCCGCAGAGCGCGAGCAGGCCCTTCACCGCGGAGGATCCGCCCCCATTCGACAGCGAAGCGACCTAGGCGCCGGACTCAGCTCGGCCGGAACGGCAGCGAGCGACCTGCCAGGCCGCGGGGTGCGGCGGCGAGCCGGTCGGCCAGCGTAACGATGGCGACTGCGGCAGGCTCATCCGGGTGGGCCAGCACGATCGGGATCCCGGCGTCTGCGTCGACACGCAGCAGCGGGCTGAGCGGGATCGACGTGAGAAGGGCGACCTTGCTCTCGCCCGTCGAGAGCGCCGCGGCGACCGCGGCGCCGCCGCCCGTTCCGAACAGATCGAGCGTCGTGCCGTCCGGCAACGTCATCGCGGCCATGTTCTCCACGACGCCGACGACGCGCTGCCCGGTCTGGCGGGCGACCAGACCGCTGCGCACGGCGACGTCGGAGGCCGCGGACTGCGGAGTCGTGACCACCACGACCTCGGCGTGTGGCAGCAGCTGCCCGACCGAGATCGCGATGTCTCCCGTTCCGGGCGGCATGTCCAGCAGCAGCACATCGAGGTCGCCGAAGAACACGTCGGTGAGGAACTGCTGCACGGTCCGATGCAGCATCGGCCCTCGCCACGCCACCGCGCCGATAGGCGCATCGCCGGTCGAACGTCGCAGGAACATGCCGATCGAGATCACCTTCACTCCATGGGCGACCGGCGGCAGCATGAGCTCATCGATGCGCGTGGGCTGGGGGACGTTGCCGTCTGCATCGACCAGTCCGAGCAGCCCCGGAATCGAGAAGCCGTGCACGTCGGCATCCACCAGCCCGACCGACAGTCCGCGATTCGCGAGCGCGACGGCGAGATTCGCCGTCACGGTGGACTTGCCGACGCCTCCCTTTCCGCTCGTGACTGCGATCACGCGCGTCAGCGAGTCCGGTCCGAAGGGCATCTCGCGGGCTGGGCGGCCCCCGCGCAGGCGCTCGGTCAGCACGCGCCGCTCGGCGGGGGACATGACGCCCACCTCGAGGGCGACGCGCGTCACACCGGGGACGGATGCCGCTGCCGCGCGCACATCGGCGCTGATGCGATCCGCGGCCGGGCAGCCGACGATCGTCAGGACGATCCCGACCGAAGCGAGGCCCCGCTCGACCCTGACCTCGCGCATCATGCCGAGCTCGGCGATCGGCCGCCGCAGCTCGGGATCGATGACCGCCCCGACCGCCCGGCGGACGGCATCCGCAGGGGTGTCCACGATCGCGGCGTCCTCGATGTGGGCGGTCACCGCTCCGCGGCATTCGTGTGGAGCGAGTCCCGGTGTGCGGTCGCCGAGCGCTCGTCCAGCTGCTCGAGGAGCGTCTTGATCTCGGCACGGAGCATGTCTTTGGTGAGCACGTCGTCCGAGAGGTCGGTGACCACCATGCGCAGCGCGACGATCTCGCGGGCGAGGTACTCGGTGTCGGCGAGGTTTCGCTCCGCGCGCTGCCGGTCCTGCTCGATCTGCACGCGGTCGCGGTCGTCCTGGCGGTTCTGCGCGAGCAGGATGAGGGGCGCAGCGTACGAGGCCTGCAACGACAGGATCAGGGTCAGCAGCGTGAAGTTCGTCGAACGCGGGTCGAACTGCAGGGGCACCGGCGCGAAGGTGTTCCACAGCAGCCACACTGCGACGAACAGGGTCATGCCGATCAGGAACCCGGAGGTTCCCATGCCGCGGGCGAAAGCCTCGGAGAATCGTCCGAAGCGGTCGCGGGAGGGCTGCGGATTGCGGTTCAGCATTCCCGTGCGGCCGCGCGGGGCATCGAGCGAAGGCAGGCGGGAGGGTCGTGCCATCAGCGCCTCCTCCCGGCGCCCTTGCCGCTCCCAAAGGGAACAGCGGCTGCGGTCGTCACTGGAACGGCCGGAGTGTGCGGCTCATCGTCGTCCGAAGAAGCGTCACCGCCGTGCGATCTCCAGTCTTCGGGCAGAAGGTAGTCCAGCACGTCGTCGACGCTCACCGCGCCGACCAGCCGGCGGGCTTTGTCGATGACCGGCAGCGACACCAGGTTGTAGCTGGCGAGCATCCGAGCGACCTCGGCGGCGGATGCCGTCGCCGGCACCGGGTCGAGCGTGTCGTCGATGATCGCTCCGAGCCGCTCGTGCGGCGGATAGCGCAGCATGCGCTGGAAGTGCACCGTGCCGAGCAGACGACCGGTGGGCGTTTCGTAGGGCGGCAGGGTGATGAAAACCGAGGCGGCCAGCGCCGGATGCAGCTCGTGACGACGGATCAGCGCGAGCGCCTCGGCGACCGTCGCGTCGGCCGACAGGACGATGGGCTCGCTCGTCATCAGTCCGCCGGCGGTGTCGGGCCCGTACTGCAGGAGAGCCCTGACGTCCTCGGCCTCTTCGGGCTCCATGAGATCGAGCAGCTGCTCGGAACGCGCGTCGGGCAGCTGACCGAGCAGGTCGGCGGCGTCGTCCGGCTCCATCGCGTCGAGGATGTCGGCGGCGCGCTCGTCGCCGAGCTGCTCGAGGATATGCACCTGCTCGTCTTCGGGCATCTCCTCGAGCGCGTCCGCGAGGCGCTCGTCGGAGAGTTCTTCGGCGACCTCGATCATGCGCTCGTCCGACAGGTCGAGCAGGCTGTTGGCGAGGTCCGCCGCCTTGAGGTCGGCGAAGGTGGCGACGAGCTGCTCGGCGGACTGCGCCTCACCCGGAACCTGCTGCTCCTGCACCTCGGACCAGTTCGCGAACGTGGTCGGTCCCTTCGCGAAAGGCGATGCGCTCGTGCGCGGCCGACGAAGGAAGAGCTGCCCGACATCCCACTCGCCGAGTCGGTTGCGTTCGATCGCGACGTCTTCGATCACGGCGGTGCCTGAACCGTCCGCGAGGAACACGCGACGACCCACCAGCTCGGTGAGCACCCGCACCTCGCCACCGCGCTGCTGGAACCGCCGCACGTTGATGAGGCCTGTCGTGATGACCTGGCCGGTGGCGATGGAGGTGACGCGTCCGATCGAGACGAACACGTGCCTGCGGCCGGGGATCTCCACGACGAGGCCCACGACACGGGGCGGGTCGTCCTTGCGGTAGATGACCACCACATCGCGGACCTTGCCGAGGCGGTCGCCGGCGGGGTCGAAGACAGAGCACCCCGACAGGCGTGCGACGAAGACCCTCTGCGTGCTCACGCGTTCCAGCGTAGCCGGGTGCGCACCGCAGGGGAGGGCAGTGAAAGGCGGGCGAGGGAGGGACGAAGGCGACCCAGGTGGGAGGATGGGAGCATGAGCATGAACGCCAGGCGAATTCCGCAGAGCGTCGATGACCTCGGACAGAACGTCGATAGCTTCCCGAACTACGAGGCCGCCCAGAAGGCGGTCTCGAGGCTCATCGCGGCCGACATCCCCGCGCGCGACATCGCGATCGTCGGCCAGGGTCTGCGTTCAGTCGAGCGCGTGACAGGTCGGCTCGGCTACGCCACGGCGGCGCGCTCGGGTGCGATCAACGGGGTGCTGCTCGGGCTGCTGTTCAGCGCCATCTTCGTCATCGGCACGCCGTCGGTGCCGATCCAGGCCTTCGTGGGGGTGATCTTCATCGGTATCGCGATCGGCATGCTCCTGAGCATCGTCACATACTCCTTCGTGCGCCGTCGGAGGGACTTCGCCTCGGTCATGCAGGTCGTCGCCGATCATTACGAGGTCACGGTCGCCGCCGACAGCGTGCAGCGGGCACGGCAGGTGCTGGGCAAGCCCGGCACTGCCGAACCTCGCCCCCCGGCCGCCGCGACACCGAGCGCGCCTATGGTGCCTGCCGCTCCGGCTGCGGTGCCGGATGCCGCGGCCGAGCCGCCCCGCTACGGTGAGCGGGTGCCCCCCGCGGCCGCCCCGGCGACCGAGCCCGCAGCAGCGGGCGACGACGGTTCCGAGCCGCCGACGCCGTGACCGCGACGCCCGAGGCGGGTCAGCGGTTGCGCGTCGCGCTCCCGTCGGGTCTTGTGGAAGTGTCTGCCGCCCATGAACGCCCTGACGCACCGTGGGCGACGATCGTGATCGCGCACGGCGCCGGCGCCGGGTACCGGCATCCGTTCCTGCTCGGGTTCGCGCGGGGGATGCGGGCCGAGGGCGTGGCGACGCTCCGGTTCAATTTCCCATATGTGGAGGCGGGACGACGGATGCCGGGACCTGCGGCGCACGCCATTGCAACCTGGACGGCGGCGATGGCCTTCGCGCAGGAAGTGGGGCAGGGCCCGGTGTGGGCTTCGGGAAAATCCTACGGCGGCCGGATGGCGTCGCTGGCGGCGGCCGACGGTGCGATCGCCCCGGCAGGGCTCGTATACCTCGGCTACCCGCTGCACACCCCCGGCGACCCTTCGAAGGCTCGCGTCTCACATCTGCCCGCGGTTCTGCCGCCGCAGCTGTTCGTCGAGGGCACGAACGACCCGTTCGTCGATCCGCACACGCAGCTCGAAGCAGCGGTCGACGCCTGTCAGGACGCGACGATCGCCTGGGTCCAGGGTGGCGGCCACTCGTTCGAGGTGAGGGGACGCAAGCGGCCGGCCGACGAGGTCGGTGCGGACTTGGCGCCGCTGGTCGCGCAGTTCCTGAGCGCCCGAGCCTGAGCGTCCCAGCCTGAGTGTCCGGCTCCCCTCGGGGAGCGAGGCTCACGA
>NZ_WOYP01000045.1:0-32023 GCF_011620715.1 Microbacterium sp. | reverse complement strand
GTCCCAGCCTGAGTGTCCGGCTCCCCTCGGGGAGCGAGGCTCACGAAGAGCGGCGCGCGACCCACGCCTCGACGTCGTCGGCGGTCCGCGGAATCGCCGACGACAGGTTCACCGGTCCGTCGGCGGTCATGAGGATGTCGTCCTCGATGCGCACCCCGATGCCGCGGTACTGCTCGGGCACCATCAGATCGTCGATCTGGAAGTACAGGCCCGGCTCGATCGTGAACACCATGCCGGGCTCGAGAGTGCCGCCGGCGTAGAGCTCGCGCCGGGCCTGCGCGCAGTCATGCACGTCGATGCCGAGGTGGTGGCTCGTGCCGTGCACCATCCACCGGCGGTGGTGATGACCGGTCGTCGGGTCGAGGGAGGCCTCGGCCGACACGGGGAGGAAGCCCCACTCCTCGATGCGGTGCGCGATCACGCTCCACGCGGCGGCGTTCAGGTCACTGAACAGTGCACCGGGCTTCGCGGCCGCGAAGGCCGCATCGGCGGCTTCGAGCACGGCCTCGTAGACGCGGCGCTGCACCTCGGTGAAGGTGCCGCCGACAGGGATCGTGCGCGTGATGTCGGCTGTGTAGAGGCTGTCGAGCTCGACGCCCGCATCGATCAGAATCAGATCGCCTGGGGCGACGGCGCCGTCGTTGCGGGTCCAGTGCAGGTAACAGGCGTGCGGCCCGGAGGCCGCGATCGTGTCGTAGCCCTCCCAGTTGCCGTCACTGCGCGCCCGCTGGTGGAAGATCCCCTCGACCAGGCGCTCACCGCGCGGGTGGGCGATGATGCGGGGAAGGTCGGCGACGATGTCGTCGAACCCGTCGGCGGTGACCTCGATGGCGAGCTGCATCTGCGCGATCTCGTACTCGTCCTTGCGCAGGCGCAGCTCGGAGACGAAGCGGGTGAGGTCGGCATCCTCATCGACGACGAGGTCGTCATCGGATGCCGCGAACGAGTCGATGTGCGCGGTGTCCAGGCCCAGGTCAGCGGCCACACCGCCCCGTGCCGGACGCGGCCCGATCCAGAACTCGCCGATCGACGGATTCGCGTAGAACTCCGCCGTGGTGCGATCGGCGCGCTCGCGGAAGTACAGCGTCACGTCGTGGCCGGGCTCGTCCTCGCCATCGCGGGGGTCGAACACGAGCACGGAGTCGGGTACCGCGTCGCCGGCCCACGCGGTCAGGTGCGCGAACGCGGAATGGGCGCGGAACGGATAATCGGTGTCGTTGCTGCGCACCTTGGACGGCCCAGCCGGCACCACGAGGCGCTTTCCAGGGAACGCCGCAGACACGGCCGCGCGCCGGAGTGCGGCGAAGACCGCCTGTTCGCGAGCCGGAGGCAGGATCTCGGGCCGCTGCGCCCACCCCGTCGAGATCGTGCTCAAGAAGCCGTCGCCGAAGCCCTGTCGTCGGTTCACCGTGCTGTTCGCGGGAATCTCGGAACCCGGGGCGAGCTCCCGCGAGCCGGGGTCCTCGGGCGGAATCCCGGAAGGAGCGAGTTCGGTGGTGCCGGTCGTATCGCTCTCGTCTGTGGTGCTCATGACTCAAGTCTTGCACCGGCGACGGAGTCAGTCGACCGGTTCTAGCTGGACGATCAGCGGGCGATGGTCGCTGCCCGAAGCGTCCATCGACTGCAGCACCAGCGACCCGGTCGGGTTCCAGTGGCTGGAGGCCATCACGTGATCGATCGGTGCGCCGAGCAGGGCCGGAATCTGCGTGGTCCAGGTGCCGACGGCGCCGTTGCCGGTCTCGATCGCCCCATCACGACAGCGTCCGAGCGTGCCGCCGTCCACGCCGAGGTCGGCCATGTGGTCGATGGTCGCGTTGAAGTCGCCGGCCATGATCACGTTGTCGTCGACGCACTGATCAGCCAGCCACTGCAGGTCGTCCCGCCAGTGCTGCATGTAGCTCTGGCGGGGCGCGACGGCGTGGGCGGCCACGAAGATCGGGCCGTCGCCGCTGGTGGGCATGGCGACAGCGCTGGGCACCGTGGACGTGTTGCTCGAGCCGTCCAGTGAGGACTCGATCACCGCGTAGTCGCCGACTTCGGGAGAGATCAGGAGAGTGGTCGATCCGGCATCCCATTGCGTGGACGGGTAGTCGGTGAAGTGCGCCCACATCGGATGCCCGAGGTCGCGCATGGCGAGGGCGACCTTCTCGCCGGTCTCGATGGTCGTCTCGGGAAGGGTGACGATGTCGGCATCCATCGCCACGGCGATCTGCGCGACCGTTTCGGGCGCCGTGGCCGATCCGGCGGTGTTCCAGGTCATCACCCGGATGCTGCTGTCGGTCTTGGCGGGCAGCGTGTCGGTTCCGATTCCGCGGGTGGTCACGATCGCGGCGTTGGCGACCACCGCGACGAGCGAGATCACTGCGACCGACAGCGCGAACGCGCGCAGCGGGCGCGCGATCGCCAGCAGCAGCCCGACCACCGCGAGCACCGCGAACACGACCGTCAGCAGTCCGCGAAACGAGATGATCTGGGCGACCGGGAACGTGCGCTCGAGCCGGAAGAACGACGGCCACGTCAAGAGGGCGGCCGCGATTGCGAACATCACGGCCCCCAGGATTCCGAGCAGGCGAAGCACTCGGCGACTCTATGTCAGCAGTCTGGGAGATCGGGGCACGCCGCAGCGTGCCGGGGGTGCGGGGCGGAGCCTCATAGGGATCGGCGCCCGCGCTGAAGGGTCCCCCATGCGGTCGGAGCCGCGCGCTAGGCTCGATGGATGCCGGACAAGCGACGCTTCGAGGGGCCGAGCGATCTGCACCTTCACTCGTTGCACTCCGACGGCACGGAGTCGCCGGCGCAGGTGATGGCGGCTGCGCATGCGCACGGGCTGCGCACCGCCGCGCTCACCGACCACGACACGACGTCGGGGTGGGCCGAAGCGGCCGAGGCGACGGCATCCCTCGGCATGACGTTCATTCCCGGAATGGAACTGTCCGCCAAGTACCAATCGCGAAGCGTGCATGTGCTCGCGTATCTGCTCGATCCGGACGATGCCGGGCTGCGCGCCATGACCGACCGCATCCGTTCGTCGCGCGTGGAGCGGGCCCGCAGGATGTCCGACCTGATCGCCCGCGACTTCGATCTGGACTGGGACGACATCGTCGCGCAGACCTCGGACGGGGCCACTGTCGGGCGCCCGCACATCGCCGATGCGCTCGTGGCGAAGGGTCACGTCCGCGACCGTACTGAGGCGTTCTCGCAGATACTCAGCCCGCACGGCGACTACTACGTCTCCCTGTACGCGCCCGATCCGGTGCTGGCAGTGCAGCTCGTGGTCGGAGCCGGGGGAGTGCCGATCATCGCCCACCCCGCGGGCCGGGCGGGTCTGCTGCCCACTCGGCTCATGGAGCGGATGTTCGCGGCCGGCTTGGCCGGCTTCGAGATCGGTCATCGCGAGAACCTCGAGGCCGGCGTGCGCACCCTCCTGAGGATCTCGAAGGAGCGCGACCTGATCGTGACCGGGTCGAGCGACTACCACGGACTCGGCAAGCCGAACCAGCCGGGCGAGTACACCACGAGCGATGACATGGTGGCCCGCATCATCGACCGCGCGACCGGTACGGCGCCGTTCTACCCGTGACGCGAAAGGTCCCTCCGCTGATGCGACGGAACCTTCCTGCGTGAGGTTGCGCTCAGCTGAGCGCCTTGGTCTTGATGCTGTCGAACTCGGCCTGCGTGATCGCGCCGGAGTCGAGGAGCGACTTGGCCTTCGCGATCTCTTCGGACGGACTGGCTCCGGCGACCGACTTGATGTAGCTGTCCTGGGCCGCCTGGTACTCTCTGGCCTGAGCGGCGCCGCGCTCGGACATGCCCTTGCCGCGTGCGATCAGGTACACAAGAAGCGTCAGGAACGGGACGAAGATCAGGAAGATGATCCACACCGCCTTCCACCAGCCGCTGAGCTTGTGGTCGCGGAACAGGTCACCGATGACGGCGAACAGCGCCATCAGGTAGGTGAAGAAGACGAATGCCCACAGGAACCACCAGATCAGGTCCCCGAAGGAGCCCCAGAAGCCCTGGTACTGCACTGCTTCGATGATTCTCATCACTGCCTTTCATGCGAGGAACGCGGCACGTTCGCCGCGCTGCTCACACTAGCGCTTTCCCAGGCTTCTCACCGGAGTGCCTCACTGCCGACGCGACGCCTCGATCAGCATCGAGCGGATGCCGCAGCTCAGGCTCCGGCGGGCGCGCCGTTCGGGCGCGAACCGCCGCGGCGGCGTCGGCGGCGGCGCGGAGCGGCGTTGCCGTCGTGGTGCTCGGTCCCGCCTCCGTCGTGCGTGCCGGCGCCTTCGGCGGCGTCGTGTCCACCGTGCTCTGCGAGCACCCCGGGAGCGGATCCGCGAGTCGACGGGCCGGTCGAGGCGGGCGCGCCGCTCGACTCGCCGGTGCGGCGCCGACGGCGGCTTGCGCCGCCGTCGCGGTCCGCGGAGGCTGGGCGATCGGCATCCGGCGTCGTGACCGTCTGGGTGCGCGGCGCCGTCGTCAGGCGGCCCTTGGTGCCGGCCGGGATGTCGAGGTCGCTGAACAGGTGCGCGCTCGACGAATAGGTCTCGGTCGGCTCGGGCTGCCCGAACTCGAGGGCGCGGTTGATGAGCGCCCACTTGTGCAGGTCGTCCCAGTCCACGAAAGTGACCGCGATGCCGGTCTTGCCGGCGCGGCCGGTGCGGCCCGCGCGGTGCAGGTAGGTCTTCTCGTCGTCGGGGATCGTGTGGTTGATCACGTGGGTGACGTCGTCGACGTCGATGCCGCGAGCTGCGACGTCGGTCGCGATCAGGACATCCTTCTTGCCGGCCTTGAAGGCCGCCATTGAGCGCTCGCGCGCCTCCTGGCTCATGTCGCCGTGCACCGAAGCCGTGTTGAAGCCGCGGTCGCCGAGTTCGTCGGACAGCCGCTGCGCGGCGCGCTTGGTGCGAGTGAAGATCACGGTCTTGCCGCGGCCGTCGGCCTGGAGGATGCGGGCGATGATCTCGTCCTTGTCGAGCGAGTGCGCGCGGTAGACGAGGTGGCGGATGTTGGCCTGGGTGAGCCCCTCGTCGGGGTCGGTCGCGCGGATGTGGATCGGGTTCGTCATGAACCGGCGGGCCAGCGCGACGATCGGACCGGGCATCGTCGCCGAGAACAGCTGCGTGTGCCGGATGGCCGGCACCTTCTGGAAGATCTTCTCGATGTCGGGCAGAAACCCGAGGTCGAGCATCTTGTCGGCCTCGTCGAGCACGACCTCTGTCGCGTTCGACAGATCGAGCAGACGCTGGTTGTTCAGGTCGATGAGGCGCCCGGGAGTGCCGACGACGATCTGCGCGCCGGCCTTCAGCTGGTCGATCTGGCCCTCGTACGCCTTACCGCCGTATATGGCGACGACGCTGGTCGAGCGGCCGCGGGTGAGCATGTCGATGTCTTCATACACCTGCACGCACAGTTCGCGCGTCGGCACCACGATGAGCGCCTTGAC
Source organism: Microbacterium sp. (assembly GCF_011620715.1). GTDB lineage: Bacteria > Actinomycetota > Actinomycetes > Actinomycetales > Microbacteriaceae > Microbacterium. Next base: position 26,571 of record NZ_WOYP01000045.1, on the reverse strand, counting down.
GCCGTGCGCCGGGTCGGGTCCGAGGCGCTGCACGACCGGGATGCCGAACCCGAAGGTCTTGCCGGTGCCGGTCTTGGCCTGGCCGATGATGTCCTGGCCCGGAAGGCCGAGGGGGATGGTCTGCTCCTGGATGGGGAAGGCGTCGATGATGCCCTTCTGGGCGAGTGTTTCGACGATGTCCTGGTCGACGCCGAGTTCGGCGAAGGTCGTCACGATGTGAGCCTGTCCGGCAGTGAGATGCTGCCTTTGGTGCCCTGGCGCTCCGCGAGAAGTCGCCGCGCGGGCCGAGGTGAGATCCACGCCCTATCTCTGCCACAGGCGCGGGAGCCCCGATCCGACGCCGGGGACTGAGTCCAGGATACCGGCTCGCACCGTATTCCGCCGTATCCGCGCGGGCGGGGTCGTGGGCTCCGGATGCGGCGCACCTATGCTGAGTGCGTGGTGAAGTGGTTCTGGCAGAAGGCTCCCCAGGGGCGCAAGCTGCAATTGCGCTCCCGCGACGGGGCGAGCCGCGCCCGCCGTGTCGACTTCGAGGAGCTCGCACCCGAGATCGACACGTTCCTCGGCCAGGCGGCATATCTTCAGCTGGGCTATTTCGAGACGCTGTCCGAGCTGATCGCGTCCACGCCGGAGCTGGGCGAGAAGGAGTCGCTCTCGCGCGCCGCCGGTGCCGCGCTTCAGAAGCACGAGGAGCTCGTCGCCCTCATCCGCGAGCGCGCCGACGACCCGACGACCCTGATGCTCCCGTTCCGCGAGCCCCTCGACGCGTTCCGCCGCGCGACCCACGGGGTGCGGCCCCAGGAGACGATGCTCTCCGTGCACATCACCGCCGGGATGCTCGACGACTTCTACCTGGCGCTCTCATCGAGCTACGGCGACACGGGGCGTCGCGTCGCTCGCATCCTGCGGGCCGATGACGACCGTCAGGCGATCGTGGACATTCTCGGCCAGACCATAGCGAGCGACCCGGAGTGGAAGTCGCTGCTGGCCATGTGGGGTCGTCGCCTCGTGGGCGACACGCTGCTCATCGCCCGTGCGGCCCTGCGTCCGACCACGCTGCAGGTCGCCGATGAGCAGAAGGTCGAACCCGTGTTCACCGACCTGATGGGCGCCCACTCCAAGCGAATGGACGCGATGGGGCTGGCGGCTTAGTCCGATCAGGCCGATCAGCCGATCTTGAGGCGGGTCCGTTCGCGGGCGTCGCGGGCGGTGCGGGTGCGCGCCAGGATCAGCAGCACCGGGTAGGTCACGACGATCGGCGCGACGAACGCCGATAGCCACAGCCACGGACTGTCCAGGCCCACTCCCGCCCAGGTGAGGATCATCCAGACGAGACCGGCGGCGAAGGCGCCGAGCACCGGACCGAGCGCGACACCCCGCGTGCCGCGGCCCGGCACGAGGAAGTGGGCGGCCGCGCCCATCACGCCACCGACGATGAAGGCGAGGAGGATCTGCACGTCCCGGCCGTCGTCAGGCGACGAAGCCGACGCGGCGGGATTCTTCGGTGCCGAGCTCGATGTAGGCCAGGCTCGCGGTCGGCACGATGTAGCTCGTGCCCTTCGCGTCGGTGAAGCTCACGTGCGTCGCACCCGCGTCAAGGGCGCTGGCGACCGTCTTCTTCACGGCGGCGGCAGGCTCGCTCGTCTCGAAGTTGAGCTCACGGCCGGTGTTGGCGATGCCGATGCGGATCTCCACGTGAAATACCTCCTGCGGCGGGGTGCGGCCCCGGGACCTCGAACGCCCGGATCCCCGTGCGCATGGCAACTCTACGACACGGGTCACAGGGCCCCGGCCGCCCGGTGCACGCTCTCGGCGAACGCGGATTGTCGGTCCTTCGCGCTACCGTCGAAGCCATGGACTCCGGCGACGAATCCGACGCGTCGCCCGCGTGGGACGCGCAGCAGCGCGCTGTCATCGACCTTCCGGCGGCGGCATGCGGTGTCGTGGTGGGCGCCCCGGGAAGCGGCAAGACGACGGCGCTCGTGGCCCGCGTCGCGGCGCTTGTCGCCGCCGGCGTCGACCCCGATGCGCTGCTCGTGCTCACTCCTTCGCGCCAGAGCGCGACCGCGCTTCGCGACCGCCTCGCGCTGGCTGTGGGGCGCGCGACCTCCGGTCCCCTGGCGCGGTCGGTGGCTTCGTTCGCCTACCAGCTCGTTCGGGCGACAGAGGTGGCGGCGGGCCGGGAGCCGCCGCAGCTGCTGACCGGCGGCGACGAGGACCAGCTGATCCAGGATCTGCTCGAGGGCGACGCCGAAGACGAGGCCGAGGGCCGACGCCGCTGGCCGGAGTGGCTCGGCGCGCCGGTGCGCTCGACCAAGGGATTCCGCACCGAGGTGCGCACGTTCCTGGCGGAGTGCGCGACTCTGGGCATCGAGTCAGACCGCCTGCGGGCGCTCGGCGCCGCCCACTCGGTTCCGGTGTGGGCGGCGATGGCGTCGTTCCTCGACGAGTATCAGCACGTCCGCGCCGACATGCGCGGTGCTCATCGGGATGCCGCCGGCCTGGTTCGCGAGGCCGTCGGCGTGCTGCGCACGGCGCCGCCGGGCACCGAGATCGCCGACCGCATCGCCGTGATCCTGGTCGACGATGCGCAGGAACTGACCGTCGGCGGTGTGGAGCTCCTGGAGGCGTGCCGGGAGCGCGGCGTCTCGGTGCTCGCCTTCGGCGACCCCGACGTCGGATCCGGTGCCTTCCGCGGCGCCACCCCCGAGAACTTCGCGCGTCTCGCAGCGAGCCTCGGCGGCGTCTCAGTGCTCTCCGCGGCGCACCGCGGCACGGCGTGGCAGAACGAGCTCGTCCGTCAGGTGACGCAGCGCATCGGGGCGGTCGGCGTGGTCGCGCATCGGGGCGGAGCCGCCGGCGCGGCACCGGACCCCTCGGTGCGCGCACTTCTGCTGCGGTCGCCGGCCGAGGAGTTCGACGCGATCGCGCGGCTGCTGAGGGAGCGGCACATCCGCGGCGGAATCGCCTGGTCTCAATGCGCGGTCATCGCGCACGACACGCGCCAAGTGACCGCGCTGGAGGCGGAGCTCGCCGCGCGCGAGGTGCCGACGCGCTCGAGCGGACCGGGAAGGCCGCTGGGAACCCTGGCGCCGGTGCGCGATCTGCTGCGGATCATCGACCTCGCCGCGCGCGAGGACTGGACCTTCGAGGACATCGCCGAAGCGCTGCTGGGCTCCGGCGGCCGCCTGGATCCGGTGCAGCTGCGGCGCCTGCGCGCGCAACTGCGCCACGTCGCCCTTCGGCAGGCTCAGGAACCGGGTGCCGAACCAGCGCGGTCGGGGCGCGACCTGCTGCTTTCGGCGATGCACCGGCCACTGGAGTTCGACCTGATCGACACGCATGAGGCACGGCGCGCAGCGGTGCTCGCCCGCACGCTCGCCGTGCTCCGCGACGAACTCGGCAGGGGCGCGACCGCGCACGAGCTGCTCTGGACGGCGTGGGACCGCAGCGGACTCGAACGGCCGTGGTCGGAGCTGGCACGCGGACACGGGCCGCTGGCCGACCAGGCGCACCGCGACCTCGACGCGGTCGTCGCACTGTTCCAGGCCGCCAAGCGGTTCGTCGAGCGCTCGTTCGATGCCGACCCCCGGGTGTTCGTGCGCGGCATCCTCGACAGCGCCGTCGCCGAGGACCGGCTCGATGCTTCCACGGGCGGAGAGTACGTGCGGATCCTCACGCCCGCCGGTGCCCTCGGCGCCGAGTTCGACACCGTCGTGATCGCCGGAATGCAGGACGGCGTCTGGCCGAACACGCGGCTGCGCGGCTCGCTGCTGGATACGTGGCGACTGGCGGATGCCGCTACCCGGGTCGATGCGGGCTCGGTCTCGACTCTCGACCGGCGAAAGGCGGCAATGCACGACGAGCTCCGACTCCTCGCCCGCGCGCTCTCCCGGGCGACCGGGCTCGTGCTGGCGACGGCGGTCGACGACGACGACACGGGTCCGAGCGTGTTCTTCGAGTTCCTGCCCGACCCCGAGCGCTATGCCGTCGATCATCCGCTGTCCCTGCGTGGTCTTGTGGCCCAGCACCGTCGCGCACTGACGGAGCCGGCTCAGCGCAGTCGCGCCGAGAGGGCGGCGCAGCAGCTCGCGGTGCTCGCCGACGCCGGCGTCGTGGGGGCCGCCCCGAGCGACTGGTTCGGGGTCGAGCCGCCGACCTCGGCCGGCCCGCTGCGCGATCTCGCGGTCGAGGACGTTCGCGTGTCGCCGTCGCGCCTGCACACGCTCGAGGAGTGCGAGCTCAACTGGGTCATCGGCGAGCTGGGCGGCGACCCGGGAGGTGCCACCGCCGGCCTGGGCACGATCATCCACTCGGCTCTCGAACACGCGGCGAGCTCGGACGAGGCGAGCCTGTGGGCCGAGGTCGATTCGCGCTGGGGGGAGCTGAGCTTCGAAGCGGAGTGGCGCGAGCGTGCCGAGCGCACGCGGGCGCGCGACCTCGTACGCCGGCTGCACCTGTACCTGCGGCGGTTCGAGGAGGGGGGCGGGACGCTCATCGGCGCCGAGCCCCACTTCGAAGTCGCGATTCCACTGGATGATGCCGAGGCGTTCGAGCACGGGGCGATCCTCTCCGGCTACATCGACCGGGTCGAGCTGACCCCCGAAGGCACCGTGGTGATCGTCGACCTCAAGACCGGAAAGCGCGAGCCGCAGACCGACGCGAAGGTGGCCGACAACCCTCAGCTGGGCGCCTACCAGCTCGCGTTCGAGTCGGGCGCGATCCCGACGGCGGCCGGACTGCCCCTCGGCGGCGCGAAGCTGCTGGTGCTGCGCCCGACCGCAGCGCACGCGGATTACGCGACGCCTTGGCAGGCTCCCTTCGACGACGAGCGGCGCGAGCTGTTCTTCGCGCGCATCCGGTCAGCCGTCGGGGTCATGCGAGGAACCGCGTTCACGGCGCCGTACGAGGACCATTGCCGCGACGAGCATTCATACGGGCTGTGCCGCATCCACACGATCGGCGCGGTGAGCGCATCGTGACCGCATCCGTGTTCACCGGCACCGTCTCGGCGGCGGCGATCGCGGCCGCGCTCGGACAGTTCCCGCCGACCGCGCAGCAGACCGCCGTCATCGAGGCGGCGCTCGAGCCCGCGCTCGTGGTCGCGGGCGCCGGCAGCGGAAAGACCGAGACGATGGCCGCGCGGGTGGTCTGGCTCGTGGCGAACCGGCTCGTGCGCCGCGACGAGGTGCTCGGTCTCACCTTCACGCGCAAGGCCGCAGGAGAACTCGCCGAGCGCATTCAGCGCCGGCTGCAGCGATTGGCCGAGTTCGAGCGCCGCGGGCTGTTGAGCGCGCTACCCGCACTGCACGCCGCCGGCCGTCTGGACGTGTTCGGCGAAATCGAACGGGCAGGCGGCGACGGCGCGAAGGGCGCGGCCGCACGGTCGGCCGCTCTGGACGCCCTCGCCGCCGAGGTCGGGGCGACCGCCGAGGCGCCCGACGACGCGCTGCTTCATCGACCCACGGTCGCCACATACAACAGCTTCGCCGACCAGATCGTGCGCGAGCATGCGGTGCGGATCGGACGGGATGCCGAGGCGGCCATCCTGTCGGAATCGGCAGCCTGGCTGCTCATGCGTCGCGTCGTTTTCGCCTCGGACGATCCGCGACTGGAGACGCGTGGCGAGGCGGTCCGCAGCATCGTCGATGCAGCTCTGCGGATCGCGCGCGACGGTGTCGACAACCTCGTGTCGTTCGACGAGTTGGCCGCGTTCCCGGCGCGATTCCGCGACGTCCTGGAACGCCCGTCCACCCGGAAGGGCACCGTCGTCTACGCCGACGTGACCGAGGCGGCCGAGAAGGTCGGCGCGCTCTGCATGCTCGCCGACCTCGCTCGGGACTATGCGACCGAGAAGCAGCGCATCGGCGTGCTCGACTTCTCCGACCAGGTCGCCGGCGCGCTGGAGGTGGTGCGCACGCATCGGCTCGTCGCCGACGAGGTGCGCGACCGGTTCCGGGTCGTGCTCCTCGACGAGTATCAGGACACCTCCGTCGTGCAGACCGACCTGCTCGCGACGCTCTTCGCCGGCACCGCCGTGATGGCCGTCGGCGATCCGCATCAGGCGATCTACGGCTGGCGCGGCGCCAGCGCGGGCAACCTCGGCGGATTCGCCGCCGCTTTCGCTGCCGGCCTCGAGTGCGCGCAGTTCTCCCTCGCCACGAGCTGGCGCAACAGCTCGCGCGTGCTCGCCGCGGCCAACGCCGTGCTGGCACCGCTCGCCGCGTCCGCCGCCGTCGCTGTCCATGAGCTGCAGCCGCGGTCCGGGGCGCCGTCGGGCGAGGTGGAGCTGGCGTTCGATGCCGACCTTGATACCGAGGCCGACCGGGTCGCGGATTGGTTCGGCCGGGTGCGGGCGCAGCGCGCGGCGCAGTCGAGATCGACGACCGGAGCGATCCTGTTCCGCAGCAAGAAGCACATGGTCCGCTTCGGCGATGCGCTCGGCCGTCGCGGCATCCCGCACCGAATCCTGGGCCTGGGCGGTCTGCTGTCCACGCCCGAGGTCGTCGATGTGGTGTGCGCTCTGCGGGTGATCAGCGACCCGAGCGCCGGCTCGGCGCTGATCCGGCTGCTCGCTGGACCGCGGTGGAGGATCGGCCTGCCCGACCTGCGCGAGCTCGCCGCTCTCGCCCGGCGCCTCGCGCGCCACGACGCAGCCCTTCAGCCGCTCGCGCCGGAGGTCGTCGAGCGCATCCGGGGAAGCGCGGGAGACGACGACGGCTCGCTCATCGACGCGCTCGACTTCGTGCTGCGCCACAAGCCCGACCACGGCTGGCTCACGGGGCTCACCCCCGACGCACGCGAGCGGCTGCGAGAGGCGGCATCCGTCTTCGCCGGCCTTCGGCGCTCGGTCGGGATGCCGATCCCCGACCTCGTGCGCCTGATCGAGCTCGAACTGCGGCTGGACATCGAGCTCGCTGCGAACGAGTCCCGCGGCCCGGCGCGGATCGCCTCCGCCCAGCTGCGTGCGTTCGTCGACGAGCTGCACGCATTCCTCGCCGCCGACGAGTCCGGCTCGATCGCCAGTCTGCTCGCCTGGCTCGACCACGCGGAGCAGCTCGACGAGTTCGCCCCGCGCACGGAGCCGCCCGAGGACGATGTCGTGCAGCTGTTGACGATCCACGGCTCCAAGGGGCTGGAGTGGGATGCGGTCGCCGTCGTGCGCCTTGTGAAGGACGAGCTGCCCAGCATGCCGCGCGACACGAAAGGCTGGCTGGGCTTCGGCATCCTGCCGTACTCGTTCCGGGGCGACTCCCGCTGGCTGCCCGCCCTGCAGTGGGAGAGGGACGCCGCACCGACGCAGCAGGATCTCCGGGCGGCGATCGACGCTTTCATCGCGGCGAACCGGGCGCGCCAGCTCGATGAGGACCGGCGGTTGGCGTACGTGGCAGTGACGCGTGCGCGGGATCACCTGCTGCTGAGCGGAGCGAGCTGGTCGGGCACGAAGCGGCCGCGGGAGCGCAGCGTGTTCCTCAGCGAGATCGCCGACGCGCTCGGCGTGGAACTGCCCGAAGACGACCCGGGCGAGGACCCATACCTCGGCGAACGGCGCGTGCTGCAGTGGCCGATCGACCCGCTCGGCGCGCGGCGCGCGGCCGTGCAGCGCGCCGCCGCGACGGTCGAGGCTGCACTCGCGGATCCTCGGGCCGTGCCCGACCGCGATGCCGCCCTGCTGCTGGCAGAGCGTGAGGAGCGCCACCGGCCCACCCCCGCCGCCGCTCCGACCCGGATCGCGGCATCGCGCTACAAGGATTTCGTTTCGGACTACGCGGGCACCGTGGCGCGCATCGAACGGCCGCTGCCCGAGCGGCCCTTCCGGCAGACGCGGCTGGGCACCCTGTTCCACGCCTGGGTCGAGCAGCGCTCCGGAAAGGTCGGCACCGCGCACTCCCTCGATGACGCGCTGTGGGAGCTCGACGACGACGGGCCGGCCGCGGCGTCCTCGGGCGAGGACGCCGCGGTGCTCGCGAAGCTGCAGGCGAACTTCGCCGCCTCGGAATGGGGGCAGCTCAGCCCGATCGAGGTCGAGACCGAGATCGACTTCACCGTTTCAGAGGGTTCAGGGGGGCTGGACGGCCGCCCGCACGTGATCATCTGCAAGCTCGACGCGGTCTTCCGCCGCGAAGATCGCGGCGGCCGCATCGAGATCGTCGACTGGAAGACGGGCGCCGCGCCGCGCACCGAGGGCGAGCGGAAGGAGCGGATGCTGCAGCTTCAGCTGTACCGCCGCGCCTATCACGCGATGCACGGTGTGCCGCTCGAAGAGATCGACGTGGCGCTGTACTACGTCGCGGACGATCTCGTGCTGCGGGGCTGAGCGCGCCGCGGCCTCTGTCAGCGCCCTGGCTAGTCCGACAGCCAGCGGCGAAGCGCAGCGTCCGACGACCGTTCGGCGGCGGCCTGGGCATCGGTGTCGTCGGCATCGGCGGATCGCACCGACTGCGCGGCGTCTTCGGTGCGGTGCGCCCACGCCGAGATGTCGATCGGAGCCGTCGCGACGTCGTCGTGCGGGGATTCCGTGGTGGTCTGCGACGCATCGGCCGACGCGGCGGCATCCTCCTCGGTCGCGTCGTCGGCCGTGACCCAGAGCGCGAGTTCGTCGGGATCGTAGGCGTCCGTGTGCATCGACGTGTCCAGCGGGGTGGTCCGGGCATCGGGCACGCGTTCGAGCAGAGCGATCGCGGCGTCGACGCCGAGGGCCGATTCGGGAACGATCTCGTCGTCGCGGACACTGGCGGCGAGCGAGTCGAGCAGCCCGACGGCATCGTCCACGATGTCGCTGCGACCCGCCTCATGCCCGTGCACGAGCCACTTCGCGAACTCGAGTTCGGCATGCAGCCGTGCGCGGGAGCGCACGAGCTGGTCGGGAGCGCGGTCGCTGTGGCTGACGTAGGCGGCGTACACATCGTCGGCGGCAGCCGGCGCCGACGCGAGCCACTGCAGGTCGGTCGCCGGGTCTCCCACCGACAGTCCGTGCCACTCGAGCACGCCGGTGACGCGGGGGAGGGCATCCACGTCGTCGAAGAGAAAAGATGCAGCACCGGCGCCGCCGAGCACGACAGCGGATTCGAAGCTCCACAGCCGGTCGGCCTCCAGCGCGCGGCGCCAGCGATCCAGGAGCGCGCCCGGAGCCGAATGCGTCGCCTCCACACGGTCGACCAGTCGCGACACGTCGTCGCGGACCTGCTGTGGTGTGCGCACCGGCAGGCCTTCGGTGCGCACGATCGACAGCGGCAGTGCATGCAGCGCGGCCAGAGCCTCGCCGATGGATGTTGCGGCACCGCGCCCCGAGGGCAGATGGGCGGCGTCCACGCGGTAGCCGGGGAGGAAGTCCACCACGACGGCTCGGGCATCGCCGAGGCCCGTCTCGCCGAGCAGCTCCGGGGCGCGGAACGGCAGCAGGCCGCGCACTCCGGGAGTCAGCGCGCGCAGCGCGCGCGCCTCGGCTGCCAGCTCGGTACCGGCATCCGCATCGGCCGGCGCGCGTACGACGACGCGTCGTCCGTCGTCGAGTTCGGCCAGCGCGGCGTCGTAGCGCCCGGTGGCGCCTTCGGTAAGAACGCCGACTCCGACGACGCCGACCCGGGGCAGAGCCGAGGTCACCGACGCGGCTAGAGTGAGGGGTGAGCGAGCCATGAGCCCAGGGTAGGTCGGGTGCGCCCCTGCGCCTCCGCGCCACGCCCGTCTTGCCGACCAGCGGCACCCGCTCGTCGACCAGCAGCAGAGAGGTCCTCGATGACGGCGCCTGACAGCACGCAGCCCGAACGGGTCCTGCCGCCCCCGCTGGCCCGGTCCGGCATGGACCGCTCGGCCGAGGAGCGGGCCACGCCCGGTCTGCTCGATGCCGCCCGCGCGGACGCCGCCACCCGGGTTCTCGTGCTGAACGGCGATGCCGCCCCGCTGGGCGGGCCCGAGGCGCTGCACTGGATCGCGCCGGCAGCCGTGCCGCCCGGCGCCGAGTGGGCCTTCCTCGGTCGCGATGAGGGCGGTGCCGCTCTGCTCGCGGCGGTCTTCGCGCGTACCGGAAGCGAGCTGTTCGCCGCGCCAGCCGGCTGGGCGGTCCTGTACGCTGTCGGCGGCTCGCTGGGGGCCGTGGATGCCGGAGCCTTCGTCGAGGCGCTGAGCCTCGGGAGGTGGCTGGTCGAGGCGCCGTTCTGCCCGGCGTGCGGCGCGCGCACCGAGGTGGGCAGCGCGGGCTGGTCTCGGCAATGCCCGTCGTGCGGTCGTGAGCACTTTCCGCGCACCGATCCGGCCGTGATCGTCGCGATCACCAGCGCGCGGCATCCCGATCGGCTGCTTCTCGGCTCGAACGCGATGTGGGAGGTCAACCGGTTCTCGTGCTTTGCCGGGTTCGTCGAGGCCGGTGAATCGCTCGAGGCGACCGTCGCCCGCGAGGTGCGCGAAGAGGCCGGCGTCGAGGTGGTCGACCTGCGGTATCGCGGGTCGCAGGCGTGGCCCTACCCTCGCTCGCTCATGCTCGGCTTCCTGGCCACCGCCGCCGACGATGCGGCTGCCGAGGCAGACGGCGAGGAGATCCTCGCGGTGCGCTGGTTCCAGCGTGCCGAAATCGGCGCTGCACTCGCGGGGGAGGGCGATCTGCTGTTGCCCGGACCCGCCTCCATCGCCCACAGTCTGATCAGCGATTGGTACGCGAGCTCGGAATGAGCGATCGCGCGCTTCAGGGCCTGGATGAAAGGCAGCTCGAGGCGGTCACCACGCTGCGCGGGCCCCTCGTCGTGCTCGCCGGCGCGGGGACCGGCAAGACGCGCGTGATCACCCACCGGATCGCGCACGGCGTCGACACCGGTGCCTACTCGCCCGGTCGCGTGATGGCGGTGACTTTCACTGCGAAGGCCGCCGGCGAGATGCGCGGGCGTCTGCGGGCGCTCGGCGTCGAAGGCGTCGCCGCCCGCACGTTTCATGCGGCCGCGCTCGCGCAGCTCAATTACTTCTGGCCCACGGTCGCAGGCGACACCGCCCCCGGAATCGTCGACAACAAGGTGCGCCTGCTCGCCCACGCCGCCGACGGCATGGGCCTCGAGCCCGACACGGCGACCCTTCGCGATGTGGCGAGCGAGATCGAATGGCGCAAGGTGACAATGCGCAGCATCGATCAGTACGCCGCCGTGCGGCCGAACGGAGTCGGCAGGCTCGAGGTGACGCAGGTCGCCGAGCTGCAGCGCGCCTACGAGAAGCTCAAAGACCAGCGGCGGCAGCTGGATTTCGAAGATGTCCTCCTCGCGTGCGCCGGCATGCTCGAGGCGGAGCCGCACGTCGCGGCATCCGTCCACGAGCAGTATCGGCACTTCACCGTCGACGAGTTCCAGGACGTGTCGCCGCTGCAGCATCGGCTGCTCGAACTGTGGCGCGGCGACCGGCGCGACATCTGCGTGGTCGGCGATGCGAGCCAGACGATTTATTCGTTCGCGGGGGCCGACGCGCGATTCCTGCTGGACTTCGCGAGTACCCACGAGGATGCCCGGGTGGTGCGTCTGGAGACGAACCACCGATCGGATGCCGCGATCCTCGCGGTCGCGAACGAACTCATGCGCGGACGACCGGGCGCCCTCGAACTGACCGCCGCCGCGGTCCGCCCTTCGGTGGACGGTGCGGGCGAGCTGACGCAGCCGCCGACGGTGACGGCGTACGAGGACGACGTCGCCGAGGCGCGCGGAGTCGCCGCCCAGGTCGCTGCGCGGATCGGCGCGGGGATCGATCCGCGCCGCATCGCGATCCTCTACCGCGCGCACTCGCAGTCCGCCGAGCTTGTCCGCGCGCTGGCCGATCACGGGATCGCCGCGACGGTGCTCGGCGGCAAGCGCTTCTTTGACGTGCCGGAGGTGCGTCAGGCCGTCATGGCACTGCGAGGCGCTTCGGTCGCACCTCTGGACAGCGGCTTCATCGACGCGGTGCGCGACGTGCTGCGCTCGCTCGGACTGACCGACGAGCCCCCGCAGGCGGGCGGGTCGCTGCGCGACGCCTGGGAGGCGCGCGCCGCGATCCTGCGTCTGGCCGAGGAGTCTCCCGATGGGACGACGCTGCGCGGCTTCACCGATGAGCTGCAGGCCCGGGCGAAGGCGCAGCACGAGCCCGCGATGCGGACGGTGACGCTCGCGACGCTGCACGCGGCCAAGGGTCTGGAGTGGGAGCACGTGCATCTGCTCGGCGTTGCCGAGGGGCTTCTGCCGATCAGTTATGCGACCACCTTCGAGCAGGTCGACGAAGAGCGCCGCCTCGCCTACGTCGGCATCACGCGGGCCGCGCGAGAGCTGTCCCTGTCGTGGTCGCGGGGAATGCGCGAGCGGCAGCCGTCGCGATTCCTGCGAGAGATCGGCACCGGCACTCTGCGTGCGGGCGGTGCGCACGCATCGAACGGTGCAGCGAATCCGGGCGGAGCGTCAGGGAGTGGCAGCGCGGGCGTTCGCGGTTCCGCTCGCCCTCGCTGATCAGATGCGCCGTCACGAACGAGGCTTCCGCGATGATCGCCCGGCTCACCGCCGGTGCTGGCCGCCCGACCAGCTGAGCGGCCAGGTGCGGCCACGCAGGATCGGCGTCCCGCCGGTGCGCGGCGATGCACGCGAGACACGGCGTACGCCCGGGGAGGACGACCGGACCGATCTCGGCACCGGAGCCGGTGAACACCAGCGGCAGGTGCGGGACATCGCCGGCCATCAGAGCGGCGGCCCGCCGTGGCTCGACGAGATGGTGGGCGAGCACCACAACCGTCGCGGCGACATCGACCGGCTCTTCGGGCGCCCCGAACCAGGTGATCTCGGTGACGTCGACTCCCGCCGCCGCGAGCGAATCCGCGACCGCGTCGACGTGCTGGCGGGGGAACCCGTGCGGGCTCTGCAGTGCGGCTCGCAACGCCGGGGCGGTCGGCGCACAGAGTGCGGGTGCGATACGGCTGACGAAGCTCGCGGCGGCGTTCTCGGGCGCTCCGAGTGCGATCGCGATCGGGTCGAGCGCCGCGTCCGGGATGCCGCGCTCGAGTTCGCGGATCAGCCGCTCCTGCCACGGCTCAGGGTCATCGATCACAGCGACCGGATCCGCGCCGAATTGCAGCGTCGTGGCCGAGCGCCACAGCGGCGGGAAGGCCGGGTCGAGTCGGATCATGTGCCCGATTGTGCCGCGCGACCGGGTCACTCCGTGGTTCTCCACAGGCTTCGATGCCGATCCTGCCCGGCGTCCGGTCTGGGGAGGAGCCGACGGGGCTCGTGTCGGGGCCGGAATCAGGCCGGCCGGGGATCCTCCGCCTGGCCGTCCGGGTCGCCATGCTCGGACGAGGCGCCATCGGCCCCGGACGGCTCACCCGGATGCTCACCCGCGAGTAGGCGTGCGAGCTCGTCGTCCATCTCGTCGGGCGCCGGCTCTTCCCCCCGCGCACGCGCCTCGAGCCGCGCGACCAGGACCGCGGGATCGTCGATGTCCTCGGCGGTCGGCATCAGGTCGGGGTAGTCCCAGAGGGCGTCCCGGCCCGCGACGCCCACGGCATCCGTCACCGCACGCCACATCGCGGCGGCCTCGCGCATGCGGCGGGGGCGGAGCTCGAGTCCGACCAGGGAGCTGAGCGCCTGCTCGGCAGGGCCGCCGACGGCACGACGCCGCCGCACCGCTTCGGCTATCCGATCTGCGGACGGCAGACGCGAGGTCGCACGCTCGGTGACGATCTCCACCCAGCCCTCGATCGTCGCGAGGAGGTTCTCCAGGCGCGTGAGAGCGGCCGTCTGGGCTTCGGAGCGTGTCGGCAGCAGCACGCCGCTCTCGATCGCTCGGCGCAGCTCCTCCGGTTCGGAGGGGTCGAAGCGCGAGGCGAGCTCCTCGAGTGCGCCGGTGTCGACGTGAATGCCGCGTGCGAAATCGGTGACTTGCGAGATGACGTGCAGGCGCAACCACCTGGCGTGACGGAACAGCCGCGCGTGAGCGAGCTCGCGGGTGGCGATGTACAGTGCGAGCTGGTCGTGCGGGATCTCGAGGTCGCGGCCGAAGTCGGCGAAGTTCTGGGGGAGGATCACCGCGTCGCCGTCAGGCATCAGCGGGAGGCCGACGTCTCCGCCACTGACGACCTCTTTCGAGAGATTGCCGACGACCTGTCCGAGCTGGGAGGCGAACAGCGATCCGCCGACCATGCGTATCAGGCGACCGGCGCCCTGGACGAGCCCCTGCATCTCCTCCGGCGCCTGCCCGTTGAGCGCCTCGGTGAGCGCATCGGCGATGCTGGTCGCCACGGGTTCGGCGAGCTCCTGCCACACCGGCAGCGTCGCTTCCACCCATCCGCCGCGCGTGAGGGTGCGCGGCGGGGCGGACAGCTCCGAGATCATGGTCGCCTCGCTCAGCCAGAGCGCCGCGAGCACGAACGCCTGGTCGAGGTCTGTGCGCTGGCCGTCGGTGACGCCCAGCCCGTCCTGGTTCGCGATGTGCAGGGCCTGACGCTTGGCCAGGTCCCAGGAGATGCCTTTGTCGGCCGCGCCGGCGAACGCGCCCTGAAGGTGCTGCATGACGGTCTGCATCATCGCCGGGTCGATGCCCATTCCCGACAGCCGCGCGAGCTGCTCGGGGTCGACCTCCGCGCCGGCGCCGCCGAACAGCTGCCTGATCAGCGCCTGCAACTGCTCTTCGGGGCTCTGGTCGTCCTCGCGGTCGGACTCTGCCACTTCAGCCGCCTTTCAGCCGGGTCATGACCTCGCCATCTACGCTAGTCGCACGGATCATCGCACTTCCCGGCACGGACCCTTCCCCCTTACGCCGGTCGCGAACGACCAGGCAGAGAAAGGTCCCTCTTGGCGCTGTTCGACGAGAACGTCACCGTCACGCCTGCGCAACCCCAGTCGGGCCGCAGGATGTCGCGCGGCATGGTGGCCGGAATCTGGGCGCTCGCGATCGCGCTCGCGGTGCTGCTGGTGATCACTTTCCTGCCGACCTCATACGTGATCCAGCGTCCAGGCCCGGTCTACAACACTCTCGGCACGGCCGAAGCGGCCGACGGCGCGCAGGTCCCCTTGATCTCGGTGGACGGCGCCGACACCTTTCCGACCGACGGAGCGCTGGACCTTCTGACCGTGCAGGTCGTCGGAAATCGCGAGCGCACGCCGTCCTGGGTCGAGCTGGCCACCGCGTGGTTCGATCCGAGCAGGGCCGTCCTGCCGATCGACGCGGTCTTCCCCGAGGGACAGAGCACCGAGAAGCGCAACGAGGAGAGCGCGGCGATGATGGTCGACTCGCAGAAGGAGGCGACCGCGGCCGCGCTCACCGAACTCGGCTACGACGTCGATGCGAAGCTCACCGTCTACGCGTTCACCGAGGGTTCGGCATCCGAGGGTGTGCTCGAGGAAGGCGATGTCATCCTCGCGGCGAACGGCACGACGGTCACGGATGCCGGAGCCCTGCGCGAGATCGTCAACGACGGTGACGGCGCGCCGGTCGCGCTCACGATCCAGCGCGGGGACCATGAGCAGACCGTCTCGATCACCCCGAAGGAGGCAGAGGTCGAAGGGGAGACGCTGTGGCTGATCGGCATCACGCTGACGAACGACTTCGACTTCCCGATCGACGTGACGATCCAGCTCAACAACGTCGGCGGACCGAGCGCTGGCCTGATGTTCGCGCTCGGAATCATCGACACACTCACCGCTGGGCAGCTGAACGGCGGCGAGACCGTCGCCGGCACGGGCACGATCGACGCCGATGGGGTCGTAGGCCCGATCGGCGGCATCCGGCAGAAGATGTGGGGCGCGGTCGACGCCGGGGCGGACTGGTTCCTCGCCCCCTCGGACAATTGCGACGAGGTGGTCGGGCACATCCCCGACGGGCTCCGCGTGTTCTCGGTCAAGACGCTGGAGGACTCGCTCGACGTGCTCGAAGCGGTGCGCGAAGACGGCGATATCGACGCTCTGCCGACCTGCAGCGTCGGCTGAACCGGGCTCGCTTCGCGCACAGCGGAACTCACGGCGGGAGTTCGCTCATCCCACGGCATTCGCCCAGAACAGCGCGCCTAGGATTGGAGGGTGACCACGACCTCTGCGCCGGCCCCGGCCACGCCTTCCCGTTCCCGACGGATCATCGCGATCTCGCTTGCGATCATCGTCGCGCTCGTCGTGGCGTTCTTCATCTTCGCCAACCTCTACGCCGATTGGCTGTGGTACGCCCAGCTGGGCTTCGAGTCCGTTCTGCTGACGCAGTGGATCGCCCGCGTGGTGATGTTCCTCGTGGGCTTCATCGCCATGGCCGTTCCGGTCTGGCTCGCGATCCAGCTCGCCTACCGCCTGCGCCCCGTCTACGCGCGCTTGAGCTCCCAGCTCGATCGCTACCAGGAGGTCGTCGAGCCGCTGCGCCGGCTCGCGATGTGGGGAATCCCGATCTTCTTCGGATTCTTCTCCGGTTTTGCCGCCTCGGCCCAGTGGGAGACGACGTGGCTCTGGTTCAATGGCGTCGCCACCAAGCTGACCGACCCGCAGTTCCATCTCGACACCGGGTTCTACCTGTTCGCCATGCCGTTCTACAGTGCGCTGCTGGGCTTCATCTCAGCCGTGCTGATCGTCTGCCTCCTGGTCACCGCGCTCGTGGCCTACCTCTATGGCTCGGTCCGGATCGGGCAGCGCGAGCTGCGCATCTCGAAGGCCGCGCGCATTCAGCTGGCCGTCATCGCCGGGCTCTACCTGCTCGTGCAGGCAGCGAGTCTCTGGTTCGACCGGTACAAGACTCTCGTCGAGCCCGGGGACCGCATCACCGGTCCGGGCTACACCGGTGTGAATGCGATCATCCCCGGGCTCACGATCCTCTCGATCGTCGCCTCGATCGTCGCGATCCTGTTCTTCGTCACCGCGGTCATCGGCCGCTGGCGCTACCCGCTGATCGCGACCGCACTGCTGGTGGTGTCGGCGATCGTCGTGGGCATCGGCTATCCCTGGGTCGTGAACACTTTCCAGGTGAGGCCGAACCAGTTCGCGCTCGAAGGCGAGTTCTACCAGCGCGGCATCGACATGACCCAGCAGGCCTACGGCATCGACGCTCTCGAGAAGAGCGACTTCCAGGCCACGACGGATGCCAAAGCCGGCGCCCTTCGCGCGGACGCCGCAACCACGGCGCAGATCCGCATCATGGACCCCGCGGTGATCAGCCCGACCGTGCGGCAGCTCGAGCAGTTCCGCGGGTATTACCAGTTCGCAGACCCGCTCGATGTCGACCGTTACGAGATCGACGGCGTTTCTCAGGACACCGTCGTCTCGGTGCGCGAGCTCAACATGGATCAGCTGGGTGCCGCTGCGTCGTGGCAGAACACCACCCTGGTGTACACCCACGGCTACGGCGTCGTCGCCGCAGCAGGCAATGACCGCACGACAGACGGCGACCCGGTCTTCCTCGAGCGCGGCATTCCGGCGGCAGGCTTCCTTTCCGATCAGGAGGACTTCGAGCCACGGGTCTACTTCGGGGAGTTCTCGCCGACCTACTCGATCGTCGGCGCCCCCGAGGGCACGACTCCGGTCGAGCTGGACTATCCGCGCGGTACGGACGAGGGATCGAGCGAAACCAAGACGACCTTCACCGGAGACGGCGGGCCCAGCATCGGCAGCGTCTTCAACCGGCTGATCTACGCCCTGAAGTTCCAGTCGGAGCAGATCCTGTTCTCGGACAACGTCAACGAGGACTCCCAGATCCTCTACGACCGCGACCCGAGCCTGAGAGTCCAGAAGGCGGCGCCCTATCTGACGCTCGACAGTGACCCGTATCCGAGTGTGGTGGACGGGCGCATCGTCTGGATCATCGACGGATACACGCTGAGCTCGAACTACCCTTATTCGACCACGGTGAGCCTGCAGCAGGCGATCTCGGACTCGAACACGACCGCGCAGCGGTTCGCCCTGGACGACATCAACTACATCCGCAACTCGGTCAAGGCGACCGTCGACGCCTACGACGGCAAGGTCACGCTGTACGCCTGGGACGACAAGGACCCCATGCTGCAGGCGTGGCAGAACGTCTACCCCTCGACCGTCAAGCCGATCAGCGAGATGTCGGGTGACCTGATGAGCCACGTGCGCTACCCGACCGATCTGTTCAAGGTGCAGCGGTACGCGCTCGGGGTCTATCACGTCGATGACGCCCTGTCGTTCTACCAGCGCGACAACGCCTGGCAGACGCCGAACGATCCGCAGCAGGACGCCGTCCTGCAGCCGCCCTATTATCTGACGATGCAGATGCCCGGTCAGGACGCCCCGACGTACTCGATGTTCACGAGTTTCATCCCCGCCTCGGAGGGGACCGCGTCCCGCAACGTTCTGATGGGCTACCTCGCCGTCGACTCGAACGCGGGCAATGAAGCCGGAGTGAAGGGTGCGGACTACGGCAAGCTCCGAATGCTGGTGGTCGACGCCGATACGACCATCCCGGGCCCCGGTCAGGTGCAGAACACCTTCAATTCCGATCCGCTGATCTCCTCGCAGATCAACCTCCTGAAACAGGGGCAGTCCGAGGTCATCAACGGCAACCTGCTCACCCTGCCGGTCGGAGGCGGCCTGCTGTACGTGCAGCCCGTGTTCGTTCAGGCATCGAGTGGAACCCAGTTGCCGCAGCTGCAGAAGGTGCTGGTTGCCTTCGGCAACGAGGTCGCGTTCGAGGACACGCTGAATGAGGCGCTCGACGCGCTGTTCGGCGGTGACTCCGGGGCCGATGCCGGTGACGGCGACGTGATCGCCTCGCCCGGTCCGACGCCGTCCCCCACACCGGGTGAGACGACGGACCCGCAGCCGACGCAGCCGCCGGCGGATGAGTACCAGGCTGCGCTCCAGGACGCGCAGCAGGCCATGCTCGACCGCCAGACGGCGCTGCAGGCAGGCGACCTCACGGCGTTCGCCGAGGCCGACGATCGCCTTACGGCCGCTGTTGAGAAGCTCATCGCGCTCGGGGCGCAGTAGGCGGCGTCGCGGGTCAGGCCGTCAGCAGCCAGTACCAGATCAGCAGCAGTGTCACGATGAAGCCGGCGATCTGGTTGATCCAAAGGAAGCGGCTCCACCCTGCGGTCGCTCGCTCGGCAGTCGCGTCGGTGATCGCTCGGAACGGCCACACCGTGGCGATGTACAGCAGTGGGACGAACGCCGCCAGCGGACCCGGCCATGCTGTCGCGAGCATCACCACGCCGGACGCGGTGTAGCACCAGAGCGAGAACCAGACGGTCCAGCGGGCGCCGCGGGCGGTCGCGATCGATGAGATGTCTGCCTCGCGGTCGGCGACGACGTCCTGCACGGCGCCGAACGCGTGCGAGGCGACGCCCCACAGCGCAAAGGCGAGAACCACGGCGCCCAGCTGCCAGGTCCAGGCCGCTCCGGCCAGCACGAGCCCGTACACCGCGGGCGAGAAGAAATGGATGCTGGAGGTCACCGAATCCGCGAACGGCACTTCCTTCAGCCGCAGCGGGGGTGCGCTGTAGAAGACGACGAAGAACAGGCTCGCCGCCAGCACGAACACGGACAGCGGCGAACCTGCGAACACCAGATACACCACGAACGGCAGGCACGACAGAGCGGCGGCCCACAGCGTGATGCGATGCATCCGCCGGTCCAGAACGGCCCCGTGCGTTCCGCCCTTGCGGGGATTGCGCAGGTCGGACTCGTAGTCGAATACGTCGTTGATGCCGTACATCGCGAGGTTGTAGGGGATCAGGAAGAACAGCGTGCCGATGAGGAGGGTCGGGTCGATCTGCCGGGTCGTCAGCAGGTACGCGGCGGCGAACGGGTATGCCGTGTTGATCCAGCTCACCGGCCGCGATGCGACGAATAGTTGCGTGAGCACAGCTCCGGGTCTCAGCGCGCGCGCGTCGCTCACTGCGTCGCCTCCCCGCCGCTTCGCCGCGTGAGCAGCGTGAAGACGGCCGGAACCAGGAACGCCGCGGACAGCGGATACGAGAAGTCTTCCAGGGGAGCGAGGCCGATGCGGATGCCGCTCAGGTGCTCGGCCGGATACGTGAACAGCTCTGCGGCGATCATCGCGTTGTCGAAGACGGCGGTGAGCGCGATCAGCGCGAGCGCGGCGATGCCCGATGCGCCCATCCGCCGTGCGAAGGCGGGGCGGCGAAGTGTCGCGAGCGTCACCACCACGGTGATCAGCAGGAATGGCAGGACGATGAGGGCGTAGGTCACGTGCGGCGCTCCGCCGACGGGTCCGCGAGTGCGCGCGCCCGGAGCGCCCGGAGCGCCCGCAGCGCGGCAGCCCATGCGACGAGCGCGAGGTAGCACAGGAAGGCGAGGAAGAACGGTTCCTCGATCGGCAGCTGAGGGGCCACATCGATGCCGAGGTAGAGCGGGCTGTCGCCCTTCACGAAGACCCCGGTCGCGATGCCGACCGCATCCCAGACGAGGAAGAACGCCGTGCCGATCCCCACCGCCGCGAGGGTGCGCCCGGGCGCAGCCCAGGCCGCGAGTCGCCAGCGCGCGTCGAGCGCGACGATGCCGCCGGCGGACGCGAGGATCGCAAGCAGGTAGATTCCGGGCATGTCACACCCTGGCCGGCTCGGGCAGTGGTCCGGCGGTGCGATCGCCGCGCAGGCGTTTGAGAACCAGTTCGGCCGAGATCAGGCACATCGGCAGGCCGATTCCGGGCAGGGCCGAACCGCCCGCATATGAGAGGCCACGCACCTTGCGGGAGGCGTTTCGGGGACGGAACATCGCACTCTGGCCGAGGGTGTGTGCGAGCCCGAGCGCGTTGCCGCGCCAGGAGTGCAGGTCATCGGCGAAGTCGCCGGGCGCGATCGTGCGGCGCACCACGATGCGGTCGCCCAGGTCCGGGATGCCGCACCACTCGGAGATCTGCCTGATGACGCGGTCGGCCGCGGCCTCGACGGCGGCGTCTCCGTCGCCGTCGACCCCGCCGTGCCCGACCTTGGGGTCGGCGGGGATCGGCACGAGCACGAACAGGTTCTCGTGACCGGCCGGCGCGACACCCGCATCGGTCGCGCTCGGCCTGCAGATATAGAGCGAGGCCGGGTCGGGGATGCGGCGGGGTTCCTGGAAGATGTCCTCGAAGTTCGAGCGCCAGTCCTGCGCGAACAGCAAGGTGTGGTGAGAGAGCTGCGGCAGCTCGCCCTCGACCCCCAGCAGCAGCAGCAGGGCGCCCGGGCTGGGCGTGCGCTTGGCCCACCACTTCTCCGGATACGTCTGCAGGGCCGGAGGAAGCAGCTGGGTCTCGGTGTGGTGCAGGTCGGCGGTCGAGACCACCAGGTCAGCCGGGATGAGCCGTCCGTCCGTGAGGCGGACGCCCGTGGCCACGGCATCCCTCGTCGTGATCTCGGCGACCTCGCAGCCCGTGCGCACGCGCGCTCCGTTTGCGAGCGCGAGTCGCTCGACGGCGGCGATCACTTCGGTGAAGCCCCCGCGTGGATACAGCACGCCCTCGTCCAGATCGAGGTGACTCATCAGGTGGTACAGGCTCGGCACGCCGTACGGCGAACCGCCGAGGAACACGGCGGGGTAGCCGAGGATCTGGCGCAGCCGAGGATCGGTGAACCGGCGGTCGACGTAGCTGGCGAGCGACCGGGTCAGCAGGGGGGCGAGCTGTCCTGCGCGTCGCAGCAGGGCAGGATCGCGCAGGCCGGCGGTCGTCTCGTAGGTGTCATAGAGGAACCGTGTCACCGAGAGCTCGTAGGCGTCGGATGCCGAGTCGAGATACGCATCGAGCTTCGCACCGGCGCCCGGCTCGATCTGCTCGAACAGCACGGTGGCCTCGGCGCGCCCCGACCGCACGTCGGTCGGGGGGAGCGGGCGCTCGGCGTTCGGCTCGCTGTAGACGCGGTATGCGGGCTCGAGCCGGACGAGGTCCAGCTCGCGCTCGGCAGTCGTGCCCAGCAACCGGAAGAAGTGCTCGAAGACCTCGGGCATGAGGTACCAGCTCGGACCCGTGTCGAACCGGAATCCGTCCTGCTCCCAGGAGCCGACCCGCCCCCCGAGCTCCGTCCGCGCCTCGAGTATGGTGACGTTCCAGCCTTCTGCGCCGAGCAGGGCAGCGGTCGCGAGTCCCGCGATGCCGGCACCGATCACGACGGCTGAGCGCTTGTCGTCGTCGGTCATGGGTGATTCCTCCGATATTCGGTCGCTCCGGATCATGCTCGTGCGCGTACTGGATGCCGATGCCGCGGCGCGAAGCCCAGCCATGCGCGGGCGGCCAGCGCGGCCTTCACTGCGTCGGGAACGCGGACGCGCTCGTCGGGCGCGGCGTCGCGCCGCAGCCGCCACGACAGCGAGGCGAACATGTCGTGCGCGGCGGTCACCGCGCGGCGGCAGTCCGCCGGCAGGAGCGGGATCACCGCGGCCGCGGCCGCCAGGTCGGCATCGATCCGGTCGAGGACCTCTACCCGGTTCGAAGCGCCCGAACCGAGACCGAGATAGTCCCGGCCCAGTGCGACCTCGTCGTGTTGCTGGTCGCGCAGGAAGTTCACGTCCTGGAACGCGGCGCCGAGCCGCCGTGCGCCGTTGACGAGGCCGGGCTCGGGCGCGGTCGGATGCGGGGCCCCGGCGTTCACGAAGACCTGAAGGCACATGAGCCCGACGACTTCGGCCGACCCGTAGACGTAGTCATCGTGGGAGGCCGCGTCGTGGCGCGCGGTCAGCAGATCGGTGCGCATCGAGGCGAAGAACGGTCCGATCAGCGCATCGCCGATGCCGCATTCCCGCGCCGTCCGGGCGAAGGCGTGTACGACGAGGTTCGAACTGAAGCCCTGCTCGATCGCAGTGAGGCTTTCGGTCTCGAGCGAGTCGAGCATGGCGCGCTCGGCGGTCGGGTCCAACCCGGCGGCGGCCGCAGGCCCGTCGACGATCTCATCCGCGATGCGCACCAGCGCGTAGATGTTGCGCACGTGGCGGCGGGGGCGCGGTCCGAGCAGGCGTGTGGCCAGGCCGAAGGACGTCGAGTATGCTGCGATGACCGCGGCTGCGGCATCCTCGGCTGCCTTGTCGTACAGGGGGAGCCCGGTCGGCTCATGACTCACGGGATGCGCTCCGCGATGCGGTCGGCCAGCTCGCAGATCAGCCGACGCGCCCGCACCGGCAATGCCGGGTCTTCCGCGGCCGTTCGCACACTCCAGAGCGTATCGTCGATCAGAGTACGCAGGTGCAGACGGGCTCCGCTCTCCTCGAGGGCCAGCTGGGCCTCGCGAACAGCGATAGGACCGGTGTGCGCGACGGCGAGAGCGTCATTGACGCGCGACCAGGTGGGGCTCTGCCGAGCCAGGGCGATCAGCGGCGTGCTCTTGGTTTCGCGGAGATCCCCGCCCTCGTCGCGGCCGGCCTGCGCTGCCGAGCCGAACGCGCCGATCAGGTCGTCCACCAGCTGGAAGGCGAGACCCAGTCGTCCGCCCTCGGTCTCGAGCGCGGCGATCGCTTCGGGCGGTGCGCCGGCGAGGAGGGCGCCGGCGCACAGCGGTGCGCTGAACGAGTAGACGGCGGTCTTGTTGAAGGTGGCGTCGAAGATCGCCTCCGCCTCGGCGTATTCGGGCATGACCGCGTTCTCGACGTCGGCGAGCTCCCCGGCGGCCGAGACGTAGATCGCGTCGTCGAGCAGTTCGAAAAGTCCGGCGCGGATCCGCGGCGACACGTCGGCCAGCGCGATCAGGCGGGACGCCTCATGCAACAGCAGGTCGCCCGCGAGAATGGCCGCCGCGTCGCCGAGCACCGCGGCCCCTGCGGCATCCGCTCCCCGCTCGCGAGCGCGTACGCGGAACTCGCCGCCGATATTCGGAATGCCGCGTCGCACTGTGTCGTGGTCGATCACGTCGTCGTGCACGACGAACGCGGTGTGCAGCAACTCGAACGCGCCCGCGACCGAGTACAGCGACGGGCAGTCGTCCGGGTCGCCGCCGAAGGCCGCGAAGGATGCCGCGACCAGCGTGGGCCGCAAGCGCTTGCCACCGGCCGTTGCGCGTGCGACGGCATCCGTGAGCGCTTCGAATCCGCTGCCCAGGTCGATCGCGCGATCACGTATGCGCCGCAGCGAGCCCTCGATCGATTCGTCGATGGCCGCTCGCGTGGCGAGCGGGATCATGACGCTCGTCGCTGCAGCACAGGTTCGGAGCCGAACAGGTGCAGCTGCTCGGCCTGAAGCACCAGCCAGGGGCTGAACGCCCATGGTGTCGCCGACAGGGACGTTCCCAGATCGCCGGGGTCGACCCATTTCGCCTCCGTGACCTCGAGAGGATTGAGGATCGGCTCATCCGAGGTGCGCGCGGTGTAAACCGGGCACACCTCGTACTCGACGATGCCGCTCGCATCGACGGCACGGTAGCGGAAGAGGGGGAGCGCGAGCTCGATGTCGGTGAGCGTGATGCCGAGTTCGTACTCGGCGCGTCGGTGCACCGCGCTCAGGACGGGTTCAGCCGGTCGAGGGTGCCCGCAGAACGAGTTGCTCCATACGCCCGGCCACGTCGTCTTGTTCAGGGCGCGCCGCGTGACCAGCACCTGGCCGTCGTCATTCATGACGTGGCAGGAGAAGGCGAGGTGCAATGCTGTGTCCCGGCCGTGCACGCTGCTCTTGGGGGCGGTGCCGATCGCCCGGCCCTCGTCATCGAGGAGGACGACGTGGTCGGCGTTGTTCATGGGCACTCCTCCAATTCGCTAGTTTATCTAGCGATATGTTTGCGACGATGATACAAGAGAACTGAGGGAGTGTCCACATGTCGCAGCCTGGGCCGGCACGAACGCCCCATGACCAAGTGGTCATGGGCGTGCTGCAGGCGATCCGCGCGTTCACGGACGCGATGGATCGCATGCACGGCGGCTTGAAGGGCGACATGGATATGAACGCCACTGATCTCGCCGCGCTGCGCATGCTGATCATGCGCGAAGGTCGTGGCGAGATCGTCAGTCCGCATCAGCTGGCCGAACATCTGCGCATCTCGAGCGCGTCGACGACGAAACTCCTGGATCGGCTGTCGGCATCGGGCCACGTCGCGCGTCAACCGCACCCGCATGATCGTCGCGCGCGGATCGTGGTGCTCACCGACGAAAGTCGCAGCGCCTTCTTCCGTCATTTCGGTGAGCGACTGCGCCTCATGCGCGGCGTGGCGGAGCGCTACACCGATGTCGAGCTCGTGCTCATCACAGGGTTTCTGGCAGAGATCAGCGAGACGCTCGACCCCCCCGGCAGCGCATGACGCGCCTTCTCGGGATGCCGGCCGAGTGGCATCCCGAGAGGCGTCCCCGCACAGCGGAGTCGCGTCCATCGGACGCGTTGTGCAGGCGTCAAGAAGCCGCCACAGGGCGGCGATGCACGCCGGTGGCGACCAGCAGAGCGATGCCGCCGCCGGAGAGAACGATAGGGCCCCATGGGCTCAGGGGTCCCGGACCGGTGACGCCGCTGGCGCCTACCCAGAGCCACGCCGCGACGAGAGCGATGAGTCCAACCCCCGCGAGCACTCGGTTCGCGGTGCCGCGCGTGAGGCGCACGGCCTCGACGGCGGCACCGCTGAGCGTCGCGATGCCGATCACCATCACCCACGGCGCCCAGATCAGCAGGGAGGGGACGGCTGCCCCGAAGACGACCAGGGTAGCCGCGGTGCGCGGCAGAAACTGCCGCAGCGCGATGCCGGCCACGAGCGCAGCCACGATGATCGAGACCTGGACGCGCTGGAGGTCGCGATCGCCGGAGAAGAGGGCGACGATTCCGAGGGTCGCCAGGATCGCAGCGCCCAGTGCCCACCACCAGCGGGCGGCGAGGTGTCCGAGAGTGTTCATGGTCAGTGCCTTTCGGTCTGCCGGCCGACCCCGCATCGCCAGGCGTTGTGTACGTACCCACAAGAGGTCTGCCGGGATGCCGGCGACCACCCTGCCCGCGATCGAGAGCGCCGCCGTCGCCGGCGCCGCCCCGCGCTCGCGTGCGTCGGTTCGCTGCTCCCACACGTCTGAGGCGATCTCTGCGCGGCGGCGCTCGGCCGCCCCCGCGCCCACCCAGGCGGTGTAACCGCGAACCCACTCGCGAGCGAGCGTCGCGGCGATCGCCGCGACGTCCTGCTCGTCGTCGTGATCCGGCGCGCGCCTGCTCACGGTGTCTCCCACGCGGCGCGCCCGAGCGGGGCAGCGCGTCGCGAATCCTGCCGGTGCTGGGCGAGCGCCAGCTGCGCCGCTCCCGTCACCGTGTACATCCGCCGCCGCGGACGGCCCTGCACGACCGCTTCGTCGGCATCCTCCCAGTTGCTCTCGAGCAGCCCCGCGGTCTCGAGCCTGCCGAGTGCTTTGTAGAGCGTGCCGTGCGCGGTCAGGGTTGCCGCGTCTGCGCCATCGACCATCATCTTGGCGATGCCGAACCCGTGGAACTGCACGTCACCGGCCTGCCGCATGCGCAACGCAGCGTCGAGGATCGCCGCCTCGACGGGAAGCAGCGTGCCGGGTCGACGTCTCATGCTGACACTATAGGCAGATATCTTCCCATAGACAAGAGGGTCTCTCGGCGGACCCGATATGACTGCCGGTTCAAACCGTGCTAGGCTGAATTCTTGTGCCGCGGGGTGGAGCAGCTCGGTAGCTCGCTGGGCTCATAACCCAGAGGTCGCAGGTTCAAATCCTGTCCCCGCAACGAAAATGAAGAAGGCGTCCT
>NZ_WOYP01000029.1 GCF_011620715.1 Microbacterium sp. | reverse complement strand
TCGTCCGCTCGGTCGGGTCGGTGAAGTCCACGAGCTTCTCCGCTCCCACGACCAGGGCGTGCCGCGCGAGCCCCGAACGAATCATCGCGTCGGCCTGCGCGATCGCGTAGCAGAAGCCGGCGCACCCGGCGTTCACATCGTACGCAGCAGCCGACGGGGATGCCCCCACGCGCTCGCCGATCAGCGGCGCCATCCCTGGGGTCATCTGCATCCACGTGACTGTGGAGACGATGATCACGTCCATCTCGCCGGCCGGGACCCCGGAGGCATCCAGCGCGGCGCGCGCCGCCTGCTCCGCCAGGTGCTGCACGAGGACCTCGCGCGACGCGTGCCGTCGTGTGACGATGCCGGTGCGGCGCCGGATCCAGTCGTCGTCGCGTTCGAGCGCCTCGGCGAGATCGTCGTTGGAAACGATGCGGTCCCCTCGCGCGCCCCCGACGCCGATCAGCCGGGAATAGGACAATGGACGGCGGTACGAGATTCCTGTCATTTTCCTGAGAATACTCCTGCGAGTCATGGGGTCGGTCACGAACATGCCCGCGTACGAGGAACCTCCGTCGTATCGCGGGCCTGATGCAGATCAGCTCCGCCGAAAAATCGGCGGTTCGCTCGACAGTCGCTTGCGGAGCGTGTTGATCTTGTCCACGAGCCCTGACTCGTCGATATTCGCCGCTGCGAACGACGTGGAATACACCGTCTTGCTGCCATACGCCCACCCGAGGATCGTGCCGGCCCGCTTGTAGAGCTGCTGGGCGCGGTCGGGGGCGTTCTGCGGATCATCACCCCCGAGTTCGACAAGACCGAGCAGCTGGGACACCTGCAGTCCGGAGAGCACAAGGTTGTGGTGGTAACACGTGAGCCCCGTCTTGCCCTTCGCGGTCGTGCTGCGCTGTGGCGACCAAGATGCCTGAGAGTTGGAGCCAGCCACTCGGAGCGTCTCGGTGAATTTGCCCGGCTTGGCAGTGAGGACCTTCACCTTCCCGGGCGGCTGGCCGGGGTAGCAGAGCTGAGTCAGCAGTGAGGTTGCGTCGGCGGTTGAGACGGATGAGGAGGACCCGGCGATTGTCGTCACTGTGGTGAGCTCACTTTGCTCAGGGGCGGCGCTCGCGCCGCCGAGCACGTCCCTCTCAAGTTCGCGGAGCTCGTACCAGAGCACCTGATCGACGGATCGCGCGGTGCCGTCCGATCCGGCGAATACATTGTCCTGGCACAGCTTTCGATGCAGTTCGACCACGGCGTCGGTCGAGAGCTCGCCCTCGAACGTCGCGGTGATGGCCATGCCCACACCGGACGGGAAGAGGTAACGCTCGCACTTCACAGCGACATTCGGTATGTCCGCAGTCGGCATGTAGCCCGCAGCGCGTCGCAAGGGTGCCTGCTTGATCCACGCGGTGGAACCGTCGGCCCTTGCGTATCCCGGGCTCAACGTCGCCGCCCAGTACTTGTGGCGAAGATTGTAGGTGCCCCACGGCTTGATCCAGATCGCGCCGTCCTCCGGTGCAGCGTTGAAGGCGGAGGCGTACTCGGGCAGAGTACTCAGCGCGGGGCTCGCCGCTCCCGAGACGGCCTCCGGCAACGCCGCGGTCAGCATCCAGCTGACGTGGAAGCGGGTGATGCTTGCCATACCGGATCTCCCTCTGATATCACTGTGGTGACTGAGTCATCTCTGTGGAGATGAGGGCCGCCCGATGGCGGGCCAGGGCCGGGCGCATGCGCCCGGCCCATCACTTTGTGTGGTGATCATCGCTACCCCGTCTGGTCGACGATGCGGCCGCGGCCGAAACTCTTCAGGTCGGCGACGTCGACGGCTGCAACCGCTGAGACCGAGGAGGAATCGTACCGAGGTAACGTCGCCGCCTCATGCTTGGTCACCTCTCGGTACAGCTTGCGGTTCTTCTTGCCTGTGAGCAGCCGTTCGAACTCCAAAGAATACTGGTGGTTGTTCTCGACGACGGTGGGCGTGGTGATCTTGGGGCACACGAGCGCCTTCGTGCCATCGACGCGAAGGATGAACACGGTGCCATCGATGTCGTCCTTCGGATCCTCGGCGTGCCTCACGTGCAGTGCGTTCTGAACTTGCGTGAGGTTGCGGCGTCCGCGGGTCAGTTTGCGGAAGGTCGTGGGGGCCGGGTCGCCGGGCATGAAGCGATACCGGCGCACAATCCCGCGGATGCCGAGTCCGGCTCCCCACGCGACCACGGCCACGGCGATGCCCAGCGCGCACATGAGCCCGATATCCGCGAAGCTATAGACGACGATGTAGTCGCGCCCCGTGACCAACCGGTAGAGGTACGGGAACGGCAGGGCGCAAAGCACGCCCAGGATCGCGAGAGCCACCGCTGCGCTGATTGCGGAGGGCGGCGTCATGTCGACCGGGAACCTGCGGGGATAAACGTGCATCCAGAGGAACCACAGCACCAGCACGAACAGCAGTCCCGGAACGACGAACAGCGCGGGGGCGAGCGCCGCACCAAAAGCCCCCTTCACTGCCTCCTCGCCGAAGACCGTCAGCCCAATGGTGTGCGTACCGGTCGAGAAGGCGGGGGTGCCGCTGACCGCGTCGTCATAGTTGAGAGAGAGGGTGATCAGGGCGTTCCCAGGCTGAACGCCCTTGGGCGCGGTGACGCGAAGATGGATTGCTGTGCCATTGCCGGCATTGAGCGCGTCGGTCGTGAAGGGCACGGTCATCGTCCCCGCCGATTCCTTGGAGACCGAGCCGTCAGCCAGCTTGACCTGAAGGAAGGTCGGGAATGTGAGTGTGGCTGTCGTGATCCTCTGAAGGGTCGCGCCGTTGTTCTGCACGGTGAAGATCACGTCTGCGCCCGAGGTGTCGACCATGGCGGCATCGCCTGACGCCGTGATGACGAGGGCTCCCGGGGCCGCGGTCGGCGTCGCGCCGGACGTCACCTTGAGCGAGGCGATCGCCGATCCCGACCCCCCAGGTCCGGTGTAGGCGACGGTCGTGACCACGGTGACGGGGAAGGCCGATCGATGCACGAGCGTGACGGTTGCCTCCAGCGCGACAGATCCCCCCGCGGGAATGGATTTCGCCGTCTCATCCAGTCCGATGGTGACCGGGTCTGAGTTGCCCTCGGTCTGCGCGACCGTCGAGGTCGCCGTGACGGGGACTCCAGTCGTATTCTCCACGAGCAATGCGACTGTCCGGGTCTCGCCGGGGAGCATCTCGAGTTCTGCCGGCGTATACGACGCCGACACGGCGGTTGCCGCCGCGGTCGCGGCCGCCGGAACCGGCATCGCGGCCGGGATGAGCAGCCCAGTGATCGCCGCGACGACCCACGCCGCGATGACGCTCCACCGACGCAAGCCGCTCACCCCCACTGGCTGCCTCCCGCTCGATTCGCCCGAGCGTCATCATGGCACACGGGTTATCGCGGAGAAAGGCCGACCTCTGAGCGCACGGGCCGACGGTACGGCGATCGACTCGCTCATCTGGGCTTGGGGCACATCCCCGCCAGCCTAGATGGCGAGAGACTTCCGCATGAACACCTGCGCGGTGCCGTCGCCATTGTCAATTCGCTCGGATTCTCGGTAACCGCACTCCTCGTAGAGTCGGATGTTCGCTTCGCTGAGGCTGCCGGTGAACAGTTCCGCCTCGCGGCTGATCGAAGCGTCCTCGGCTGCCGCCAGCAGCATGCGGCCGATCCCCTCCCCTTGGACATCCGGCGCGATAGCGAGCCGCCCGATCTGAAGGAGCACGCCGTCGTCCCGGGTGCGGATGGCACCGACAATCCGTTGACCGATGAGCGCAACGAAACCGTCGGCGTCGCGAAGCTCAGCTTCCAACTGCTCCAGCGTCTGAGTCAGCGGCGTCGCCTGCGGGTCGCCGTAGATCTGCGCCTCACTGACGAATGCGGCGCGCTGGATCGTCAGGACCTCGCCGGCATCGGCGACCCGGATCGGGCGCACCGTCACATCACTCATGACCCTCCGAGATCATCATCCTGGGCGGGATTCTCTGAGTAGAACACTAATCGTGCTGCGGCACCCGGCTGGCCTCAGCTGTGATCCAGGTACTGCAGTACAGCCTGCACCCGTCGGTGGGCATCCGCGTCGTCGGCGTCCAAGCCCAGCGAGTCATAGATGCGGGAGACGTGTTGGACGACCGCCTTCTCGCTGAGGTACAGAGCCCCCGCGATGGGCGCGTTCGAGCGTCCCTCGGCCACCAGGCCGAGCACCTCGGTGGCGAGCGAGACCAGTTCCTCGGCGTAGCTGCGCTGAACGTACTGGGAAAGCACGACGACGGCGATCTCGGGGTTCGTCCGGCGTATCCGCAACGCGGCCGCCAACCCGTCGTCAGCGTTTCCCGGCGGCAGCCGGATGTCGGTGATCACCAGATCGGGGCGGTGCTCTGCCACCGATGACAGCAGACCCGGTGTCAAGGTAGAGGATCATGCCACTGCGAAGCAGGCGACACAGGTCGCTTGTTGAGCGGAGAACCATGTGAATACAGTCGTGTCATGACCACGCCCCTCGCCCCGGCCTTTGCGATGACCGCCCTCGCCCTCGTGCTCGCCGGTTGCACCGCACCGGCGGAGTCCACTCCCGACGCCGTCACCGCCTTGCCTCCGTCGATTCAAGAGATCATGGATCAGCCGATCTACACGGACGCCCGGTGGGGTCTGTCGGTGGTGAACCTCGACAGCGGCGAGACGCTCATCTCGTACAACCCCGATGAGAAGTTCCTCACCGGGTCGACCGCCAAGATTCTCTCGGTGACGGCGGCGCTGGCCGAACTCGGAGCGGACGCGACACTCACGACGCCGGTCGTCGCCGTCGGCGACGTGTCGGGCGGAACACTCGACGGCGACCTCGTGCTCCGTGGAGCAGGCGACCTCACGCTCGGCGGTCGGACGATGGCCGACGGGACGATCGACGTGCCGATCTTCGATCACTACGACGCCAACGCGCTGCCCGGAGTGGCCACCCTCACTCCGGAAGACCCGCTCGCGGGAGTGGACGACCTGGCACGCCAGGTCGCCGACGCCGGCATCACCCGAGTTGCGGGCGACGTCCTCGTCGACGACCGCCTGTGGGAGCCGGTCGTCCTCGACGAGGTGCCCATATCTCCTATCGTCGTCAACGACAACCTGGTGGATTTCGTCCTCGTGCCCGGCACCGCGGCCGGCGAGCCGGCGACGTTCGAGTGGCGCCCTCAGACCGCGGCGTACCGCCCGGCTGTCGATGTCACGACCGGCGCGGCCGACAGCGACATCGACATCACGATCGAAGAGTCCGGGGACGGCATCCTGTCCATCACCGGAAGTGTGCCTCTCGGAGCCGACCCCGTCGTCCAGACGTACCAGGTTGCGGACCCTGCGCAATGGGCGCGGGTCCTCTTCGTTGAAGCACTCGCGCGTGCGGGGGTGACGGTGGATGCCGATCCCCTCGCCGCGGCCACCGGAACGCTGCCGACTTCAGTCGAGCTCGATGCGCTGACACCGATCGCCACGTTCACCTCTCCCCCGTTCTCGGAGACGGCGCGACTGATCAACAAGGTGAGTCACAACCTCGGCGCCAACCAGCTCCCCCTGATCCTCGCCGCCCGCGAGGGGCTCACGACGCTCGAAGAGGGCCTGGCCATCGAGATGGCCGCTCTTCAGGCCGGTGGACTCACCTCCGCGGATGTCGAGATCGCCGACGGACAGGGTCTGCCCGGAAACAGAATCACGCCTGCCGGGATGACCACGTACTTGCGCTACCTCACCGGCACCGACACGTTCCAGACGTTCTATGACTCGACGCCGATCCTGGGCGTCGACGGGTCGCTCGCAAACGTGCTGCCCGAGGGCGATCCCGCGATCGGTGCCGCGCATGCGAAGACCGGAACGCTCGTCGGCGCCGGAGTCAGTACTGCCTTCGTCCTCGAGACCAAAGCACTCGCCGGATACCTGGATGCCGCCAGCGGCGAGCGTTTCGCGTTCGCTGTCTTCGTCAACGACGTCCCGATCGATGACGTCTCAGCGGTCTTCGAGGCCAACAACGACCTCGGCGCGATCGCCTCGCAGCTCTACCAGCTGTACTGAGCCGACCCAAGAGCTCTGACCGGGTCATGCCCGAGGGAGCGCGCCTCGCAAGTCGGGGATGCTCGAATGCGAATCCGGCCCCGGTC
>NZ_WOYP01000018.1 GCF_011620715.1 Microbacterium sp. | reverse complement strand
GCCATCGAGCGTCTGGCCGCGACAGAAGGAGCACGATCATGACCCAGCCGGCCCAGACCGCCGACCAGCCCGGCGACGCCCTGGTGATCTTCGGGATCACGGGAGACCTGGCCAAGGTGATGACGTTCCGTTCGCTGTACCGCCTCGAGCAGCGCGGCCTTCTGACGTGCCCGATCATCGGTGTGGCGGTCGAGGACTGGACGGTGGAACAGCTCGCAGACAGGGCCAGGACCTCGATCGTCGCAACCGGCGAGCTGCTCGACGAGGCGGTGTTCAGCCGTCTGGCCGAGCGTCTCTCGTACGTTCAGGGCGACCTCACCGATGAAGGGACCTATGCGCGGATCGCTCATGCTCTCGGCGCGGCAGTTCTTCCGGTCTTCTACCTCGAGATCCCCCCGTTCCTGTTCGGCACGGTGGTGGCGGGCCTCGCGCAGGCCGGTTTGACCACGGTGGCGCGGGTCGTCGTGGAGAAGCCCTTCGGGCATGACCTCGCCTCGTCTACGGCGCTGGCCGAACAACTGCACGCGCACCTCGACGAATCACAGCTCTACCGGATAGATCACTACCTCGGGAAGATGGGCCTCGAGGAGATCCTCTACCTCCGATTCGCCAACACCATGCTCGAGCCGATCTGGAATCGGAACTATGTCGAGTGCGTGCAGATCACCCTGGCTGAAGAGTTCGGGGTGGCGACCCGCGGTCACTTCTACGATCCGGTCGGCGCGTTGCGCGACGTCGTGGTGAACCACCTCTTCCAGCTGCTGGCCGCTGCCACGATGGAGGCCCCGGCGCACGGAGACCCCGAATCACTGCGCGCCGCGCAGACCGAGGCGCTGCGCGCGATCTCGGAGGCAAGCCCTGACCACTACGTGCGCGGGCAATACGACGGGTACGGATCCATCGACGGCGTCGCGGCCGGATCGACGACTGAAACCTACTGCGCCGTGCGCTTGGAGATCGAGAACTGGCGATGGTCCGGCGTGCCGATCATCATCCGCACGGGCAAGTGCCTTCCGGTCACCCAGACGGAGCTGCGCCTGGTCTTCAAGCAGTCACCCCGGCTCGGATTCGGCCTGAGGCGACCGGACAGCGAACCCGACCAGCTCGTCGTGAAGCTGGATCCGAACACCGGCGTGCGGCTCGTCCTGCAGGCCCAGCGCGCCGACGCTCCCACCCCGGAGGCGATCAAGCTCGACATGGAGTTCGCCTCACAAGGCGGCGAGGGACCCACACCATACGAAGTGCTGCTGCACGCGGCGCTCCAGGGGCGCCGCATCCGATTCGCCCCGCAGGCCACGGTCGACCAAGCCTGGCGGATCGTGCAGCCTCTGCTCGACCGGCCCGGCCCCGTCCATCCATACGAGCCCGGCTCGTGGGGACCGGCGGCTGCCGACGCCCTCGTCGCCGATGTCGGCGGCTGGCGCGGTCCATGGATCTGACCCCCGACACGCACACCTATCGACCGAGAAGAAGGAAGCAGTGACATGAGAGTGATCATCGTCGGAGGAGTCGCCGGCGGCGCGTCGTGCGCGGCGCGGCTGCGTCGATTGGACGAGCGGGCCGAGATACTGCTGCTGGAACGCGGCCCGTACGTCTCGTACGCGAACTGCGGGCTGCCCTACCATGTCGGCGGAGTGATCGAACAGGAGTCGAGCCTACTCGTCGCGAACGAACGGGTCTTCAGAGAGCAGTTCAACGTGGACTGCCGCACCGGATGCGAGGTCATCGGCATCTCCGCGGCCGACAAGACCGTCGAACTGCGAGACGTCGCGACCGGCGCCGTCACCACCGAGGCTTACGACAAGCTCGTCCTCTCACCCGGGGCCGCCTCGATACGTCCTCCCCTTCCCGGCATCGACCTGCCGGGCATCTTCCAGGTCCGCACCGTTCCCGATGCCCGGGAGATCCGGGAGTGGATCGACCGCCGCACGAGCTTCCTCGCCGGAATGGAGAAGTACTCCGGCTTCCAGACGGTCCGCCCTCGGCGGCACGCTGTCATCGTGGGTGGCGGATTCATCGGCCTCGAGATGGCCGAGAATCTCGCCGAGCGCGGGTTCAATGTCACCGTCATCGAGATGGCCGATCAGGTTCTCACGCCGCTCGACCACGAGTACGGCCGGCTGGTCGGCGACTTCCTCGGGTTGCACGGCGTCAACGTCATCGTCGGCGACGGGGTCGCCGGCTTCGCACCCGACGAAGACGACTCACTCGTGGTGACCACCAGGTCTGGCGCGACATACCCGGCAGACCTGGTGATACTTGCGCTCGGCGTCCGCCCCGACACCACTTTGGCGAAGGCGGCCGGAGTGGAGATCGGCGACCTGGGCGGCTTCCGCGTGGATGAGCAGATGCGCACGAGCGACCCCGACATCTACGCCGTCGGCGACGCGGTCGAGGTGCGCGACTTCGTCACGGGCGAGTGGAGTCTGATGGCCCTCGCCGGACCCGCCAATCGGCAAGGCCGCATCGCCGCGGAGGCGATCGCCGGCCGTGAGTCGGCCTTTCGAGGCACGCAGGGCACTGCGATCGTCGGGCTTTTCGGCTCGACGGTCGCCTGGACCGGCGTGAACGAGAGAACCCTCAAGCGCCTGGGCGACACCGACTACGAGAAGATCTACCTGTATCCCAACTCACACGCCGGCTACTACCCGGGCGCGAAGCCGATCGCCATGAAGGTCCTGTTCCGGCGGTCGGACGGGCGCGTCATCGGTGCCCAGGCCGTCGGGCAAGATGGCGTCGACAAGCGCATCGACCACATCGCACTGGCCATCCAGTTCGGCGGGACCATGTACGACCTCGAAGAAGCGGAACTCTGCTACGCCCCGCCTTTCGGCAGCGCCAAAGACGCGGTGAACTTCGCCGGGATGGTCGGGGCCGACGTCCTGCGTGGCGACATGCCGATCAGTCACTGGGATGCCGCCGCTGACGGGGAGTTCCTCCTCGATGTGCGCGACCGCGCAGAACTCGCGGTCGAGCGCGCCCCCGGGTCGATCAATATTCCGCTCGGCGAGTTGCGCGCTCGCCTGAACGAACTCCCGCGCGATCGTGAGATCCATGTGCTGTGCCGCTCAGGGCAACGGGCCTACTACGCGACCCGGATCCTGCTCCAGCACGGCTTCGACGCCAAGGATCGCTCCGGGGGCATGCTCTCGCACGCGATCCTCATGGCGCCCCCCGCGCGCTGAAAGACGCGATCATGAGTGAGATCCAAGGCGACACCGCCGTCCAGCCGCCCGCAGCCGCCGCGTGTTGGAGTGAGCAGGCCGAACTCGGCGAGGGAGTCCGATGGGACGCCCGCCGCGGCGGCGAGCTGCTCCGGGTCGACATTCTCGCCGGCCGCGTCTTCCGCGAGCGGGTCGGCCTCGATGGCGACCTCGTCCCGGTGCGCACGTACGATCTGCCCGGAACGGTGGGAGCGATCGCGCCGGTCGCCGACGACGACGGCTGGCTCCTGGCCGCCGATCGGGGATTCATCCATCTCCGGCTCGACGGGTCCTACCGAGTCCTCCCCGAGGTTTCACCGCCGGGCACACGGATGAACGACGCTGCGTGCGACACTTCCGGGAGGCTGTGGGCCGGCACCCTCGCCGACGACCACCACGAAGGCGGGGGAACGCTCTACCGTCTCGATCACCGGGGTCGCTGCGAGGTGATGCTGGAGGGTCTGACGATCTCGAACGGTCTGGGATGGAGCCCCGACAGCCGCACGATGTACCTCGTCGACAGCGGACCACGTGTGGTCTACGCGTTCGCCTTCGACCCGGTCGCAGGCACCGTGTCCGATCAGCGCGTGCTGGTCTCTGTCGCTGACGAGGTCGGCGCGCCCGACGGCATGACCGTGGACGCCCGTGGCGACCTCTGGGTGGCGATCTACGGGGGAGGTCGGGTCCACCGTTACTCACCGGCCGGAGAACTGCGAGAGGTGCTCCACACGCCCGCCGCCCAGAGCACGTGCTGCGGCTTCGCGGGGCCGGGGCTTCACACACTGTACGTGACCACCGCGACGGAGGGTTGGACCGGCGAGGAGCGTGCCGCCGAGCCGGGTGCCGGCCGCGTCTACCGCTTCGCCACCGAAGCGACGGGTCTGGCAGCCGAGGCGTTTCGCCCCGAACCGGGGTGGTGGCCGTCGGCTGCCTAGGACGACAAGACCGACGAACCAGAGGAGAACACATGCCTGACATTCCCCAGATCAGTGACCACGGCCTGATCGGCGATCTGCAGACCGCCGCTCTGGTCTCCACCGACGGCACGATCGATTGGTTCTGCTGTCCGCGATTCGACTCGCCCACGGTTTTCGCATCGCTCATCGACCCAGCGCGCGGTGGGTACTTCTCGATGCGACCCGACGGCGTCGAGTACGTCACCAAGCAGCTGTACCTTCCCGGGACGGCCATCCTGCTGACCCGGTTCATGACCGAGTCCGGAGTCGGCGAAGTGATCGACTTCATGCCGGTGGCCGACGGCCCTGCCACCGACCGACACCGCCTGGTCCGCCTGGTCCGGATCGTGCGGGGAACGATGACCTTCGTCGCGGAGATCCAACCCCGCTTCGACTACGGCCGCGCCGATCACCAGACGACGGTCACCGACGAGGGGACCGTTTTCACTTCGGATGACCTCACCCTCACGGTTCACCGCGTCGGCGACCCCGTCGTCCGCGGCGCGAACCGTGCCGGTGTGGTCGACGTTGTCGATCGCGGGGTGCGGGTGACCACAACCCTCAGGGCCGGTGAGGTGACGGGACTTATGCTGGAGTCGGGCGGGGCCGCACCGCAGCAGATCTCCCGCGAGGAGCTGCTCTCACTGTACGACGACACCCATGCGTACTGGCAGAGCTGGCTGGCCAAGTCGACCTATACCGGACGATGGCGCGAGGCAGTCACCCGCTCCGCGATGACCCTCAAGCTGCTCACCTACGCCCCCACGGGGGCGATGATCGCCGCCCCGACCTGCTCACTCCCCGAACAGATCGGCGGCGAACGCAACTGGGACTATCGCTATACCTGGGTACGGGACGCCTCCTTCTCTGTGCATGCACTGCTCGGTCTCGGCTATAAGGACGAGGCCGCGGCATTCGTGTCCTGGCTCGGCGATCGCATCGCAGACAGCGCCGGCGCGGCATCCGGGCCTTTGAAGATCATGTACCGCGTCGATGGCTCGTCGGACATCTCGGAAGAGACGCTGGCCCACTTCGACGGCTACCGAGGATCCCACCCGGTGCGTATCGGCAACGGCGCCGCCGACCAGCTCCAGCTGGACATCTACGGCGAGGCCATGGACGCGATCTATCTGGCTGACGCGCGTGGTCTCCCCCTCTCGCACACAGCCTGGACCCAGGTTCGCGAAGTGATCGACTGGGTGTGCGAGAACTGGGACAGGCCCGAAGAGGGCATCTGGGAGACACGCGGCGGGCAGCAGTCGTTCACGTACGGTCGCCTCATGTGCTGGGTGGCGCTCGATCGAGCCATCCGCCTCGCTCGATCAAGCGGGCGCCCTGCGCCGATCCTCCGCTGGACTCTCGAACGGGACCGCATCTACGAGCAGATCATGACGCGAGGATGGCACCCGAACCGCAAGGCATTCGTCCAGCACTACGACACTGACGTGCTCGACGCCTCGCTGCTGCTGATGCCGCTCATGGGCTTCATCGCCCCTCACGATCCGATGTGGACCTCGACCATGGCAGCCATCGACGACGAGCTGGTCTCGGACAGCCTCGTCTATCGATACAACCCCAGCGCCTCACCTGATGGACTGCGCGGCTCGGAGGGCACCTTCACACTCTGCTCCTTCTTCTACGTCGATGCCCTCGCCCGGTCTGGACGCCTCGACGAAGCTCAGCTGACCTTCGAGAAGATGATGACCTACGCCAATCACATCGGCCTCTTCGCCGAAGAGATCGGGCTCACTGGTGACCAGCTCGGGAACTTTCCCCAAGCCTTCAGTCACCTCGCTCTGATCAACGCCGCCGTGAACCTCGACTACCAGCTCGACCACGGGGCGGACCAAGTCGACCCCGTGCTCAGGGCCGGCTTCCATGGCACGCGACCGTAGTCCTGCATCCGTGCACCGAGGTCTCGCCGGAATCGGGGGCGTCCGGTAGAACTCCACCTGCAAGCGATAGGAATGAGTGCATGACAGATAC